>DASVPS010000348.1:0-23431 GCA_036389555.1 Pyrinomonadaceae bacterium
GCGCAGGTATTCGCGCGCCGTGCGCTGGATGACTTGCGGCGTCACTTTGCGAAACTCCGCTTCGAGCGTGTTGATGCGCGCCGGGTTGTCGTCGAAGAGCGCGAAGCTGGCGAGCAGGTCGGCGCGGCCGAAGCCGTTCAACTGGCCGAGGATGTCGTAGAAGTTGGAGCGCACTTTGGTGAGCGCGCGTTCGACCATCTGCGGCGAGACGGGTTTGTCCTGCACGCCTTTGACGACCACATCCACCGCCGACATGATCTCCTCCGGCTTCGTCTTCTGATCGTGGAAGAGATAGCCGAGCCAGATCATCGGCCCCTGATAGTTGTACATGTTGCCGAGCAAATTCGTGCCGCCGAGAACGCTGTCGGTGTAGGCGCGGCGCTTGACGAGTTCCTGGCGCAGGAGGCTGTCGTCGCCCTGCAAAAGCAACTGGTCGAGCAAGCCCATCGCGTAAAATTCGGGCGTGTTGCGCGGCGGCATGTGGTAGGCGAAGGAGAGCGCGGGCTGTTTGGCGAGCGCATCCTGTTTGACGGCGTTGCGCTCGGTCTCCTGCCGCGGCTCGGTCAGGTCGGGCATCGTTGGCAGTTGCGACGAAGGGATGCCGGCGAAATACTTTTCGATCATCGAGCGCGCTTCCGCCTCGTTGAAGTCGCCGACGACGACGAGCGCGGCGTTGTTCGGCGCGTAGTAGGTCTTGAAGAACTGCTGCACCTCTTCGAGCTTGGCGGCTTCGATGTCTTCGAGGTCGCCGTAGAAGTTGTGCGCGTTGTACCAGTTGGTGTTGGCATACTGCGGCATGTCGAGCCAGGGGAAGCCGCCGTAGGGCGCGTTCAAGACGTTGACCTTGACTTCGTTGCCGACGACGCCCTGCTGGTTCTTCAAATTGTCTTCCGTGATGTTGAGTCCGCGCATGCGGTCGGCCTCAGCCCACAATCCCGTCTCCAGTTTGTGCGCGGGCATGATCTCGAAGTAGTTGGTGAAGTCGAAGCGGGTCGAGCCGTTCAGGATGCCGCCGTTCTGCTGGACGAGGCGTATGAACTCCATCTTGCCCAGATTCTGCGAGCCTTGAAACATCATGTGCTCGAAGAGGTGTGCGAAGCCCGTGCGCTCGCGCGGCTCGATGCGAAAACCGATCTGGTAATAGACGGCGATGGCGACCGTGGGCGAACTCGTGTCCTGCGAGAGCACGACCTTCAAGCCGTTCGGCAGTTTGTAATAAGTGACGGGCACGTTGAAGCTGTTCTTCGACGGCGCGGCGGCCGGAGCGGCGGCCGAAGCCCTTCTTTTTTGCGCCTGCGCGGGCGTGAGAGCCGAGAGCGAGAGCACAAGGCCGAGAGCCGCGACGGAGAAGCGGCGGACGCGATTTCTCATAGAACCTCCAAACTTGAAACAGACTGGATGCAAAATTTGCGCGCGCACACGATTGACGGGCGCGGCGCTGAAAATCACTTGAATACTTTTGAGCGTTGAGACATCAACCGCATCGCCTTCGTCGTTGCGCAGTTCAGACGCGCGGGCGACGGCTTACATAGCGTCGGAGCGGGCGCGTCGCTTCAACGGAAACACGTGGTCGAACGGTTGAAAAAAGTTGCGCGCCTATTCTACAGAAGCCTGTGTGCTAACGGAAAGCGCGCGCGTAAAGTTTCAGGCGGAGGAGGCGGAGGGGTGCGACGCGGCGAGAGTAAATAGACGCAGGGCAGCGAGAGCAAACAGCGAAGCGGCGTGCATGTCAGAGTCGCGCGAAGCGGCGACGGGTAATAGTCTCGCACGTAAGCGCGGGGCTATTAGCTGCTGTCGCCGCTTCGCGGTTATTGACCCGATGCCTTTAATGCGGCCGTCCTCTGCTCACAGGCGCGCGAGAGCTTTTTCGGCGAGCGTCTTGATCTTCTTCATGCGCGCCTCTTCGGTGTCTGTGCCGCCGATGCTGATGCGGACGAGCGTGTCGTTTTTGAAGGCGTAGAGCGTGCTGTTGGCGTTGGTGCTGATCCAGTAGGCTTCGTCGCCGATGCCGGAGACGGGTCGCGCCGGTTCGCCCGCCTGCGGTTTGCCCTGTTTCTTGCGTCGCTCGTTTTTCTGGTTGCGCTTGTCGAGCGCGGCCGCGAAGTTGGCTTTCCAGAAATCGCGCACGCTCCGGCTGCTCGCGCCCTTCTGCGTCACTTCGAGACTGACCGATTTGGTGAAGGTCTGCGTGGTGTAGAAGCATGAACTGACGGCGAAGTCTGTGCCGGCGCGCTGTCCGGGCTTCGACTCCCTGACGGCCTCGCCCTGCACGGCCTTGATGTCATCCGAAGTGAGCAGCGCGCACACGTCGAAGGCGTTCGCATTCGTCGCACCGGCCGGCGCGGCGGCGTTCGCGCCGTTTGTAGTAGCGGCTTGATTGGGCGCGCTCGCATTCGCGTTCGTGCCGGACGCCTGCGGCGAAGCGGTTTGCTTCGCGTTCGATTGCTGCCCGGCGCTGCTCGAATTCTGGTTGCAACCGGACGCCGTCGCAAAGAGCAGCCAGAGGGCAAAGATGAAACGTAGATGATGGCTCATGCCGGAATCTTCCTCCAGAGATGCTTTGAATAGCCGTGGTGTTCTTAAAATTTCAAGACGCTGCGCGTCCTAGCGTCCGCCGCCGAGCGCGGCGTCAATCGCGGCGCGCACGTCTTTGCCGCCGACGGCCGAGGGCGGGAGCTTGCGCCCGTTGACGAAGAAAGCGGGCGTGCCGTCCACGCCGAGCGACTTGGCGCGTTCGTGGTCGGCGACGATGCGCTTGTCCACGTCTTCGCCGTTCACGTCGCGCGTGAAGCGTTCGGCGTCGAGGCCGAGCGCGCGCGCGTAGGCGACGAACCGCGCGGATGCATCAGCAGAGTTCTGCCAGGATTTTTGCTCGCGATAAAGCTGCCCGTGCATCTCCCAAAACTTGCCTTGCAGCCCGGCGGCTTCGGCCGCGTGGGCGGCGGCGAGCGCGTTCGGGTGGATGCGCGTGAGCGGGTAGTGGCGAAAGATGAGCCGCACGCGGTCGCCGTAATCTTCTCTGATCTTTTCCAGTTCGGGATAGACCGCGCCGCACGGCGGACACTGGTAATCGCCGAACTCTTCAATCGTCACGGGCGCGCTCGCGTTCCCCGCCGCACGCGGCGGACTCGCGCCCGGCGACCCTTCCGCGACGCTCCCGGCGGGCGTCTGTGACGAACGCCAGAGCCACACGCCGCCAATGACGGCGAGCACAAGGACGCACGCGATGAGCGCAAGCGGCAGCCACGAAGGGCGACCCGTTGCGGTCGCCGGGGCGACTGACTTCCGACCTTTTTGTCTCGGATGTCTCTTACTCATGGAAATTTTTAGATACGCTTCAACGAATGAACTGGCGGAACGTGCGCGTATCCTAACATCATTCGATCTCCGTTCGGCAACTCTTCGCGGGCGACGGTGAAGCCGCGTTTCAAACTGAGAACAAAGATGGCTCGCGTCCCCTGTCGAGCGACGCGAGCCACTAGATTGCCACGCGGGCGACGGGCGGCGCTATAAGGCCGCTCGCGTCCGTCAGAGCGTGAAGTTGATGACCCGCGCCGCGATTTGCCAGGCGACGGAATCGTAGCGTTCCGCGATTGTGCCCGTGCCTGCGGCCGACGACGCGCCGCCCGCGCACGACCCGTTGCCGACGAGCGTGTACGTGCCGTCGCCCGTGATGTCGGAGGCGGTGGCCGCGTTGCGTATGCCCGCTTCAGGGCGCGCGAAGAACGAGCGCGCGTTCACGCCGCTTAAGGATTGCCCGGCCGTCACACCTTCTGCGTTGGCCGTCGCGAGCGTGATGGTGATCGTGCCGTTAGCGGGGTCGTAGTTGCCAGAAGCGTCGCCGAGTTTCGTCGGCTGGTTGGTGTTCGGGCTGGGTATGGCGCTGCCGTCGAGCGGCGTGGCCGCGCCGAACTTGCCGTACTCGAACCTCACGTTGCCCGATGCGTCGGACAACATCGCCACGTAGCGGCGGTCGAAGTTCACGTCCGGCTGCCGACTGTTCCAGATGATGAACCACTGGCTCGAAGGCGGCGCGGCGTTGCCCGAGGTCGAAGCGCCGACCTTCAGCGTGAAGACGAGTTTGTTCACGCCCGCGCCGAGGTACGGCTCGGCGATGGACAGCGACTTGATGTTGACGCGCGCATCGGGCGGTGTGTTCTGCTGCGTGTCGAGATCGCCGCCCTCGTTGTTCACATCGCTGACGACGAGAACGCCGGCTCCCTCGCACGCGCTCGCGGCGACCGCGTTCACAGGGTTGTATTCCTTGTAAGCTCCTTCGCCCGTGTTGTTGACGGCCGTCACGCGGTAAACCTGACCGGCCGTGTAAGCCGTGTCGGTGAAGGTTGTGCCGCCGGTCGTGCCGAGCATCGTGACGTTGGCTCCGTCGCGGCGATAGACCTTGTAAGCCGTAATGGCCGAGCCGCCGTTGTCGGGCGTTGACCAGGAGAGGTTGACGTTCGCGCCGCTGCGGCTGCCCGTGACGGCGGGCGCACCGGCGACCGTCGCCGACGGCGGATCGTAGGCCGCAAACATTCGCTTGCCGCCCGATTGGCGCGCGATGGTCGCTTTGGCCGAGAAGGAGTTCGGCGGGCTTTGGACGCACGCGCCGATGCAGCCGTCGTCGTAGCCGACGAGCACGCGGCCGCGCTTGTCAATCGTCGCGTCGAAGAAGTCGAGCATGTTGCGACCCGGATCGGCGTGGGTGATGCCGCCGCGCTGAATCGGATCGTTCGGCGTGGCGTTCGTGACCGTCCAGGTCTTGCCGCCGTCGTAGGTCGTGGCAACGTAGAGATACCAGACGCCGGGGAAGTTCACATCGGTATCGAGGCCGTCGGTGGTCGAACCGTAGAAGGCGAAGGCCGCGCGTCCCGTGTTCACGCCGCCGTCGCCGGCGACCACGGCCGGGAAGGCGATCTTCTTGATGCCGAGCGCCGTGCCGATCTCCTGATCGTTGATCCACGTCAAGCCCTTGTTGTGCGTGACGGCGATGCGTGCGCGGCCGTTGATGTCGCGGTAGCCGAAATAGACCGACTTGCCGTCGGCGGTGACGCCGACCGACGGATCCCAATCCTGACCGAGACCCGCGCTCGATGAACCCGGCACCGGGCGAATCTTCCAGGTGAGGCCATTGTCTTCGGAAAGAATGAGCGCCTGCTTACCGTTGTCGTGTAATGGGAGCGAGCCGCCGCAACCCTTGTTCGGGACGTAGGCCGTGCCGTCCGCGCCGATCTTGATGTGGCCGTGGAGACCTACGCAATCGGCGAGCGTGAACATCGGCACACTGGGGCCGAAGGTGATGCCGCCGTCGAGCGAGAGCGCGCACACGGCGTCGGCGATGGACTGCGAGCAGTACCAGACGCCGTGCGGGTAGGTCGGGTTGACGCCGGCCGGGATGGGCTGCGCGTAGGGGCCGCCGCCGACCGTCTGGTGGTCAATGCCGGAAGGCGCGCCCGAACCCGTCGAGGGCGTAAAGGTGCGCCCGTCGTCGTCCGTGAATTCCATCGTCGAGCCGAGCGGCGTCAAGCCCAACTCCTGCGAGACGAAGGTGCGACCAGTCTTCGAGTCGGTGAACAGGATCGGGTCGCCGAAGACGCGCGGGGCGTTGGCGACGACGAGGTTCGCCTGATCCCAGGTGACTTTGGCGGGCGACACCGAATCATCGAACGTCACGCGCAGCATGTAGGGCAGGAAGCCGCCGAAGTAAGTGACCGTGCCGCCGTTCGGGATAAGCCCGCTGCTGTTGCCGAAGGTGCGCTCGGTCTTCCAGTTGACGCCGATGCTCGGCTCGCCCGCGTCTTCGGCCACGCCCGCGGGCGCGGCGAAGATGTGGAAGCGCGCCGGGTCGCTCACGCCACCGCCGCCGCCGATGGGCGTCGGCGTCGGCGTCGCGGAGACGACCGGGCAGATACTCGCGCCCGCCATCGTGTAGTTGCCCTGTCCGGTGGAATCGACGTTGACGTTGAGGCCGTTGCCGAGCGCGCCGAGCAGGATGCTGGTCGCGCCGTTGATCGCGCCGAGCGACTTGCCCGCCGAGAGATCGACCTGCGCACCCGTGAGCGTCTGCCCGGTCGCGGCGGCGACGGGCTTGCGCAATTTGTTCACATTGAGCACAACGGTGAGCGTGTCGTTATCGGCGGACATCGAGCCGCCGTCGGCCGTGCCGACCGTGGAGTTGAGGTTGTTGCGCGACGTGTCAACGAAGCCGTAGTTGTAGGAGATGCCCGTCGGGTTGCCGTTCGAGTTGTTCGCCACGGTGACGAAGTAAGTGGTGAACGTATTATCGGCATGCGTCGCGTTGAAGGCGACGCGCCACGAAGCGTTCGGAGTGATGGTCGAAGTCAAGTCTCCGACCTTCATCGTGAAGACGAGTTGGCCGCCCGACGCCGAATACTGCTCGGCGATGGAGACGCTCCTGATGTCCTGCGAGGCGTTGGTGTTCGGCGCGCCAGTCTGGTCGCCCCCCGCATCCGTGATGACTTCGAGGCCGGGCACGATGCAGCGCACGTCGCTCGTCGGCGTAGGCGTGGGCGTGGCGGTCGGGGTCGGCGTCGGAGTTGCGGTCGGCGTCGGCGTCGGCGTCGCGCCGCCCGTGCAGACGGCCTGACCGGAGAAGGTGTACTCGTTACTGGCGGTCGAATCAATCGTGCTGATCAAGCCCGTGCCGAGCGCGCCGACAAGGAGGCTCGTGCGGCCGTTGACGGCGACGATCTTCTTGCCCGCCGAGAAATCAACCTGCGCGCCGGAGAGCGTCGCCCCGCCCGTGCCCGCGACGGGTTTCTTAAACTTGTTGAGTGCAACCTTGATCGTGATGGTCTTGGTGGCCGCGTCGATCACGCCGCTGTCGGCCGCGCCGACGGACGTGTTGAGATTCTGGTTCGTCACATCGACGAAGCCGTAGTTGTAGGACATGCCGGCGGGGTTGTCGAATGAGTTGTTGTCCGCGCTGACGAAGTAGGTGGTTGAAGTGCCGTCGGCGTGCGTCGCGTTGAAGAGCGTCGTCCAACTCGCGTTCGGCGTGAGCAGGTTCGGGTCGAGTTGGTTGAACTTCATCGTGACGACGAGTTGGCCGCCCGTCGCCGGATACTGCTCGGCGATGGAGATGGATTCAAAATCCTGCTGCTGGTTTGCGTTCGGTGCGCCGGTCTGGTCGCCCGTCGCGTCGGTGATGATCTTCGCGCCGGGAAGGACGCAGCCGTTGCCCTCGATGGGCGTCGGCGTGGGCGTCGGGGTCGGCGTTGCGCTGCCGCCGCAATCGTCGGTCGCCGGGTCGAATTGTTTGAACAGGCGACGGCCGCAGGTCTGGCGTGCGATGGTCGCCAACTTGGAGCGCGAACCGGAGGGGCTGGAGCAACCCACGCAGCCGTCCGCGTAGCCGACGAGCACGCGCCCCTGTTTGTCCACCTGAATGTCCATGAAGTCGAGCAGGTTGCGGTCGCCTTTGGGGCAGGCTCCGACGCCGAAGCCTTCGGTGCAGATCGAGCCGCGCTGGACTGGATCGTTCGGCGTGGCGTTCGTGACCGTCCAGGTCTTGCCGCGGTCGTAGGTGGTGGCGACGTAGAGATGCCAGACGCCCGCGTCGGTGTTGTCGGCGTCGGTCGAGCCGTGGAAGGCGATGGCCGCGCGGTCGTCGTCGCCGGCGATGACGGTCGGGAAGGCCGTGTTGCGGATGCCGTGGGCGATGCCGACGTTCTGGTCTTCAACCCACGTCTGCCCGCGGTCGTGCGAGACGGCGATGTGCGGCGTGCCGTCGCCGTTCTCGTAGCCGAAATAGACCGTGCCGCCGCTGCCGACGCCGACGGCCGGGTCCCAATCGCCGGGGATGCTGTCGTAGGTGGAGGTGGTCGCGTCCGTGTCGGCCACGGTGCGAATCGCCCACGTGATGCCGTTGTCCTCGGAGACGACCACGGCCTGATTCGAGTTGCACTGGCGGTGCGGAACGTAGACCGTGCCGTCGGGCGCGACCTGCACGTGGCCGTGGATGCCGCCGCAGGTGAGTATCTGCATCGGGACGGTGGGGCCGTAGGTCAAACCGCCGTCGTCGGAGCGCGCGCAGAAGGCCGTGACCAAATCCTGTGAACAGTAGTAGACGGCGTTCGGATAGGCGGCCGTGCCGCCTGTGAGCGGCGCATGATAGGGGCCGCCGCCGATAGTCTGGTGGTCAACGCCGGAAGTGAGAGGGCCGCCCTCGTTCGGAATCCACGTCTCGCCGTCGTCGTCGGTCAAGGCCGAGAGGCTGTTCGTCCCGGCGAGTTGCGAGATGATGGTGCGGCCGGTCTGCCGGTCGGTGTAGAGGATCGGGTCGAGCGTGTTGAGCGAGGTCAGGAGGAAGCTCTTGTCTTCCCAAGTCGCGGTCGCGGGCGAGGTCGCATCGTTGAAGGTGACGCGCAGGGTCTGGAGGTCGGCGATGAACATCACCTTGCCCGTGTTCCAGTTGACGCCGAGCGTCGGTTCGGCGGCGGACGCGCCGAGGCCGCCCGACGGTTGATAATTGTGATAGCGCGGCGCGGTGCCCGTCGCCTGATTGAAGCGTCCCGTCTTCGGCTCGAAGCTGATCGCCATTGCGACGCTCTGCCCGAGCGGCGCAAACGGGACTATACGAACGAGATAGGAACGCTTGACGGCCGGCAGCACGCCGATCTCCGGGTCGGCCGAAGTGCCGATGGAGAGCACTTCCTCTCCCGCCGTGCCGTTGGCATTGCGCAGGTAGATGCGATAGTCGAAGTCGGCCGTGGCGTTCGGCCACGTCATCGCCACGCGCACCTGATGCGTGTCGAGAAGACCGGCGGGCACGTCAACGTCGAGCGCATAGTCGTCGCAGGGCGTGGCCGCGGAGCATTGAAGCGCGCCCGCAAAGCCCGTCACGTTCGGCACGTTGAACGGCCCCGCCGTGTAGCGCAGCGGGTTCGACGCCGTGTTGGCCGTCGTGAGCGTGCCGCTGGCGGGCGAAGCGGCCTCGCCGCCGCTCGCGAACAGGCCGGCGGCCACCACAACTACGAAGGCCGATAGTATCAACAGGCGGAAAAAATTCGGGGCGTTGAATCGTGTGGGCAGCGGACGAATCATGGTCATTCTCCTTCGAGCGTGGTGGCGTCAGTTAATCTCAGGGGCTTCGGCGTCGCGTGCGGGCATTTCCGACTTTCGTTGCACGACTGCTTCGAGCTACTTGTGAACGGGTACAGGATAGAGACGGGACTTGAGAAATTCTTGAGGAATACTTGAGGACGGCCGGGCGACGAAAAACCCACGGAAAACAGGCTTTTTCTGTAAGAAATTAGGGGAAATTTACGTTGGCCTGCTATCAGCCGCGGCAAGCGCATGACCTCAAAGATTCATTAGAGGGGTCGGCTTCGTAGCATTCCCGGAATGCCCGAAGCCCCGTCAGGAGCGAAAGAAGTTCGAGCGCGAATATCTTTCGCCCCTGACGGGGCTTCTCAATTTTATCTATCACTTGATCCCACGGCTCGCGCCGTGGGCTATAAATCTTCCGCCCCTGACGGGGCTGCGGCACAAATTTTCCGCTTCAGGCCACGTCTTCCGGCTGCCGCCGCCTGCGCCGCGACCGCGCGACGAGACCGGCCAACCCCGTGCCGAGCAGCGCCAGCGTCGCCGGTTCGGGCACGGCAGCGGGCGTCTCCGAGGCATTCGAGATTGTGCCCGTGACGGCGCGCGCGAAGTTCGGCGTGAGGCCGAGCACGTCGCCCACCGTCAGGGTGAACGTGCCCGTCGTGCCGTCGGCGCGTGTGAAGCTGAAGGTCTGTATGGGATTGTCGAAGCGTACGTTGACGCTGTAACTCTGTGTCGGGCCGACGCGCTCGACGATGCCCGTCAGCGCGGCCGTGTAGGTCGTCATCTGCCCGCCCGCGATGCCGGTCGGCGCTGCAAAATTGATGACGAGCGTGAACGCGCTGCCGTTGTAATTGTCGAGGGTCGGGTCGGCGGGCGGCGTGATGTAGAACGAGCCGAGGTTGTTGAGGTTCGTTCCCGCAGGACTCGCGGCCGCGCCGTTCAGGATGCGCCCGCCGTTCGTGGTCGTCACGTCGAAACTGGAATTGAGGTACTGCAAACCCATCAGCGTCGCGCCCGTCGTCGTGCCGCCGAGACTCGTGAAACTGCCGGACGTGGTGCCCGCGACCCTCACTTGATCGGCTCGCGCGGCGGTGGCGGCGGCGAAGGCGACGAAGCACACGACGCACAGGCCGCAGAGAATATTTTTGAACGGCACTCTAAACGAGCGCGGCACGAATTTTTTCATCTCTCCCCCGTTGAACGGCGTCTCAAGCCGCAAGTGTTTCTTCGGCGCGCGCGGAGGCGATACCTGCCAGCGCGCTCTGGGCGAACAGGCGAAAGGCCAGCGGCATGGATGGCGTCTCGACCTCGTCCGGCGGCGGCTCGATGGCGGGCGCGGGTTGAGCGAGCAGAGACAATTCCGCGCCGCAAAATTCGCATGCTTCGAGGTGTGCGTTGATGCCGGGACGCGCGAGAAAAGAGAGCGCGTTCGCGCCGTAGGCTTGAAGCGTGGCGGAGGCGGGGCAGCCGGGTTGTTTGGCAAAGCGGGGCATGGGACTAGCTCCTTTCGGCAACGGCAGAGGATTTGGAGTCGCGCTGCTGATGCGACAGCGCACGCGAGAGAGAACTTCGTAGGCGCATCCGTGTGACGGGCGCGGAGAGAATTTTCGTGCGCGCCCGTCAGGGCAAGCGGCGGGCGCGCACGTGTTTCGTTTCTTCCCGGCTATGGTCTATTCCTGCGGCGGCAGGGGTTCTTCCGCCTCGTCGTCGCCACCGTCGCGATTCGAGCGGCGACGCTTGCGCACGAAGGAGGCCACGCCCGCCAGCCCCGTGCCGAGGAGCACCATCGTGGCCGGTTCGGGGACGGGTTCGGACGTTGCGCTGAAAGAGATGTTGTCGAGAAGCGGCTGCCCGCCGGAGAGCGTGGCGATGGCGACCGAAGCGATGTCCACGTCGGGCGAACTGAAGCCGATGAAGCTGAAGTTGGTGTAGGACGGGTTTGCCACCTCAATCGTGTGCGTATCGCCGTTCGCGAGCGTGACGGTGATGCGGTAGGACGCGGGGCTGGCTCCGGGCACTTGCGTCCCGTTGCTGCCTTTGAAGTCGAAGCCGATGGCGCGCATCGCCGACGAAGGCGTGATTAAGAGGGTGTTGACGTTGAAGTCCGTGCCCGACGCATTGACAAAGAGCGCGTTGTTATCGGGACTCAAACCGAAGTTGGGGTTCGCGCCGGAGACGATGCCGACGCCGCACGCTCCGCACACGGGCGCGCCCGTGCCGGTGAAGGCGAAGGTCAGTCCCGTCACCGACATCGAACTGGAATAGGTGCTGCCGGGCGTCGAGGTTTGGAAATCGACGGTGGTGTTGGTCGGCGCGGCCGCGTTGAACGTGGTGCGGTCAATGAAGGTCGGCAAGACGACCGTGTCGGCCTCGACGGCGGGCGTGGCCGCGAAGCCAAGCAGGATGAGCGTGGCGCAGGCCAGCAGAATTTGGTTGAAACGAAACATGCTCTTTCTCTCCTTAATTGTCGGCGTGTGTGCGCTCTGTAAGGGGTCGAACGCCGAGCGGCGAGGTGTCTGCTCTAACGGCGATGTTCAATCCTTGATTCGGTCGAGCGTCTATCGGAACGCATGCAGTCTAGAGAGGCGGCTTGAGAAATACTTGAGCCATTTCGGGAGGGACTTGAGGAATACTTGAGACGAGAGCGAGCGAAGCCCCGCGAAGGACGCGACGCATCGCCAACGGATGCGCCGTCGCGCGCGGGGCTTCAAACGGCTCTTTGCGCCTGTCAACGGCCGCGCTCAGGCGCGCGGTCACAGGCGAAAGTTTTTAGAAATGAGAGAGGGCTGGCGGCCGCGTTGAGCATAGTTAAAATTTGTATCGATAGCGCAGCGTCACGCCTCGGCCTGCGCCGTCAACGCCCCAACTGATGCCGCGATACTGCTTGTCCGCGATGTTCTCGAAATCGAAGAAGACCTCCGAGTGCTCGTCGAAGCGGAAAGCGCCGCGCAGGCCGACCAGCCCGTAGCCGGGGAGGTACGGGTAGAGCGGGACGCTCGTGTCGTTATTGACGACCGTCACGCCGTTGATGGTAGCCCCGATGGGCAGCAGGCGGTTCTGCACCTGCAAGAGCGTCTCGCCGGTCGAAATCAGAATGCCCCCGGCGGAGCCGCAGCCCGTTGCGCCCGGCGTCGTCACGCCGCGCACGCATGCGCCGCGGCGGAAGTAGTTCTGGATTTGCGCGCGCGAGCGGGGCGCCCCCGTGCGGCGGTCTGACAGGTCGAGCGATGACAGGCGGTTCTGCCGCCCCGCGAGAATCGCATAAGGCTCGACGTAGAAGCGCGTCGAATTGCGGGGCTGGTAACGCAGGGAGACGAACCCGGTGGCCGGCGGGACGCCGCCCTCGACGTTCGGCGGCAATCCGTTGAGCAGGCTGTGGGCGCGGATGTAGGTGAAGTTGGCGCGGGTTGTAAAGTCGCGGCCGAGGCGCGCGTCGGTGTCGAACTCCACGCCGTTGAAACGCGCGTCGTCGTAGTTGACGCGCACCAGCACGGGGTTCGTGGCGGCGGCCACGAAGACGAGGCCGTTGGCGTTCTGCCTGATGATCTGCTCACTCCCCAAAAATCGCCCCACCGCTCCCGGCGGCAGGACGAGCGCCTGATCGAAATAGACGTCGGACAGTTTATTCGTGAAGCCCGTCAACTCGGCGCGGAAGCGCGTGTGTGTGTAGCGGAAGCTGAGGTCGAAGCTGTCACTTTTTTCGGGGCCGAGGCGTTCGACGGGGATGCCGCTCGATACGGCGTCTCCAAGAGCCGTCGTGCCGATAAAGCCGCCAAGCCCGGCGGCGGTGGCCGCGTCAACTTCAAAGCCCGTGCCGACGAGTCCGATGATGCCGAGGTCGGTCGTGTTCGGGGCGCGAAAGCCGCGCGTGTATTTCCCGGCGATGTCGAAGCCGCGGCCGACGTTCAAGACCGCGCCGATGCGCCCCGAAAGGGCGTCGAAGCGCTGGCTGTCGTCGGGGAAGAGCGGGAGGCCGCCGACGACCGGCGCGTTCGCGGCGCGCGACTTGTAAGACGCGACGCTGTAGCGCAGCGCGCCGCTCAGGCGCAGCCGGTCGGGGATGGCCGTCAACACGTCCTGCACGAAGAAGCCGTAGGACAGGTAGCGCGCGCCATTCGGGATGCGCGGGCGCGAAGGCACGACCGCCCTCGTCACGGGGTCGGTGGTGAAGGCCGGCGCGCTGATCTTGTCGCGGTACACGTCCGCCCCGACGGTGAGCGTGTTGTTCTCGCTGACTCGCTTGTCGAGGTGGAAGTTGAAGCCTAAGACGTTCGTACGTTCGCGCTGGTTGGTGATGGCGGCGAGCGGGTTGCCCTGCCCGCCCTGATTGATGCGCTCCTCGCGCTGCCCGTTGTAGGAGAAGGTGAACTGGCTGTTATCGAAGAAGCCTAGATTCTGTTTGACGACGCGCGCGTAGAAGAGGTCGCTCATCAGGTTGCGCAGGTCGGCGATGAGGTTGCCGTCCCCGCCCGACAACTGATCGTAGCGCCGCCCGCCGTCCTGATGGTTGCGCGCGTAACTCAGGAGCAACTGGGTCGTGTCGTTGAGGTTGAAGCTGGTGCGCAGCAGTCCGCCGTACTGCGTGAAGGCCGTGTCGGGCAAGCGCTCGCCGAGCACGTCCGAGGGGATGCCGAGAAAGCGCGTCACGGCGGCGTGCGAGTCCAGCCCGCCGCCGGGGCGCAGCCGGTTGATGCGGCGCGCGTTCAGGTTGAAGAGCAGGCCGTAGCGGCGCGTCCCGTAGGTCAGCATGGTGTTGCCGCCGAAGCCGTTGGTCGGCGACGTGTAGAAGACGTTCGCGTTGCCGTGCCACTCTTCGTCGCTGCCATAAACGGGCGCGCGCGAGATGAAGTTGACGACGCCGCCGAGCACGTCCGAGCCATACTGCGAGCTGTTCGGCCCGCGCAGGATTTCGACCGACTCAAGGCTCGAAGGCTCGATCAGGCTGAAGAACGTGCCGACGCCGCCGCGTTGCGCGCTCGTCGTGTAGCGCACGCCGTCCACATAGACGGCGACGTTTCTTCCCGTCAAGCCCCGCACGAAGACGGCGCTCAAGGACGGACTCGTGCGCTGCAAGTTGACTCCCTGCTCCTCATCCACCACCTGCGCAATGACTTCAGCCGCACGCTCGACGATCTCCTCTTCCCTGATGACGTTGATCGGCTGCGCGGTGTTGCGCGCGTCGGAGACCTGCCCGGCCTCCGCCGTCACCGTCACCTGCTCACCCGCCAGACTCGGCTGCAACACGACGCTCAACTCCGCCGTGCTTCCCGCCGTCACCTGCACCGCCTCGCGCCGGCGGCCAAAATCAGGACGTGAGATCGTGATCGCGTAGGAGCCGACGGGAACGTCTATGAACCGGAAGCGGCCTTCGGCATCGGTCTTCGTGTCGCGCAACACGGCCTGCTGCGCGTTGACGAGCGACACTTCTGTGTCTACGACGATTGCGCCGGAAGGGTCTCGGACGATACCGGAAATACTGCCGCGCGCGCCTTGCGACTGCGCCGCCCCGGCGAGTCCGGGAGAAGTCGCGAGGAATAGCGCGAGGGCGAGCGCGCCCGCCAGCGAGATGATATGTCTTCTCATTAACTCGAATCGCCTTGTGATCGGAGGGTTTGAAAGCTTTTGTCCGCGACCAGACTACACTCGGTGTTTACCTACTACCAGCCATCGTAGTTTGCGCGCCGGGGAGTTCGGCCGATGAATCGTTTACTTGAGCGCGGTGACGACGTGTTCCAGCGCGCCGTGCAGCGGAGCGAGGACGTGCGGTTGACTGAAGGAGGCCGTGGCCGAGACGACGAGCGCCGCGGCGAGCGCACCCGCGAGCGCATAATTCAAAGCGGCGTTCGACGTGTGGGGCGGCGGAGTTTCGTTCGTCGCCAGACCCGCGAGGCGTTGAATGCGCCAGGCGAGGCTGCCCGTGCTGTGGTCGCCGACGAGGAACGCGCCGGCGGGCATTCGAGGTGAAGCGTGCGGGGGCACGAGCCGCGCGATCTTGACGAGCGCGGAGGCCAGATCGAGCGCGACGGGCGCGCCGCCCGCGTGCGCCGCGTGTTCGTCGGCCGCCGCCTCGGAGCGTTCGACCCAGGCATTGTCGAGCGTGCGTCCGGCGGGCACGAGCATCAACACGTCGCGACAGGCGCGCAGGGTGGCGCGCTTCAGGTTGTCGTGCGCCGCGAGGTGGCCGTGCTCGTGCATCACGGCCGCGCGCAACTCTTCGGCGCTCAACTCGTCGAACAAGTGTGCGGCGATGAACAGGCGCGGGCGCGCGACGCCGACGACGGCGATCACCGGAAAGCGATGTTGCAGGCGATAGACGGGAAGGCCGACGCCCGCGAGTTCGACGGGTTCAGAGTGGCCGAGCCAATCGGCGACGAGGCGGCGCGTGGCGAGCCACGAATGCAGGCCGCGCCAGGCGGCGAGCGCGAGACCGGCAACACAGAAGGCAGCGAAGAGCGCGAGTTTGAGGCTCACCACTTCGTCCGTCGGGTGCGGCTCGTGGTGCAGGTAGGCGGGAACGATGAAGCCGCCGACGAACAGAAGCGCGCACGCAAACGGCAGCAGACGCAAATAGAGCAAGACCTGCGCCTGCGCCGCAGCCGAGCGGCGTCCGAGCGTGCCTCTGAGCGCGCGCCAGAGGGCGATGCTCAAGCAGGTCGACAGCAGATTAATCGAGAGCAGCGCGGCCAGCGCGAGGCACAATCCGAGCAAGTTGTACATCCGTGACTCCTCCCGGCAGAGCGGGCGCAACCCTTCAAGCGCGCCGCAGTTCTTTCCGCTTCTCGCGCACGAGGCGTTCGAGTTCGTCCAGCAGTTCGCGGTCGCGTTCGCCGACGGCGTCCACGATGCAGGCCAGCACCGGCTCGGCCGCGCCGCCGAGCAGCGCGTCAATCACGTCTTCGGCGATGCCCTGCTCCAACTCGGCCGCCGACACGCGCGGCGCATACAGAAAAGCGCGCCCGCTCTTTGTCCGGTCGAGCAGATGCTTCTTGTAGAGGCGGTCGAGCGTCGTCATCAGGGTGGTGTAGGCCACGCGCCCTTCGAGGTGCTCGTGGACATCGCGCACGCTGACCTGCCCGTGGCGCCACGCCTCGTCCATCACCTCGCGCTCCAACTTGCCGAGCGCGGGCAGGGCAACTTCGCGTGGTCGCTTGAAGCCGAGCAATTTGAACTGCGGAACTTTCATAGCGTTGAGTATAGTTTGCTCGAAGAGTCTGTCAATCCGCGCGCCGGACGGGCAAAAAAAGTTGGCCGCCGACATCCCCCAACGTCGGCGGCCAACCTTTGCGAAGAAGCGCGAACCATCATCCCCTTTTGCTGACGCGCAATTTATGACGGCTTCTTGCCTGAGATGCCGCGTGTCCCAAAACCGCCCCGCGATGACCCGAGCCCTGGTGTCCACCGAAGCGGTCGAGACGCGCTTTCGCACCTCTTCCCTCGCAAATCTCTTTCAACGGCCCCAAGCGTCCGTCGAACTGTTGCCAATATAAAAAACAGACTTGAGGAAAACTTGAGGTGAGCGGCAACGCCACCAACAAAAATCAGTAAAACCCTGTAAAAATGCGGGTGAAAAAAATTTGCGACTAAATTTCAAGAGGCCGTCCGAGCCGCCGAACAGCTCATCTACGCCACCTTGCGATAGACATCACTCAACGCCAGTTCGCATTGCACGGCCGGGAGCGCGATGGCTTCCTCCAGCCCTGCGGCCTTCGTATAAAGCCAGCGGCCGTCGTCCTGTCTGAGAAAATGTTCGACCACATATTCGTCCTGCGACACCAGCAGGTATTCCCTTAAGGATTCGATCTGCTGGTAAGACTGGAATTTTTTCCCACGGTCAAACGCGGCCGTGCTTTCAGACAAAACCTCCACGATAATGACCGGATTAAGAACCACATCTCGCTCGTCGTCCGCAAATTGGGTTTCGCCACAAACGATGGAGACATCGGGGTAGAAAAACCGTCCGGAATTCGCCACGCGCACTTTCAAATCGCTCGGATAAATTCGACAGGGGCGATCTCTAAGCTGCGCGCCAATCGCGATAATAAGGTTGGCCGCGATCAGATTATGACGCTCGCTGCCGCCCGCCATCGCGTATATCACGCCGTCTACATATTCGCTTTTGTATTCCGCCCGGCGTTCAATCGTTAGATACTCTTCCGGACTCAGGTAGTAGTCTGGCAATGACGCCATGTTAATATCCTTTCAAAACAGGCCGCGCAGTTTTCGCTTCTTGAGCAGTAAAGGCGTGCGCCGGGGGCGTTCGGATGATGCCGGAATCGCGTCTCGGCTCACGGCTCAGTTCGACATGATACGCCGGATCGGCGTGAGGAATAAAATTTTCCAGACCGCCCCGCGATCCGCGCGCGTGGCATTCCAAAAGATGGTCGCCTGTTCGTCGCATCACATACCAAATAGTGCTGCGGCTGCACTATCTCGGTTGCGGGTGGGCGTGCGGTCGCCGGATTTCCCCGGAAAACGGCGTGTTATGCTCGGCCGTCCCGCTCGGCGCAAACGTGGGCACGTGCTTTGCTTCGGCGCAGTGCTGCTAACACAGGTTGAAGAAGCCCTCGCACAGCTTTTTCTCGCCCGTCGTGCCCGCGAAGTTGGAGTGTAACGCTCTCTTCGGCGTGCGCGTCTACAGGTGGAGGAATTTCTCTCTTGTCCCGTCCAGTCCCAAAAAGGAGTCAGCGCCATGCGCTACAATAAAACGTCCCTGACACTCGCTTCCCTTTCTCTCCTTTTCACATTTCTCGCCACGACCCCGAACATCTTTGCTGCCAACAGCACGAGCGCCGCCTCGTCGTCGTTCGACGAAGAAATTGACGACGCCGGCTATGAAGAGACGGCGCGCGTCGTGCGCGTCAGCCTGCTCAGCGGCGACGTGAGTTTGCGCCGCGCGGGCAACACAGAATGGGAGAAGGCCACTTTGAACCTCCCGCTCGTTGAAGGCGACCGCCTCGCCACGGGCGCGGGCGCGCGCGTCGAAATTCAAATTGACGCGCGCAACTTCGTGCGCCTCGGCGAATACGCCACGCTCGACATCGTGACGCTGCGCGAGGAAGGCGTCGCGCTCAGTTTGCCCGAAGGCACGGCCACGTTGCGCCTCGCGCGCTTCGACAAAGACCGCGAGTATTTCGAGATCGACGCGCCGAAGACGACGCTGGCCGCCGAGCAAAAAGGATCGTATCGCCTCGACGTGGCGCAGAACGGCAACGTCCGCGTGACGGTGCGCGACGGCGGGCGCGCGCGCCTCTATTCCGAAACTTCCGGCTTCACCCTGCGCGATGGCCGCAGCGCCGAACTCGTCTACAACAATTCCGCGGAAGACGGCGACTGGGAACTCTCCGGCACGCGCTCCTCCGACAACTGGGACACGTGGGTTGAGGAACGCGAAAGCTATCTCGCCGCGCGCCTGCGCCACGACAGCCGCGACCGCTACTACGACAACTACATCTGGGGCGCGGAAGAACTAGACGTCTACGGCGATTGGGTCAGGACAAGCGAATACGGCTACGTGTGGCGTCCGCACGTGACGGTCATCAACAACTATCACAACTGGGCACCTTATCGTTACGGCACCTGGCGCTGGCTTCCGCATTACGGCTGGACGTGGGTGGGCGACGAGCCTTGGGGCTGGGCACCCTATCACTACGGGCGCTGGGTCTACGTCAACAATTACTGGGGCTGGGCACCGCGCGGCTACGCGCACTACGGCCGCCGCAGTTGGTGGCGACCCGCGCTCGTCGCCTTCGTCACCTTCGACGGCAGCTACGGCGATAACATCTGCTGGTATCCGCTCGGCTATCACCAGCGCGACCCGCGCTCGAATTTCTTCCGTCGCGCACGCAACCGCGCAGTGGAACAACTGCGCACTGCCAATCTGGATCGCGTCAACCCGATCTACCAGCAGGCCGTGACGACCGTGCCCGCGCGCGAATTCGGCAAGGGGCTGCGCCCGCGCCCGGCGACCAAAGAACTCGCCCTGCGCGCCATCACGACCGCGCCGGTGAGTGGCACTCTGCCGCTTCGCCCGACGCGCTCCGATCTCGTCGCGGGCGGCGGAGGCGGCAACAACAGTCAAACTCCGTTTCCGCGCGAGCGCATGAAGGGCGGCACGCTCGTCATACGCAATCCGGCCGACCCGGCCGCGAGCATTTCGGACGGACGCAAGACGGGCGCGGCCGTGCGCCGCCCCGGCCTCGCGCTCGACGAGGAACTGCGGCGCGGTCGCATCTACAACAACCGCGAGCCACGCAAAATCCAGAAGAGCGACGACGACACCATGCGCATCGGCGATGGCACCGGCGAGCGTGGCAATGGCAGAACAATCGGCGACAACGGCGAACGCGGCACGGGCGCAGTGGCGCGACCGGCGCGCCCCATACGCATCCCCGACACGCGCGACAACACGAGCGGCGGCGGCAATGACGGCACCACGACGGGCGTGCCCGCCATGAAGCGTCCCAATCGCTCCGCAGACCCGGACACAGGGACGTTGCGCCCGCGCCCCAACATCAACGACGGTGATCGTCCCGAACGCAAAGTGAAACCCGCTGAACGGCCGAACGACGACAACGCGGCGCAGCCCGTCTATCGTCCGGTGCGTCCGCCGCGCGACGAAGCGCGTGAGGAGCGAATGAAGCCGGTCGAGCGCGAGCGCCCCGCACCGGAGGTTTATCGCCCGCGTCCCGAAATGCGCGAGGATAGAAAGTCGCAACGCGAAGAGAGACCGGAGCAGCCGCGCCCCGAACGCTCTGCGCCGCGCGAGGAGCGTCCAGCCCCGCCGCCGCGTGAAGAACGCCCCGCGCCGCCGCCCCCGCGTGAAGAACGTCCTGCGCCGCCGCCTCCGCGCGAGGAGCGTCGCCCCGACCCGCCACGCGAGGTGTACGTCCCGCGCCCGTCGCAGAATAAAGGGAAACCCGACGATCCGCGCTAAGTCCCGCGCTAAGTCCCGCGCTGAGCCGGTCTTCAAACACTTCTCTCTGGCGGCGTGAGACTCAAGTCTCACGCCGCCAGAGAGAGACAACCCAACCTCTCCCGGCCGCCAACCTGCGAAGTTGCCGCCGCGCCCGTCCGTCGCCGCGCGCCTGCGGCCACAATCCTTCTCCCCGAACGACACGTTTGCCGTCTCGCCCCGAACATTTCGTTTGCAAGAGCAAGGAAAGGAACGCCCCCATGTCTTACGCACGCCTCGGACTGCGCTTCGTCGTGCTCATCATCGCGCTCACGCTCGGCGCGTATCTCTTCGCCACGTTAATGACGGTGACGAGCGCGCAAACTTCGCACGCGAAAATTTTCCGCCCAGACCTCGGCCGCGCCCTCGCCGCCAGAACGCGCAACGCGAAAACCACCCTCGCCGCGCGCCCCGGCGGACACATGCCGCAGGGCGGCGAAGTCTCCGCAACACGCACACGCCCGCGCACCAATTCGCGCATCGCGAGCGGAAACACGCACAACGCGCGCCGCCCGATTGCGACGACCGCCTTGCGACCCGCCGCCTCTTCAAAGAACGCTCCCGCGGCTGGTTCAAAGAACGCTCCCAACATCGGCGGCGACGCCTCCGCTCGTGCATTGCTCGACGCGCGCATCCGGCCGGGCACGTCGCCTCGACGCATCCTGCACACGTCGCAACTGAGCACCACTTCGTCCGCCGGTTCGCTCGAACAATTCGCCGACGCGGACTCCGACCTCGAAGCCGACGAGCGCGCCACCTTCGACACCTGCGGCGGCGCGTTCGATGTGGCCGTCGGCACTTCCGGCACGCGCTATCAGGTCTATTCGGCGATTGACGACCGCGGCACGCTCAGCCCTGCGGACGACCGCCCCATCGGCGTGCTCGGCCTCGGCTTCGACTCGAACCTGGACTTCCAGCGCGACTCGGCCTGCGCCGGTTTCGCCTCGCGCTCTCACGATCTCTACAGCGCGTTCGGCCTGTCCTCGGCGGCCTCCATCATCGCCGGCACGTCGCGGCACGGTCGCGAGTTCGTCATCGTCTCTTCCAGCGGCTACTACAACTACAAAGACGCCGCAGACCCCGACAACGAACCGACGGCGGGCGTCGTCCTCGTCACCTTCAACATCTTCGGCAGCATAGACTTCTCGCGTGTGCTCGTCGCCCCCGGCAGCGGGCAGATCAACAACGCCAACGCGCTCGCGCTGTTGCCTTCCGGTGAACTCCTGATCGCCGATTTCGATTCCAACGAACTGCGCATCGTACGCGACTACGACCGCGACGGCATGCCCGACACGCTCGACCCCGCGCCCTACTACTCCTATCAATTCTCCAACGACGCGCCGCTCGACATCGCCGCCAATTCGCGCGGCGTCGTCTTCTCACACTCCAACGGCAACAACACCGTCATGCTCGCGCTCTACGACGCGAACGCGAACGGCTTCGCAGACACGGAGGAGGTCGTCGTCGAAGGTCTCTCGATAGACAACAATTTGATCCTGCATGGTCTCTCGGTTGACCGAGAGGGCACGGTCTACGTCGTCGAAGACGCGATGGGCGCGAGCGACAAGACGAGCGACGGGGGCAATGGCGGCGCGCCCGTCGTTGACGCCTTCCCCGACCCGGCCTTGAACGGCGTGCTGCGCGACGGCGCGCTCTACGTCGCGGCCGACAACCCGGTCTCGCAAGCCCTGACCGGCCTCGCCTTCGGCACGGACACGACGCTCAAACCCGTCGCCACGCTCTCGCTCACCAACAGCGCGAGCATGCGCGGCAACGCGACGCGCGATGGTCTCGGCACGATCTCCGGCGCGGGACTTACAGAGGGGCTGCGCGGCGCGTCTGCAACAGAGGCCGTGCGGCGCGGCGTGCGCGTCACGATTGAAGGCGCGAGCGTGCCTGTCCATTCGTTCGCCGACAATCAGGTCAACATCTACGTGCCGGATTTTGTAGGAACGGGCACGCGCTCCGTCGTCCTCTCCGTGGACGGGCGCGTCATCGCGGCGGAAGACGTAGTTGTAGCGAACACTAACCCCGGATTGTTCACCTTGAACGGCACGGGCGCGGGCGAGGCTGTCGCGCTGCTCGCGTCCGGCCTGCGCTACACGCGCAGCCCCTTCCCCGCGCGCTTCGACAATCAACCTTCGGTCATCGCGCTCTTCGGCACGGGCTGGCGGCGCGGCGTGCCCTTGACGGCCACCGTTGGCGGGCGCGCGGCCGTCGTTGAATACGCGGGCGCAAGCGCAGACTTCCCCGGCCTCGATCAAATCAACCTGCGCCTGCCCGACAACGTGCTCGGCACGCCGTCGGTCGTCCTGCGCACGACGGACGGCGCCAACAGCCGCAACGATGTTGTGATCAGAGTGAACTAAGACAACGTGACTTCGACATCTTTTTAGCCGCGCTCTCAAAACGCGCTTTCGCCGGATGTGGCGTCCGCCCAAGAAGCAGTTCGAAAGAGTCCCGCCAGGGACGATTGATAATAGCGAGAGCGATTTATCGCTGGGAATAAGTTGCAACATAATGAGAGAGTCCCAGAGGGACGATTGAATCTGTAAGAACATTCAATCGTCCCTCCGGGACTCTCTGTTAAAGACGCATTCACGCTCCCCGACCATGAATGGCCGGGCTATTATCAATTGTCCCTCCGGGACAAAAATCTCAATTGTCCCTACGGGACAAAAACAAGTGTACTTTTCAAACAGCTTCTAAGTTTGCGCGGCTGCTTTCTCGTCGCTCTTTTCCTTCTTCTCTTCCTTCTTCTCTTCCTTCAAACCGAGACGCTTGCGTATGAACTGCTCGGCTTCGTCTTCGATGAGTTCGCCGTTCGTGATCCAGGCCTTCTCCGTCAGCACGTCGCCCTCGCGTTTGAGCTTTTCGGGGACGAGGAAGATGTTGTAGGGCGAACCCCACTTGCGCGCGTCGCCCGTCAGTTGCCGGTAGGCGTAGTGCGTCGTCTGGTCGCGCGCCTCGCGCGTGTCGGATTCAATGACCACGGTGTAAGGCGGCGTCTTGTCCTTGAAGTGAATCTGCTGGTCGCGCTCCGTCCCGTAGTTGCTCACGCCGATCACGTCGAAGCCCTGCGCTTTATATTTGGTGTAGAGACGTTCGACCACAGGGGCTTCCATCTTCCAGTTGTTGCACCACGGCGCGAGATAGACGACGAGCACGAGCTTCTTCCCCTTCGACCACCCGCGCAGGTTCACCGGCTCGCCCGTCCCTATTCGTTTGAACGTCCAATCCTTGTAATTGATCTTCTTCTCCTGAATCGGCGCGTACTCGTGCATGTCGCTCGCGCCCGAAATGGCGGCGACGGCCGAGAGCAACAGGATGACGGAGAAGACGAGGCTCAGAATCTTTCGCATGATGGTAACTCCTGCCGGGCGAGTTTCGGCTCGCCCGCTTTTTATTGATTGG
>DASVPS010000349.1:0-6300 GCA_036389555.1 Pyrinomonadaceae bacterium
CGGCGCGGTAGCCGTTCAACTCCCGAATCTTCGCGTCGAGGCGTGCGAGTTGATAACGCCGGTAGATCAACGGCGTCTGCGTCGCGAGCGCGACGAGGATGACGACCGCCAGTAGTTTCAACAGACGTTTCATCGTGATCGGCCGGGCAGCCCTCTCAGGCCGCGCGGGACTTTCTCGTCGCGGCGCGTTCCCGCCGCCGACGCTCTCATCTTCCGGCACACGCTCGCTCAATCCGCGCTCTCGAAATCAACCGACGCGATGTGCTCCGAGAGGCTGCGCCCGTAGACGGCGACGAGCACGTGTTCGGGATGATCCGTGTACACGTCCAGCCCCGCACGGTCGCGGAAGACGGCGACGAGTCCCACGTCGTAAGAGCGCGGCAACTTCAACACGTCGAAGCCGACCGAGAAGCTCTCGATCTGCGGGATGAAATTCGGCAGACGACGCAGCCGCGCCACGTGTTCCTCGCGCTCCGCCGCAGTGGCCTCGGCGCGGTATTTCCAGATGACTATGTGTGTAAGCATAAGCAGAATTCAGGAGTCAGGAGTCAGAATTCAGGAGTCAGAATCAAAGAAGGTAGCATAACGCTTTCTTCTGACTTCTGACTCCTGAATTCTGCATTCTCATTTCAGATATTTATCAAACCATGCGAGCGTTCGCTCCAACGCATCTTCGCGGTGGCGCGGTTCGCGGAAGCCGTGGCCTTCGCGTGGATAGCGTGCGAGCACGGTCTCGACGCCGCGGCGGCGCAAGGCCATGTACATCTCCTCGGCCTGCGTGATGTGTATGTCGTTGTCCAACTCGCCGTGGATGAACAGCGTCGGCGTTTCGACGGCGCGCACGTAGCGCAGCGGCGACCAACGCCACAGCAGATCATAATCGTCCCACGGGAAGCCGCCAAACTCCGCGTGGATCAAATCCTGATAAAGCGACGTGGAGTAAAAGCTGACGAGGTTCGACACGGACGCGCTCGCGACGGCGGCGCGGAAGCGTGTCGTCTGCGTGATGATCCAGTTGGTCATGAAGCCGCCGTAGCTGCCGCCCGTAACGCCCATGCGCCCGCGGTCGATCCAGGGGAATTTGCGCAGCGCTTCGTCCACGCCCGCCATCAGGTCGCGATAATCGCCGCCGCCCCATTCCCTGAGCGTGCCGTCGGAAAACTTCTGCCCGTAGCCCGTTGAGCCGCGCGGGTTGATGAAGAGGACGCCGTAGCCGCGCGCGGCGTAAGCCTGAAAGGCGGCGTTGAAACCGTAGCCGTACATGCCGTGCGGCCCGCCGTGGATGGCGAGGATGAGCGGGTAGCGTTCCGTCTCGCGGAAGTTCAGGGGCTTCATCAGCCAGCCCTGCACGCGCGTGTTGTCGGCGCTCCTGAAGTTCAACTCCTCCGGCTCGGAGAGCGCGAACTGGCGCATGAACTCCGTGTGGTGCGCCGCGACGAGACGGATGAGCGCGCCGGTCTTCGTACGCGAAGGCACGCCGACCCAAAGGGTCGCGGGTGTGAGCGGCTCGCTGAGCGTCAGGGCGATGATGCCCGAAGTTAACGTGTCGCCCGACGCGGCGGGCAACAGGGCGCGGCGTCCGATGCTGAAATTGCCGATTTGAATTCGCGGCACTTGTGCGGGTTGGGGAAGAGGTGCGAGCGTCGCTTGCGGCTCGCGTTGGAGCAGGACGCTGGAGACTTGCCCGCCGCTCGCGGCGACGCGGTGGAGCAGGGTCGCGCCCCTGTCACCGGCGAGGAAAAAGATGTCCGCGCCGTCGGGCGACCAGCGGGGCGAACGCGCGCGTCGATCCTGCGCGGCGGTGAGTTCGCGCGCCTTCGCGCCGCCGCCCGCCGCATCAATCACCCAGACGTGCGCGTCTTCGGCCACGCTGTCAATGGTCGTCACGTCGCGCGTCGTGGCCGTGTAGGCGATCCACTTACCGTCGGGCGACCAGGCGGGTTCATACTCGCAGCCGCGCGTCTCCGTCAGGCGACGCACGCGCCCATCGGTCGAGACGGCGAAGATGTCCGAGTTGTTGACGGCGTCCGGGTCGGGTTCGTGATTCGAGAGAAAAGCGATCTCGTCGCCGCGCGGATTCCAACTGAGCGCGTGATCGTAATATTGGCCGGAAGTCAGTTGGCGCGGCGTAGAGGGTTCGTCCACATCCACGAGCCAGACGTGCGTGCGCAAATTGTCGGAGAAGGCTGTGCGCGATTTGTACTGGATGCGATCAACGAGGCGCGGGTCGTCGCGCCCGGCGCGGTCGGCTGCCGTCGTGGCGGAAGTTGAAGCGGCTGTAGTGTCCTGTGCTTCCTCCGTCGCGCTGATGTAAGCGAGGCGGCGGCTGTCGGGCGACCAGACGAAGGACTCGCCCGCGTAAGGAATGTGAAAATTGGTGGAGCGCACAGGCGCGACGAAGCGCGGCTGTTGCTGTGCGCGTTCGCCGCGCGGCGACATCACCCAGATGCCGCTCTGTTCGCCGCGCGTGGCGACGAAGGCGAGCCGCCGCGCATCGGGCGACCAGCGCGGGCGCGAGATGTTCCAGTCGCCGCCGAGAACTTGTTGCGGCGTTCGACGCGGCTGCGCCGCAGGCACGATGCGCTCGTCTCCGAGTTGCGCGCACCAGAGCGACGCGCGCGTCGCGTTGCCTTCCACGTTCGAGACCGTATAACAGACCGCGCTTCCGTCCGGCGCGATCTGCGCCTCCGAGACGTTCGCCACGCGCAGAGTGTCGGCGGGCGTCATCCCGCGCCGCTGCGCAAAAGAAGCATGTGCGCTGAATAAGAGAATGACGCAAATAAAGAGAAGCGAGATTGTCGCAGCCTGTCCTTTAGCCACGACGCTTTTCTTCTTTGCGCCTTTGCGTCTTTGCGTGAAATCTCTATAGACGATTAACCACTCTAGTAATGCCATCTTTAATCAACTCCGCACCGAAATTAATCAACAATCCGAGTCGCTTATCAGCAAGACGCAGGTAAGTTAGTAGCTGCTTTTTATGCACCGGAGCAACCATCTCCACAGACTTCAATTCGACAATAACCAAGCCTCCCACAATCAAGTCTGCCCGAAATCCTATATCCATGTGGACGGATTCATAAATGACCGGGATGGGTTGTTGTCGGGCTACATCAATGTGTCTTTTGCTTAACTCATAGGCCAGGGTCGCTTCATAAACCGATTCGAGCAGGCCGGGGCCAAGAGTTGTGTGGACTTTGTAAGCAGCGTTGACGGTCTCTTTGGCGATCTCATTTTCATGCATGGAATTTATCTCACGCAAAGGCGCAAAGGCGCAAAGAAGCAAGGACTAGGTGAGGAGCGCGACCTGTTCATTTAAGAGTTCCCATGCGCGGCGGACGTGTTCCTCGGTCGTGCGGATGTTGCCGACGGCGAGGCGCAGGGTGAATTGGTCGTGCAGGCGCGTGTGGGAGATGAAGAGCGAGCCGGTTGAGTTGGCGGCGTGCAGGAGGCGTTCGTTCAAGGCATCGAGACGCGCGGCGCGTGCGTTGTCGTCGGACTCGTCTTCGGCGGCGGGGCGTGCGCGGAAGCAGACGACGCTCAGGGGCGCGGGCGCGAGCAGTTCCCAGTCCGGCGAATCAGCCACCCAGGAGGCGAAGAGGCGTGCGAGGCGACAGTGTTCGCGGATGCGCGCGGCGAGTCCGTCGTGGCCGAAGTAGCGCAGGATCATCCAGAGCTTGAGGGAGCGGAAGCGGCGGCCGAGTTGGACGCCGTAGTCCGCGCCGTTGCGCACGCCCGCGGTTTCGGCGGCGGGCGTGCGCAGGTATTCGGGAACGAGCGAGAAGGCGCGATGGAGCACTTCGATGCGGCGGCAGTAGAGGACGGAGAGATCGAAGGGCGTGAAGAGCCACTTGTGCGGGTTGAGCGTCAGCGAGTCGGCGCGGTGGCATCCGTCGAGGACGAGCGGGCGCAGTTCGGGCACGATGCCGGCCGAGCCTGCATAAGCCGCATCGACGTGCAGCCAGAGTCCGTGTTGTTCACAGATGTCGGCGATGCGTGCGACCGGGTCGATGCTCGTCGTCGAGGTCGTGCCGACGGTGGCGACGACGCAGAAGGGAACGAGGCCGTTCTGTTTGTCTTCCGCGACGGCGCGGGCGAGGGCGTCCGAGTCCATGCGAAATTCAGCGTCCGCCGGAATTTTGCGGAGCGAGCGTTGGCCGAGGCCGAGCGCGATTGCCGCCTTGTCAATCGAAGAGTGCGACTGTTCGGAAGCATAGACGCGCAGGAGCGGGAGGTCTGTGCGACCGCTCAAGCCCTGCTCGCGGATGTCCAGATTCAGATGTTCGCGCGCGGCGGCGATGGCGTGGAGGCTGGAGACGGAGGCCGTGTCGTAGATGACGCCCGCGAACTCTGCGGGCAGGCCGAGCATCTGCCGGAGCCACGAGAGCGCGACTTCTTCGAGTTCGGCGGCGGCGGGCGCGGTGCGCCACAAGAGCGATTTCACGTCGAAGGCGGCGGAGAGCAGTTCGCCGAAGATGCCGGGCGCAGAGGTCGAGGTGGCGAAGTAGGCGAAGAACGAAGGATGATTCCAGTGCGTGAGCGCGGGCGCGATCAAGCGATCCACGTCGGCGAGAATGGCGTCCATTGGTTCGCCCGTGGCGGGCGGCGCTTCGGGTAGTTGCTCGATCAAATCGCGCGGCCTGACCTGCGCGAGCACGGGGCGGTCTTCGATGTTCGTGAAATAGTCGCTGATCCAATCGATGAGCGCGTGGCCGTGGCGGCGAAACTCCTCGGCGCTCATGTCGCCCGTCGGCGGGGCGTCCGGCCTGCCGTCCGGTTCGCTGTCGTCCTGTTTCATGCAGGGCATTGTAGCGGGGAAGGGCGGCTCACGTCACACCGCGAAGGTGAGAGGCGCTTGCGACATCGAGTGTCAGGATCATCTCCTTCAGTATGTGCGTCTGCGCAAGAGTTAGATGTCACACGGCAGCGCAACACAGACGGACGCACGGCAGATGAGCGGGCGCGAGACGGTTGAACAATTCGACGCAGTAGAAGGACGGCGGGCTCAACCGTTCAGGCGGCGAGTTCCTCTTCGGAAGGAAACTTGTGCTGTTTGCGTCCGGGCGAGCCGTCGTATTTTTTGGAGGTCTTGTAGAGTTCAAAGTGGCCGTCGGCGGCATCCGCGGCACAGCGCGTGCGCAGGGCTTGCATCTCCTCGCCGGACATAGGGGTGAACGCGCGCGCGATGCGCAGATTTTGCCGGAGCACTTTGAGCGAGTCGATGCCGGAGACGGTCGAGGCGACGGGGAGACTCATCGCATAGCGCAAAGCCTCTGCCGCCGTGAGGGCGCGTGTTTTAACCGCGTCACCGCTGCCGCCCAGACTCTTCATGCCGAGCGGGGCGATGCCGCGCCTGAGTAGTTCGGGCAAGACCTGTTGCTCGAAACTGCGGAAGGTGGCGTCGAAAGGATTGAGCGGCAGTTGACAGGTGTCGAACGGGTAATCGTGCGCGAGCATCTTGAGATGAATGGCGGGGTCTTTGTGGCCGGTGAAACCTACGAAGCGAACTTTGCCTTCGCGCTGCGCCTGTGCGAGAGATTCGATGACGCCGCCTGTGGCAAAGTGCAGGTCGGGGTCGTTGTCGTGGATGACTTCGTGAACCTGCCAGAGGTCGAGGTAGTCTGTGCGGAGCCGTTTCAGGGATTGTTCGAGTTGGCGCATGGCCGTCTTGCGGTCGCGCCCGTGCGTGCAGACTTTCGACATCAGGAAGACTTTGTGGCGCAAGCCCCGTTGCAAAGCTTCGCCCATCAACTCCTCGCTCCGCCCGTCGTGATACTCCCAGGCGTTATCCATGAAATCTATCCCGCCGTCAATCGCCTCGCGGACGATCTGCAAAGCCTCTCGCTTCGACTTCGTTTCGCCGATGTGCGAGCCGCCGAGCGCGAGCGCGGAAACTTCCACCCCGGTGCGACCGAGCATCCGGCGCGGCACTTCGCCGGAAGATTTGCTCTGAACCATGATGTCCTCCTCGAATGCCTCACGGCGCGACCGGAGGCGACCAGTAAATTGATTTGATGAACGGTGAGACGGAGTATGCCACAGGGGAAGCGCGGCGAGAAGATTTAATGTGGGTTGGGATTAGGCGCGGCGGAAAAGCATTCAACATCGCAGGCATGTGAGGACGCCGGGGACAGAGGAAAGACAAGCTAAATTTGAGATCACAGATTTGAAATCTTGTTTGTGTCCCGCAGGGACAATTGATAATAGCCCGGTCATTGATGACCGGGGAAAGTGAACGTCTCTTTTACCGGAAGTCCCGTAGGGACGATTGAATAGTGAAGAACATTCAATCGTCCCTACGGG
>DASVPS010000350.1:0-4263 GCA_036389555.1 Pyrinomonadaceae bacterium
CCCCCCCCCCGCCTCTATTTTGTGTGTAAAGTGTTCAGCGCGGCGTAGAGCGTCTCGATGGCGAGGGCGGCGGCGTGGCTTTTGCGTGCGGGCAGGCCGCCGAGAGATTTTGTGAGTTGCTGGCGGGTGATGCGCGCGGCCTCGACGGTGGTGATGCCTTCGAGCATTTCGGCGAGCACGGAGCCGCAGGCGAGCGTGGGCGGGCAGCCGTAGGCGAGGAAGCGCGCGGCGGCGATGCGGCCATCCAGAATGCGAAGCGTCAGACGAAGGCGGTCGCCGCAGGCCGGGTTGGTCAACTCGGCGACTGCATTAGCGTCCGCCAGTTCGCCGGCGTTGCGCGGGTTGGCGAGATGATCTTTGAAGTCCTCGGAGTAGGGCATCGGGGGATTAAGTTTCAAGTCTCGGGTTGCAGGTTTCAAGTTTCAGAACCTCAAACTTCAGTCCTGAGATTTAAAACCTGCAACCTGCAACTGATATCTCATGCGGTCGTGATTTCGCAGGCGCGTCCGGCGAGCGACTTCTGGTAGAGGGGCGAGAGGCGACGCAGGTTTTCGACGGCGCGCGGGAGCACTTCGAGGACGTAGGCGATGTCTTCGGCCGTCGTGTCTTTGCCGAGGCTGAAACGAATCGAGCCGCGCGCGAGTTCGTCGTCGCGGCCGAGGGCGCGTATGACGGGCGAGGGTTCGAGCGAACCGGAGGAACAGGCCGACCCGGTGGAGACGGCAACGCCCTGCATGTCCAGATTGATGAGCAAGCCCTCGCCTTCGATGAAGCGGAAGGAGATGTTTGACAGGTGCGGCAGGCGCTGCTCCCGGTCGCCGTTAAACACGATGTCTGCGACTTTCGCTTCGACGCCAATTTCAAATTGATCGCGAAGTCGGCGAAGGTGTGTGATCCGCGCGTCGAGTTCTTCGCGCGCGAGCGCGGCCGCCATGCCGAAGGCGACGAGGAGCGGGACTGATTCCGTGCCCGCGCGGCGTTCGCGTTCCTGATGGCCGCCGATTGCCTGCGGCGTGAGCCTGACGCTGCGCCGCACGTAGAGCGCGCCCGCGCCTTTCGGGGCGTTGAGTTTGTGCGCGGAGAGCGAGAGCAGATCGCAGCCGAGCGCGTCCACGTCAACCGGCATGCGCCCTGCGGCCTGCACGGCGTCCGTGTGCAGCCAGAGATACTTGCGGCCGCGCTCGCGTTCCTCGCGCACGAGCGCGCCGATCTCCGCGACGGGTTGGATCGTGCCGATCTCGTTGTTGGCGAGCATGACGGTGATGAGCACAGTGTCGGGGCGCAGCGCGGCGCGCACGTCTGCGAGGCGCACGATGCCGTCGCCGTAGACGGGCAGGCGCGTCACTTCCCAACCGCGTTTCTCCAGCGCGTCGCAGACGCCGCGCACGGCCGAGTGTTCGATCTGCGAAGTGATGATGTGCCGCCCGTGTTCGACGGCCGATTCGGCGATGCCGCGAATGGCGAGATTGTTGGCCTCCGTGCCGCCGGAGAGAAAGACCAACTCGTTCGGGCGCGCGTTGATCAAAGCGGCCACTTCGCGCCGCGCCCGGTCGAGCGCGACGCGCGCCTCCTGCCCGTAGAAGTGGACGCTCGAAGCGTTGCCGAACTTCTCCGTCAGATAAGGCAACATCGCCTCAACGACACGCGGGTCAACCGGCGTCGTCGCACTGTTGTCTAAATAAACTCTCCGCATAAAATGGATAAACTCGCGCTTTGTCCGTTGTCAGTAGCCGGTTGTTTGGTGTTCATCAAGGGCGTTACTAAAAAATTGATCGAACAACTGACCGTTGACGACCGACGCTTTGACAAAGCGAACGGACAACTGACAGTCGGCCGCCGGACATCACAAGCAACTGACAGCTTTCCGCGCCATCGGCGACACACTCTCTCCCAAAGCCGTCTGGCGCATGTTGTGAGCGGCACGTTTGGAGTCTAGCGGCGCAGGGAAGCGCGGTCAAGCGGCTTCAAAAGTCAATTCACGGCGGCGGGTCGAAGTGTTAGCATAGGCCGTCGAGAGAAACTCGGACGCGCCTGATTCGCCGACGGCGCGCATGCAGATGCGACGAGCCGCAATCCTTTTGCCGGAACATTTTTAAGGAGAGAAAATATGCAGACCCGCACACGATTTTTGCCCGCCGCTTTGTCCTTCGCGCTGGCCGTCGCCGTCCTCCTCCCCGTGACCTCGGTCTCACGCGCCGCCGCCGGCACGGACGACGCGAATGCCGTAGCAGCGACGCAGCAGGCCGGCGCGCTCGAACGCGGTTATCGCACGGGCTATTCCGACGGCTATCAGGCGGGCTATCGCGATTCCATCGAACGCGCCACGCGCGACTTTCGCAACAAGGAAGAGTACGGGCGCGCCGACCGCGCCTACATCGCGGCCTACGGCGCGCGGGAAGATTACCGCGACGGCTATCAACAGGGTTTCGAGATCGGCTACGCCGCGGGCTTCGACCGACAGGGCTTCGATTCCATCGTCCCGCCCGGTCTCACGCGGCGCGGCGCATCTGCGCAGGGCACAGCGGGCGCGCAACCCGTGAGCGACACGCGCGATGCATCCGATTCGGCCACGGACTCACGCGCCAGCGATTCAACCAGTCGCAGCGGCGGCGCGCCGCCCCGGCAGATCGGCACGCTCGACATCCCTATGGACACGACCATGCGCGTCGAACTGTTGACCAATCTCTCGACCGATGCGACGCAGCGCGGCGACCGCTTCGAGGCGCGCGTCATCGAACCGGCCGAGTATGAGGGCGCGCAGGTGACGGGGCGTGTCAAGGGCGTGAAGCGCGCGGGCAAGGTGCGAGGAACGGCCGAATTACAACTCGACTTCGAGCAGATCAGTTTGCCCGACGGTCGCTTCACAAACTTCAACGCGCAGGTCATCGAAGTGGTCGGCCGCTCGACCGGCAACGTCAGCGAGGTTGACGAAGAGGGCGGCGTGCGCGGCCAGAGCACGACGAAGGACGACGTGACGAAGGTCGGCGCGGGCGCAGGCATCGGCGCAATCATCGGCGCGATTGCGGGCGGCGGCAAAGGCGCGGCCATCGGCGCGGTCATCGGCGGCAGCATCGGCGCGGGCGGCGCGATCACCTCGCGCGGCAAAGACGTGCGCCTCGAACGCGGCCAGGAACTCATGATCCGCACCTCGACCGAGACGAGGATTCGATAAAGTCTCAAGTTTCAGGTTTCAAGTTTGCAGGACTGACAAAGTTCGAATCTCAGGTTTCAAGTTTCGGGACTGAGGTTTAAGGTTCCGTGCCTTGAACTTGAAACCTGAAACTTGAAACCTGAAACTTTATGATCATCACGCTCCTGACCGACTTCGGCGCGGCCGACTATTTCGTCGGCGCATTGAAGGGCGCGATCCTCTCGGTCAACCACCGCGCGCGGATCGTTGACATCACACACGAGATTCCCGCGCACGACATACGTGCGGGCGCGTTCACACTGCTCGCCGCTTACAGGAGTTTTCCGCCGGGGACGATCCACGTCGCGGTGGTTGACCCCGGCGTCGGAGGGGCGCGTCGCCCGCTCCTCATCGCCACGCAGAGCTGCTTCTTCATCGGGCCTGACAACGGCCTCTTCAGCTACGCCTGTGAAGGCGAACAGGGCGTGCGCGTCTATCAATTGACGAACGAAAAGTTTTTTCGCGCGCCCGTCAGCCAGACCTTTCACGGGCGCGACATCTTCGCGCCCGTCGCCGGCGCGCTCTCCAATCACGTGCCGCCCGAAGCGTTCGGCGAATTGATTGACGACCGCGTGCAACTCGCCCCGCTCGCGCCGGTGCGCGACGCGGCCGCCGCCGCGTGGTCGGCCACGATCATTCACATAGATCGCTTCGGAAATCTCGTCACGAACATCACGCGGCGGGAACTGGCCGGGAAAGAGTTCGAGCAGGGCGCGACAGTGGAGATCGGCGGGCGCGAGATCAGTTCGTTTCGCCAATTCTACGCGGAAGAGGCGGATGGTGCGGCGGGCGAATTATTCGCCATCTGGGGCAGCGCGGGCTTTCTTGAGATCGCCGCCAACCGCGCCTCCGCCGCCGAACTTCTGCGCGCCGAACGCGGCCAACTCGTGCGCGTCGCAGGTCTCAAATCGTAAGAAAAATTCGCCCGCCTGCGGTCGCTTGCGGCAAACTGATCGGCCATTTTCTCCACACGATTTACGATTCAAGATTCATGGCTTTGCTCCCGTCACCCGTCGCTTGTCACTTGTCATCCCATTTGTTATCTTCGACTCAACTTAAACAACTTCAAGGAT
>DASVPS010000351.1:0-47477 GCA_036389555.1 Pyrinomonadaceae bacterium
AACCACCTGCCCTGCCTTATCCAAAACACTCACTTTACATAGTCAAAAAGTTAAGGCGCGGCCTGCGTTTAACCGAGATACTTGATTGTTATCCGTCCGCACGCAGCCGACACACAGAGCGTCAACAAATTGACGATTTGACACTCAAACCGTCAATTTGTTGACGGTCTTCCTCTCAATCATTGCCGGACATAAGCAAAAGTTCATTACGCAGTGACGGCATAAGGCTTGCTTCTCCGAGGTTGGATGATTGACTGAAGGCTCGACCCCCTTTCTTGTTAAGCCCTAACCACCCGACAGTCTCGTAATCCCTATAGTCAAGGATAATAAAGATGAAACCTCGTTCCCTGATCTCTCGACTAATAGCCTGTGGGCTATTAGTCGCTTTATGTATATCCCCTCTCAACGCTCAAAGCGGTGAAGCGCAATCTCAACAGAAGAGCAACAAAATATCTCCTGACTTGGTGGAGTATGTGCGCGGCGCGAAAACAGACGATAATGTCGTCAAAGTAATTCTCCAACTGAACGGCAAACCCAGTGCCACTCTAAACGTGCTTCTCCAGCGCAACGGCATCCATGTTAACAGCCATTTTAGTAACTTCGATTCATACGCGGTCGAACTTCCTGCAAGCGTCATCGGAGAGTTAGCTGCCTACGAAGAGGTCGAATTTATCTCTCAAGATGCGAAGGTCGAAGTGACGGGGCACGTTTCGTTGACAACCGGCGCGGATGCCGTGCGTCAACAGGTCAATTCCAGCGACGTAGGCTACACGCTCAACGGCACAGGCATCGGCATCGCCATCCTTGATTCCGGCATCGACAACGGCCACAAGGCGTTCATCACTAACCGCAAATCGCGCGTCGTCGTTAGCCGTGACTTTACCGGCGCGAGAATTATTACTGACCCTTACGGGCACGGAACACACGTCGCCGCATTAGCTGCCGGTAACATTTACGATAACAATCCTATTAATTACGAAGGGATCGCGCCGAACGCCAACCTCATCAACCTCGGCGTCCTAAACAGGGAAGGTGCTGGCTCGGTCTCGAACGTCTTGGCCGCGCTTGATTGGGTCATGACCAATCGCACGACTTACAACATCCGTGTCGTCAATATGAGTCTGGGCATGCGGGCAGTTGATTCTTATCGAGATGATCCGCTCTGTAAATCTGTCCGTCGTTTAGTAGACGCGGGCATCGTTGTAGTCGTTGCTGCCGGGAATGAAGGCAGGGACACCAATGGCAGTAAAGTTTACGGTCAGATTCACTCTCCGGGTAATGAGCCGTCCGCGATCACCGTCGGCGCTTCGAACACTGTCGGAACGGACGCACGAAGTGATGATGCAGTTACCACATACAGTTCGCGCGGCCCGACACGTGGCTACTCAACAGACGCTATTGGCGGCAGGCATTACGATAATTTAATCAAACCCGATCTCGTCGCGCCCGGCAACAAAGTTATCGCTGCCGAGTCAGACCACAACGTCCTCGTCGGTGCCTACCCCGTTTTAAACGCTCGCACGGGTAGCGGGGAAAACTCCGACATGATGTATCTGAGCGGCACGTCGATGGCTACCCCTCTTGTCGCAGGCGCGGCTGCTTTAATGCTGCAAGCCAACCCGAAACTGACGCCGAACATGGTCAAGATGCTGCTGATGTACACAGCGCAGCAACTCCCCAATGCGAATATCTTCGAGCAGGGCGCGGGTCAACTCAATATCGAAGGCGCAGTCAGACTGGCGAAACTTGTGCGCACGGATTCGACGCCGACTACTTCTGTCGGCGCGCCGCTGCTGACGACAACCTTACCTCCGATACCGCTGACTGCGATTGCGGGTTACGAATTTTCGTGGGCTCAACGCATTAACATGAGCTTGGCTTTCTCTTCCGGCACCAACCTCATCACGAAGTATCAGAGAATTTACGGCACCAGCCTCCTGTTCAGCGACGGCATCATCGTCGGCGACGGGATCATCGTTGGTGATAAAACGATGGTTAGTGACGGCATTATCGTGGGCGACGGCATTATTGTGGGCGATGGAATCATCGTCGGCGACGGCATCATCGTCGGCGACGGGATCATCGTCGGCGACAGTCTTATAACCGGTGATTCCAGGGCGCAAACGCAGTCCGTGCTTGCAAACGGGGATGACACGGCATGTATGCAGTAGAAGGAAAATAAAATGAGACGAATTAGATCCCCCCGTACTATCACATGGCTCGCGGTTTTCTCGCTGCTGCTCACCATGTGTGCCGGTTTTGCCGTTGGCGAACACTCCAGCGCACATAACCGGATTACAAAGAAACAACGCAAAGTGTCTGCCGATCTGGGCAGGCGCGGGCGTGACGCGCAGACCGGCGAAGAAACCGTTCGCATCATCCTGCAACTTAACGGCAAAGCGAGCGGTCGCCTGAATACTTTGCTTCAACGTAACGGCATTAAGGTGAAAAAGAAGTTCCTCAACTTCAATTCGATGGCTGTCGAATTGCCCGTCAGCGTCGTACAAGAATTAGCAAGCTTTGAGGAGGTCTCCTATGTCTCTGCCGACAGGGAGGTGAAATCTTTCGGCGGTCATATCTCGCAGACCACCGGTGCAGATACTGTGCGTGGGCTAGCTCCTTCGGGCGGCTTGAATCAACTCGACGGCAGCGGCATCGGCATCGCGGTGCTGGATTCCGGCATTGATACCACCCACGTCTCGTTTCAGAAGACCGACACCAACAGTAGCCGGGTCGTGGCGAGCCAGGACTTCACAGGCGAAAACCGTACCGACGACCCTTACGGTCATGGCACCCACGTTGCATCCCTCGCCGGCGGAAACGGCCTGATCTCCAGTGGCAAATACATTGGCATTGCGCCGGATGCCAACCTTATCAACCTTCGCGTGTTGGATTCGCAGGGTGTTGGCTTGGCATCCGGTGTTATCGCCGCGCTCGATTGGGTGATGACGAATCGGACGACCCACAACATCCGTGTCGTCAACATGAGTTTGGGCATGCCCGCGATTGACTCTTACACAAATGATCCCGTCTGTCTCGCCGTGCGGCGATTGGTTGATGCCGGCGTCGTCGTTTTTGTGGCTGCCGGCAACAATGGCAATGACAGTGCCAACCATAAAATCTACGGGCGCATTCACTCGCCCGGCATAGAGCCTTCGGCCATCACCGTCGGCGCAGCCGATACTCATGGAACGACCGCTCGCAACGATGATGGAGTGACAACTTATAGCTCGCGCGGGCCGACTCGCAGTTATTGGACGGATGAAGCGGGCGTCAAGCATTACGACCATCTCGTCAAGCCCGATCTGGTCGCTCCCGGCAATAAGCTCATCGGAGCCGCCGGGGTTAATAATCTACTACTCCTTACGAACCCGTTGCTGGACGCATTGGTGAGCCTAGACCCCACGCGCAAGATGATGCGTTTGAACGGAACCTCGATGGCGACGCCTGTGACGGCCGGCGCGGCGGCTCTATTGTTGGAAACCAATCCGACCCTTACGCCCAACATGGTCAAAGCGTTGTTGATGTACACGGCGCAGCCGCTCGCGGGCTACAACATGTTCGAGCAGGGAACAGGCCAACTCAATATCGAAGGCGCAGTCAGACTGGCGAAACTCGTGCGCACGGATTTGACGGCGACTACGGCTGTCGGTGCGCCGTTGCTAACGGTGAGCAATCATCCCATGCCCCGGACTACCATCACCTACCCTCTTGTCTTGGGATTAGGCACCGCTCAGACCACCTTCTCGTGGTCGCAGGGTCTGATCCTTAATCATAACTACATCACCGGCAACGAGTTGATGACTCGTTATCAGAAGATTTACGGCCTCGGTCGCTTGCTGGGCGACGGTGTCATTGTCGGTGACGGGGTGATTGTCGGCGACGGCGTGATCGTGGGCGACGGGGTGATCGTCGGTGATTCTTTGATGCTCACGAACGGGGTCATCGTGGGCGACAACATCATGATCAGCAACGGCGTCATTGTCGGTGATGGCCTTATCTTTTGTGGCAGCAACCTGCTCGTCGGCGATGGCGTGATTGTCGGTGATGGAGTCCTTTTCGGTGACGGTGTCATTGTCGGTGATGGTGTCATTGTCGGCGACGGCGTGATCGTGGGCGATGCTTACGTACATGCGCAAGCAGCGACGCTTTATGGTGACGACACCAACTGTATGGAAGCAGAAGCGGACAATGGGGTCAATTACTTGAACTACTGACGACTCGTTTCGTCGCCGGTGGTTCGCTTGATGACATGTCCAACTCGGAAATATTGATCGTGAGAAACGCTTCTATCGCACAATCAACGAGAGAGGTCGCCGCGCCGGTTTCGGCATCCTTTCGCCGGGTCGCCGGGACGGCGATCACCGGAGTCGCGCACGGGCATGAAGCCGAGGTGCTGGCGTTTCTCGCCGCGCGTCCCACGCACACCGCGATCATGAGCGGGCTGATCCGTGACAACGGGATAATTAGCCCGCTCAATCGAGGTCGGTTTTATGTGTACCGAACCAGGCGAGGTGCCATCAAAGGCGTGGCGTTGATCGGGCATATCACGCTCGTCGAGGCACGCAGGCGAGCCGCTCTGGAGGCCTTTGCCTGTGCCGCGCAAAAGTCCTCGAAGGTTCACGTCATTATGGCCGAGACCGATAAAACAGAGCTTTTCTGGAAATATTATCAACCCTGCGGGCACCCCCCGCGCCGTCTCTGCCGCGAATTGTTATTCGAGCAACGCGAGCCTCCTGAGCGACGCAAGCCTGTAGACGGTCTGCGGCAGGCTACGCTGGCTGATCTCGCACCGATCATGCAGGTGCAAGCGCAGATGTCATTTGAAGAGAGCGGTGTGAATCCGATGCAGGTTGACCCGGAAGGGTTCCGCCAGAGATGTGCGCGTCGCGTCGAACAGGGGCGGGTCTGGGTCTGGGTTGAGGGCGGGCGTTTAATCTTCAAAGCCGACATCATCGCCGACACACCGGAAGTGAACTACCTCGAAGGCGTGTGGGTTAATCCTCAGGAGCGCAGACAAGGCTACGGGCTACGGTGTATGTCGCATCTCGGGGAGAAGTTGTTGACTAAAACGAAAGCGCTCACGGTGCTCATCAATCAACGCGCGTGGCAGTCGCACGCCTTTTATCGGCGGGCAGGCTACCAATTCTCCAGCTACTACGACACGATTTATCCACGCTATTAAACGCCGATCAGGGGCAGATAGAACATTGAGCGCGAAAACAGAAACCATGGACAGACAGCGTTTCACAAAACCATACATCTGGTCGGTTGTCGCTGCCGGTATGGCTGCCTGTCTCTATTGTGCCTATCACTTACCTGTGGCGCGGCTGGATTTGCACTTCGCATTGCTGGCGCTCATCACGATTAGCATCACCTCGCGCATTAGTATTCAAATCCCGCATCTGACCGCGCACATCACCGTTTCCGACACCCTCGTCTTCCTGATCATGCTGCTTTACGGCGGCGATGCGGCTGTTTTAATCGCGGCTGCCGAAGGTTTGAGTTCAACCTCGCGCATCAGCAAGAAGCCGCGCACGCTTCTCTTCAATACTTCTCAAATAGCCTGCGCGACGTTTCTCACTGTTCAGGCGTTGCGACTTTGCTTCGGGCGCATCATCGATCTGACGCACCAGGGGCTGTCGGCAAACTTCATTGCCGCACTCGTCTTGATGGTGCTCGTTCAATACGTAGTCAATTCCGGCCTCGCCGCCGTCTATGAAGCTCTCAAGGGGAATCAGCCCGTCGTACAGACGTGGATCAAACATTATCTGTGGACATCGATTACATATGTGGCGGGCGCTTCCGCCGCCGGTATCGGCGTTACTCTAATTAACTCCATCGGATTTTATTCAGCCCTGATCGTCACCCCGATCATCGGCATCATTTATTTCACTTACCAGACCTATCTCAAACATGTCAAAACTGCCGAAGAGCAGGCCGAGCAAGCCCAACGTCATGTTGAAGAGCTTAACCATTACATCGCCGAGCAGGAGCGCATCCGCGAACAATACTCGCAGATCGAGAAACTCTCCGCGCTCGGCGAACTCGCCTCCGGCGTCGCCCATGACTTTAACAATACTCTCGCCACCATTCTTGGCCGGGCGCAACTGATGGCGATGCGTTCCCTCGACCCCGAAGTTAGTCGCGGTCTCAAGATCATCTCGAAAGCAGCGGAGGATGGAGCAAAGACAGTGAAAAGGATACAGGACTTCGCGCGGCAACGCCGTGCGCATGATTTCGCGCCCGTGGCTGTCGAGCAACTGTTATTGGATGTGGCCGAGATGACGCGCCCACGTTGGAAAGACCTCTCTGAAGCCAACAACGTCCATATCAGTTTGGATACACAAATTCGCACGAAGGCGTTGATTAACGGCGACGCAGCGGAACTGCGCGAAGTGTTGGTCAACATGATTTTCAACGCGGTGGACGCGATGCCCATGGGCGGGCGTCTTACGCTCTCAGCAGGAGAGCGAGATGGATGCGTCGAAATCTGCGTCTGCGATACAGGTGTCGGGATGAGTCCGGAAGTGCGCCTGCGCATCTTTGATCCGTTCTTTACCACAAAAGGCCAGGCCGGACTCGGACTCGGACTCGCCGTGAGCTACGGCATCATCCGGCGGCACGAAGGAACTTTCAACGTCGAATCGGAAGCCGGACGTGGCACGACCTTCAGAATCAGTCTGCCCATCGCGGTAGGGGCCGTCCCGGCGCAAACCGAGACCGAAGCGAACCCACGACTGATGCTCGTGACAACCTCAAATAAGATGAAGATTTTAGTGGTTGATGACGAGGCGCAGGTGCGCGAGTTGATGGGCGAGATATTGGAATTCGAGGGATGCGAGGCAACGCTGGCAGAAAACGGCAATGAAGCGCTCAGGCTGTTTGCACCCGGAAAGTTCGACGCCGTCTTTACGGATGTCGGAATGCCGGGGATGAACGGATGGGAATTGGCGCGTGCCATTCGCGAACTTGATCGTGATGTGCCACTGGCGGTTATCACCGGATGGGGCGAAGCCGTCAGCACAGACGAACAGGGCACGGCACAGGTGAATTGGGTGGTATCCAAGCCCTTCACGGTTCGCCATGTGACGGAAATTACGGCAGAGATTTCTCAGCAGCGCAATAACACGTTTAGAGACGCGCCCACGGTTGCGATGAGGGGCGCCTGATTGAGAACCATTGCAAGCTGGCGCAACAGCTTCAGCAAAGTCTTAACCAAAACACGTGGGCGGTGAATTTATGTCAGTCATAGTACAGGGCGGGAAATCACGAATCCTGATTGCCGACGACGAATTTCAAATCAGAGAGTTGTTATGCGATTTGTTAAGGCCGAACTATGAATGTGTGGGGGTCAACTCGGCCGAGCAGGCGTTAGCGCTCCTGCGTGCAGAGCGGTTTGACCTGATCCTGAGCGACATCTCGATGGGCGGCCTCAGTGGTCTGGAAATGGTTCCGCATGTGCTCAGGATTGCCCCTGAAACCGTGGTCATCATGATCAGCGGTGGGCAGAACATCGAGAGCGCCGTCGAAGCGCTGCGCGTCGGCGCGTTTGATTACATCACCAAGCCGTTCGACTTAAGGCATGTCGAAGCCGCCGTGCGGCGCGCCCTCGAGCATCATGCACTGCGCGAGTCCAAGCGACGTTACGAAAATGACTTGGAAGAATTGATCAAACAGCGCACGGCGCAGGTGGATCATCTCTCGTATCACGATGCCCTCACCGGCTTGCCTAACCGTATCTTGTTTGAAGACCGTGTCGCTCAAGCAATACTTTCGGCGCAACGAAACAAGCAACTGCTGGCCGTGATGCTGCTGGACTTGGATCGTTTTCAGACCACCAATGACACCCTGGGGCCGATGGTGGGAGACCGTGTGCTTTGTGACGTGGCGGAAAGATTAGGTCTCTGTGTACGAGCCGGGGACAGCATCGCGCGGCTGGGGAGCGATGAGTTTGCGCTCCTGTTAACTCAATTGGAGACGACGAAAGAGGCAGAGACACTCAATCAAAAAATCGTCGCAGCCTTTCAGCATCCATTCCTGTGCGGCACTCACGAATTGTATTTAACTGCCAGCAAGGGCATCAGCTTCTACCCGCTTGATGGTACGGATACACACTCCTTGTTGAAGAATGCCGGGGCTGCGCTGTGCCAGGCTAAAGAGCAGGGCGGCGATGAATATCAAATTTACACCGCCGAGATGAACGCCGGTTCTTTAAAGCGGCTGACGATGGAGAACAGGCTGCGCCGCGCTTTAGAGCGCGACGAGTTCATCGTTCACTACCAGCCGCAAGCAGATGCTGACACGCGGAAAATCACCGGCGTGGAAGCCTTGGTGCGCTGGCAACATCCTGACTTGGGACTCGTCTCTCCTGCGGAATTTATTCCCCTAGCCGAGGAAACCGGCCTGATGGTGCCCCTCGGAGAGTGGGTCTTGCGCATCGCTTGCGCGCAAAACAAAGCATGGCAGCAGGCCGGGTTCACTAAATTGAGTATGTCTGTGAACCTCTCGCTACGCCAGTTTCGCCAGACCAACCTGACGGGAATGGTGGAACAAGTGATCAGGGAAACAGGACTTGATCCCACGTGCCTTGAATTGGAATTAACTGAAAGCTCGGTGATGATGAATACGGAGAGTGCTGTGACGACGCTAAGCAAACTGCAAGCACTCGGCATCAGGATTGCAATTGACGATTTCGGCACAGGGTATTCATCACTCAACTATCTGAAGAATCTTCCCATTGATACTTTGAAGATAGATCGCTCATTCGTGCGCGATGCCGCGACCAATCCGGTCGATGCTGCAATTATTCAGGCCATCATCACACTGGCACATAGCCTCAATCTGAAGGTGAAGGCCGAAGGCATAGAAACGCAGGAACAATTGGATTTTTTACGCCGGCTGAAATGTGACGAGATTCAGGGGTATCTCTTAAGTCGTCCTTTACCGGCGGAAGCATTAGAACAACTACTGGTGGAAGAGCAAAAGTCGTCCATGACGAGAACTATATCTCGCTCAGTGCAGGGCGCTTCTACCTCACGCTTGGGCATGTCCGTTCTGCCACATCGAGAGTTGTTCTGCTAGTTAAAAAAGAAGCCACAACTCGTTTAAATAAGATCAGTTTCACATCAAGTAAAGGTGGTTAACAACGTGATGTCTTCAGCGCATAAATTATCGGTCGTCTCCGCTCCTCCACAGGATTCATACCTTCGCCGCGAGGAGACTGACAGACGCATCCTCATTGTGGACGACGATGAGGTGGTGCGCGTAACTTTCGCCAGTTGCTTGATGGAGCAGTATTCCTGCATGACTGCCGGAAATATACGTGAAGCTCTCGCACTGTTAGCCAAAGAAACCTTCGCCTTAGTTATCGCGAGTATGGTGATACCGGGCGGTAACGGCGAAGAACTACTACGCGAAATCAGCAAACGCTGTCCCGACACGATGGTGATTATGGTGTCAGACGTGGATCGACCGCTGCGCGTCCACGATATCTTACGCTTCGGCGCTTATGATTATCTGGTCAAGCCCTGCGCTCTGGATGTGCTCGAACTGACTGTAGCAAGAACTTTGGAGCGCCGCTCGCTGCTGCGCGAAGCGGAGCAATCTAAGAAGTCTCTGGAAGAGCGCAATCTCGAACTCGCACGCCGCAACTCCCAACTTGAGCATCTGCGCTTGCAGATGCTTAACACCAAGAAGATGGCAGCACACGGCCTGCTTGCTGCCGGTATCGCACCCGAACTCAGTAACACCGCCGGATTTATCTACGGGAACGTGGAATCCTTGAAAGAGTGTGTTGCAGGTCTTGAAGAGCTACTGAGCGCCTATGACAACGCGAAGGTATCCGCGCCGCTCGCCGCCGACATCAATGCAATTAAGGAAAAAATAGGTTACGCACAATCGCTCGAAATTCTCTCCTCGGGCGTTAATGATTGTTCCGAGGCGGCCGAGCGTATGCGCGATATAGTTCAGAACCTGCGCCTCTTCTCGCGGCAGGACGAAGCTAAATTCAAAAAAGTTGACCTCCATGAAGGCATCGAATCAACCATCAGGCAGCTTACGCATTACTTCTCAGACGGTTCCATCGAATTGCACCGCGACTATTGCGGGCTGCCGCACGTGGATTGCTACGCCGGGCAACTCAATCAGGTTTGGCTGCACTTGCTGGTCAATGCAATTCAAGCCGTCGGGCGCGATGGTCATATTCGCATCTCGACCCGACTCGACAATCGGAACGTATCGGTCACCATCAGCGATACGGGAAGAGGCATTTCCCCGAAGCATCTGGATAAGATTTTCGACCCGTTCTTCACGACGAAGCCAGAAGGTACGGGGCTGGGACTCTCAATCACCTCTGGCATTGTCGAACGCCACAACGGTTCCATCACCGTTGAGAGTTGCCCAGGTTTAGGCACGACCTTCACCGTCACGCTTCCGATCAACGTCAGGTGAACTGCTATCCAAACTCGCCGAGAAGTAAATCTACCCCACGCTCAAACGAATCCCGTAGAACGGAGTTTCTTATCATGTCGCATAAGATTCTGATAGTTGACGACGAGGCGGCCAACCTGAGCCTGCTCGACCAACTTTTTAGCGGTGATTTCAACGTTATCACTGCTTCGTCAGGTGAAGAAGCGATTCTCATGCTGGAACAGCATGATGTGACGCTCCTCATCACAGCCCAGCGCACGCCCGGCATGAACGAGATCGAACTCCTCCAGCACGCCGCAGCGCTCAGGCCGCATATCGTTCGCATTATTCTGACAGACCATACAGATGTCGGCGCGCTCGTCGAGGCGATTAACTGCGGGCAGGTCTATAAGTATGTGACTAAACCGTGGAACAACGAGGAACTGCGCCTCACGGTGGAGCGTGCCATAGATCATTATGAGACTAGTAAAGCCCGACACGAGCTTGCGCTGAGAAATCAGCGACTCGTCACGCGCATGAAAAAAATGACGCGAGGGTTCTTGCTCGCCGTTACCGACGCGCTCGAAACAAAAGACGAATATACACGCGGGCACGCCCACCGGGTGAGCGGCTATGTGACGGCTATCGGTCGCCGTCTGGAACTTGAAACCGCAACGCTCGAACAACTCTCTCTTGCCGCTTTCCTGCATGACATCGGTAAAATCGGAACCCCCGACTCCATTTTCCTGAAGCCGGGCGCGCTAACAGAAGAAGAGCGCACCGCTATGCAGCATCACTCTCAATGCGGCTCGCGCCTGCTCAGAGAAATTACCGATATGGAAGATGTCGCTGACGCCGTGCTTCATCATCACGAACATTTCGACGGCACGGGCTATCCCGATGGTTTGAGAGGAGAGCAGATTCCGCTTCTATCACGTATCATTCTTGTGGCGGATGCCTACGATGCCATGACCAACCCGCGAGCCTTTAGGGAAGCTTGGGATCATGAGACTGCCCTTGAGCAACTCCACAGGAGAAGCGGTATGCAGTTCGATCCTGAGGTCGTTCGGGCTTTCTCAGAAGTCAACACGGTTACACAAGTGCCCTGCGTCATCAGTGTTGATTTAAGCAGCATGACTCGGCCCCTGACTCCTAGCGCGCCCGCCGTAAATTATCTTTCAGAGAAACACCAGTAGAGGAGTTATCTAAATCAAACTTCAAATCCGCCGGCCTGATTCGTGTCCATTGCCGGACGTGTTTCGGTGGCTATCAGATTAACGCTGCTCTAATTGCGAAGAGAACAGTCTGAATTATTTGTCGTGGATTTTGTCGTGCTTGCATTAGCGCGATATGGCGCATACAACGCATAAACGCATATCTTTCGACTGCGACCCTATAAATTTAGCGGCTTTTACGCGAGGTGTGATATATGCGCGGGTTGCGGTAGCCTTCATAACCCCAAGGTAGGGAGTTCAAGTCTCCCCCCCGCTACCAGTAAATTCAACTACTTACAGCCGCCAACTTGTGTGGCTGTTTGTCCACTGTGGCCGTTTTGTGGACAACTAATATTTCTGAGGCCGCTGCGGAGTGCGTTTCCGCAGCGGCTTTCAATTTTGTCGTGCTCGGACATCTCTCCTCTTGAGCTAGCTGCTGCCGTGCGGCCATGTCAATCTGATGCTCGCGGCAGGCAAAGAGATCGGCGGCATCTTTACAAAATCCTTATAACTTTTATGCCATTCTACGCCCGTTAGATTTTCCCCTGATCGGCAATTCGTCCGCCCCGTCTGTGTGCGCCGTCGCCCGAAGAGCTTCAGTTGGGACTCTTTTGTCGCGGTCGGACGTTACTGTCTCGGAGCGGGACTTTATTCTTTTCTCTCAGGATGACTATGGCAGGAACAGTTGCAGCAGACATTCACACCACGATTACAGACGAACAGGGACATCCACACACAGCCACGCCGACCGGACGCTATCTTGCCATTCTTTCGCTCACCGCGCTCGGCATCGTGTACGGCGACATCGGCACCAGCCCGCTCTACGCGATGCGCGAATGCTTTCACGGGCCGCACGCCATCGCCGCCACGCCCGATAACATCTACGGCGTGCTGTCGCTCATCTTTTGGGCGCTCGTCATCATCATCTCGATCAAGTATTGCGTCTTCGTCCTGCGCGCCGACAACCGCGGCGAAGGCGGCATTCTGGCGCTGACCGCGCTGGCGACTCCGATCAAGATTTTGAGCAAGAGCGAGCGTTGGGTGCTCGTCGTGCTCGGCATCTTCGGGGCGGCGCTCCTGTACGGCGACGGCATCATTACGCCAGCTATCTCCGTCCTCGGCGCAATCGAAGGCTTGAACGTGGCGACGCCGCTCTTCGCCCCTTACGTCGTCCCAATTACGATTGCGATTCTCATCGCCCTGTTTCTGATTCAGAGTCGCGGCACGGCGAAAGTCGGGCAGTTGTTCGGCCCCGTCATGCTCGCGTGGTTCTTCATCATCGCGGCGCTCGGCGTGATGCAGATCGTGCGCCACCCGTCGGTCATCGGCGCGTTCAATCCCATTCACGCGGTCAACTTCTTCCTGCGTGAGGGCTGGCATGGATTCCTCGTGCTCGGCACGGTCTTTCTCGTCGTGACGGGCGGCGAGGCGCTCTACGCGGACATGGGGCATTTCGGCAAGCGACCGATTCGCCTCGCGTGGTACGTGCTCGTGCTGCCTGCACTGCTACTCAACTACCTTGGTCAGGGCGCGCTGCTCATCGAGAATCCGGCGGCGGCGGAGAACCCTTTCTACCGGCTCGCCCCCGCGTGGGCTTTGTACCCGCTCATCGTGCTGGCGTCTGCTGCGGCAATTATCGCCTCGCAGGCTCTCATCTCCGGCGCGTTTTCACTGACGATGCAGGCCATTCAACTCGGCTTCATGCCGCGCCTGAAGATCGAGCATACCTCTTCGACCGAGCGCGGGCAGATTTACATTCCGGCGCTCAATTGGGCTTTGATGATCGGGTGCATCGCGATTGTGGTCGGCTTCGGCTCTTCGAGCAATCTGGCCGCGGCCTACGGTGTCGCCGTCACCTCGACGATGGTCATTACCACGATTCTGCTCTGTGTAGTAGAGCGCGAGAAGTGGGACTGGAGTTGGCCGCTGGCGCTCGGCCTGTCCGGCTTTTTCCTCATCATTGATCTCGCGTTCTTCGGCGCGAACATCATCAAGATTCCCGCCGGCGGTTGGTTCCCACTCGTTGTCGGGGCGGGGATCTTCCTGCTCATGACGACATGGAAGAAAGGTCGCCGCATTCTCGCAGAGCGGTTGTTGTCGCGCGCGCACCCGGTTGAAGATTTCCTGCGCGACATTGCTAAGAACCCTCCGGTGCGTGTGCCCGGCACCGCCGTCTTTATGAACGGCACGGCGGCAGGGACGCCGCCAGCGCTGATGCACAATCTCGAACACAACAAAGTCCTGCACGAGCGCGTCGTGCTGTTAACCGTGAAGACGAGACAAGTGCCTCACGTCGAGCCGGAAGATCGTGCGCGGGTTGAGGCGCTCGGCCACGAGTTTTACCGCATCATCATCAATTACGGGTTTATGGAAGACCCTGACATCCCGCACGTCTTGGAAAGCATGGAGCTGCCTAACTCCACATTTAAGAGGATGGAGACGACATATTTTCTCGGGCGCGAGACGGTGATCGCGAGCAAGCACCCGGGCATGATGCTGTGGCGCGAAAAGTTGTTCGCATTGATGTCTCGCAATGCGTCGTCTGCGACTGCCTACTTCTGCCTGCCGCCGAACCGCGTCGTCGAACTAGGAGCACAGGTCGAGATTTAGGACGCACACGGTTACGACCAACATCTTGCCCTCCTGTCATACAATGGAGCGCATGAGGCTGATGGCGTTTGAGAAGAGTTGGACGGGTTACGTGATAGCTGCTATCGCGATGGCAGCCGTCACGATTGCTTTGAAGCTGCCCAACGAGCACGTCAACGCCACCACCGTCGCGCTCGCCCTGCTGCTCGTAGTGCTTTTCGTCGCCACATGGTGGGGAGCGCGCCCCGCCGTCGCGGCCTCGCTGCTCGGCGTTCTCTGTTTCAATTTCTTCTTTCTTCCTCCCTTCGGCACACTGACGGTTGATGCGTGGGATAACTGGATCGCGCTCATCGCCTTTCTCATCACCGCCGTCACTGTCGGGCAACTCTCCGGACACGCGAAGCGGCGCACGGAGGAGGCCGACGCCGGGCGGCGTGAGATCGAGCGGCTGTATGAAGAGTTGCGCAGTGCGTTCGAGCGCGCGAGTCATGCGGAGGCACTGAGGCAGAGCGAGAAATTGAAATCGGCATTGCTCGACGCCGTTACGCATGACATACGCACCCCACTCACCTCTATCAAGGCATCGGTCAGCACCCTGCTCGATGAAATACCTGCACAGAACTCTGTGCGGAATCACGTGACTCTCGATGCTGAGGCGAGGCAGGAGATGCTGGAAGTGATCGACGAAGAGTGCGACCGGCTCAACCGCTTCGTCGAAGGGCTGGTCGAACTCGCGCGCATTGAGGCGGGCGAATTGCACTTGCGCCGCCGTTCGGGAGTCGTCGATGAGTTCGTCACGGCGGCGCTCGCGCGTGCCGAATCGCTCACGCGGCGTCATGACGTACAGGTCGTCTTGGAGGATGAGCTACCCGTCGTGCAAGTTGATCCGCGCGCGGTGGCCGAGGTTTTGTTTACGCTCGTGGACAACGCGGCGAAATATTCGCCGGAAGAGACAACAATTCTCGTGACGGTTGAGCGTGCAGATGACGCGATGATCCGAATCGCCGTCGAGAATGAGGGGCAGGGTATTCCCGTCGCTCTGCGCGAGCGCGTCTTCGACAAGTTCTTTCGCGCGACGCGCGACGGCGACACGGGAGACGGTCGCCAGCCGAAGGGGACGGGAATGGGATTAGCGGTCGCCAAAGGAATTGTCGAGGCGCACGGCGGGCGCATCTGGATTGAAGAGGGCAGGGAAGGGGTTGGTACTCGTGTCGTCTTCACCCTCCCCGTAGGCGACATTGAAGCGATGCCCGAACAGTTAGCTGAGGCATCCTCCGTGGCGGCCCCGACCGTTGAGGGGAACGGAGCGTCATGAGCCAGCAGCCGCAGCATCGCATCCTAGTGGTTGACGACGAGCCGCAGATCGCGCGCGTCCTGCGCACGGGACTGAAGACTCACGGGTATGACGTGCGCGTCGCCGCCGACGGCGTCTCGGCGCTGGAGACCTTTGAAGACTGGCATCCCGACCTCGTTGTGACTGACCTCGCGATGCCGAATCTTGATGGGCTGGAGCTATGCCGTCGCCTGCGTGCGATTTCACAGCTTCCGATCATCGTGCTCTCGGTGCGCGGCGAGGAGAAGAACAAGGTCGAAGCTCTCGACGCGGGCGCGGACGACTACGTGACCAAGCCCTTCGGGATGGACGAACTACTCGCGCGCGTCCGCGCACACCTCCGGCGGGCGGCGGCCAACCCCTCCGGCGCAGCATCCACGGCGGCGGTGTTGGAAGTCGGCGATTTCCGCGTCGATCTCGAAGCACGCAGCGTCTTCGTGCGCGAGACGGAAGTTCACCTGACGCCGAAGGAGTACGATCTGCTCGTTCATTTCGTACGGCACGCGGGCAAAGTCCTCACGCATCGCACACTGCTCGCCGCCGTGTGGGGCGGCAACTACACGGAGCAGGGCGAGTACCTGAGAGTGTTCGTCGGTCAACTGCGGAAAAAGATCGAGCCGAACCCCTCAACCCCGCGCTATATCCTCACCGAGCCGTGGGTCGGTTATCGCTTCAACCCCGACTCATAGAGACGACTCTTCAGCCCTTCTTCTGCCTCTCTTCGTCTTTACAAACTTTTTATAAACCCTTTACGCCATCCTTATGCGCCGGGTCGTAACATCTGGTTGTTGACAATTTGTTTGCCGAAGTTGCCCGCCGTGTGTGAAGGGACATGCGAGACGGGCAACGCGGGGGAACCAACGTCTCGCTCGACGAGCGATACACGGGGCGCATCGTGCGGCGGTTAAAACCGCTAGCGCACGTAGGACACTTCTCAGTCCGAGCCCGGCAGCTAACCTCGCAGGCTCAAGGGGAAGAGACAATGCCGCGCAAGAGCTTTGCAGAGGGCGCAGGAGCATCTTGGCTCCCGCGCCCTCTCGCGCGTGCGCGTGGACAAAGGAAAGATAATGAACGGAAAGGTCTACATACTGCGTGAGGATGATTTAAGGGGCGAACTCTACCGAAGAATGTATCTTCTCGTGATAAAGAACCGTTGGACGTGGCAATCTCTCGGCGCGACATTCGGGATCACCGCGGGGATGCTCTCGCTCCTCTTAGCACTGCTCCTGTGGGCGATAGTTCGATTCCTTACGGCGGGTGTTTCAATTTCAGCCCTGCACACATTCGAGATCGTATTCTTCGTGCTGCCGCTTCCATTGCTGGCGCTCGGCGTACACTGCCTTGATCTCTTAGAGAGAGAACCTCCCATACTCCCCCTACCGGTCAAGTCTCAGCCCACCGATTTCAGACGCCGCCTACGTCTGCGCCCGGGACACCCACACAACAACTGATCTCTTCTCCCGTGGCCGGCTTTGAATTTCAACCCGCCGCCGGAGACGAAGCGTTAAATGGTCACGTCAATTAAAAGCGTCTTCGTGTGCCTTCCGTCGCTACGGCGTCTGAAGGAGGTAACATCAGTGAGCATTCACCATGACGGGCATGTGACCTGCGTCGTCCATGTGTGGTAGCCTTCATAACCTCAAGGTCGGGAGTTCGAGTCTCCCCCGCTACCAATTAAATCAACGACTTGCAGCCGCCGAAGAGGTGGCTGTTTTCGTCCGTGTCCGATTCTGAGGACATATAATTTCCAATCATAGTTAACGACTATCTGATCTCTTATTCAATGTCTCTCCGGCTGACATGCTTTCACTAATGAGGTCGGTTTCGCTATGGCCTTCCAATTCAGCACATTTCCACATTAACATTCATCTCATGCCAGTCACTTTTGCTGCCGGAACGATTCCGCCGTTTTTGACGGAAGTGGTCGCGCTGCTCGTCGCGGGTGCAGTTATTGCTTACGTGTGCTATCGCTTCGGCTTAGTCCCCATCGTCGGCTTTCTGCTGGCGGGCGTGGTCATCGGGCCGAATGCCCTCGGGCTAGTCCAGGATCATGAACTCGTGGATGCGGCGGCGGAAGTCGGCGTTATCCTGCTGCTCTTCACAATCGGCATCGAGTTCAGTTTGCAAAAGCTCGCACGCATCAAGCGGCTCATCTTCGGCGGCGGCGGGTTGCAGGTGGGGCTGGCGACACTCTCGACGATGGGCGTGCTCGCGCTCTTCGGCGTTGACTGGCGCGCGGGACTGTTCACAGGCTTTCTCGTCGCGCTCAGTTCGACGGCGATAGTGCTGAAACTGCTCGGCGACCGGGGCGAGACTAACGAACGGCATGGACAGGTCGGCTTAGGCTTACTGATCTTTCAAGACCTCGCGATCATCGTGATGGTGTTGCTCGTGCCGATGCTCAGCGGCTCCGGTGGGTCAACACTTGGGATCGTGTGGGCGCTCGTTAAGGCGGGCGCGATCATCGCAGGGGTGCTCATCTTCGCTAGACGCTTGATGCCGAAGATGCTTGAGATGGTGGCGCGCACATGTTCGCCGGAACTGTTTCTGCTGACGGTGATCGCCGTGTGCTTCGGCACGGCTTACCTGACGAGTCTCGCGGGCGTGAGTTTGTCGCTCGGCGCATTTCTCGCCGGCCTGCTGGTGAGCGAAAGCCGTTTCAGCGAACACGCCTTGAGCGAGATCATGCCCTTGCAGATTCTCTTCAGCGCGACGTTCTTCGTCTCGGTCGGGATGCTGCTCGACTTGAGTTTCCTCGTGCAGAACTTACCGCTTGTGCTCGGCGTCGTCGCCCTCGTCCTCGTCGTGAAGATCGCGACGACAGGCGTGAGCGTGCTGGCGTTAGGGTATCGGCTGCCGGTCGCTGCGGCTTCGGGTCTGATGTTGGCGCAGGTCGGCGAGTTCTCGTTTGTGCTGGAAAGAGCCGGAAGAGAGGTCGGACTCTCCCCCGCCGGGCTGGCCGCGACAGGCTCGCAGACTTTCATCGCCTCCACGGTCGTCCTGATGGTTCTGACGCCACTCCTCATGCAAATCGGCGCAAGGCTCTCGCGCCGCCTGACAACAAAGCACGCCGGGCGCGAAGCGGCGATGATCGCTGCGCAACCGTTGCCGGATCATCTGCCGCAGTTGGAAGACCACGTGATCGTCGCCGGGTACGGAGAGGCGGCGCGGCGTCTGGTGCGCGTCCTCAGCGGCTCCGGCATCCCGTATATCATCACCACGCTCAGTCCCGCGGGCGCGAACGAAGCGGAAGCGGAAGGCTTGATCGTCTTGCGCGGAGACGCGAGCCACCAACGCACGCTCCAACTTGCCGGAGTCGAACGCGCCAAGATGGTTGTGATCGCCGACGATGATCCGGCGACGGCGCGGCGCATCGCGGCCGTCGCGCGTACCACGAACCCGACGATGCGCATACTTGTGCGGACGCGCTACATCACTGAAATCGAATCATTCATGGAGGCCGGAGTTGACCGCGTCATCGCCGAAGAACTTGAGTCCATCGTCGGACTCTTCGCAGACGTACTGCGCGATTACCGCATCGCGGCGGAGGAGATCGACGCGCACGAAGAAGCGATGCGGCGGGGCGGTTATGTCGCGCTCCTGCGTGAGCCGGCGAAGGGCGAGGCATCGGTGGTTGAGTGCGACCTACCCGAAGACTGCTTCGACACGCGGACGGTGACGATTCGCGCGGGCGCTCCCGCAACTGCGGAGCCGCTCGCAGCGCTTGCGCTCGAAGATAAATACGGCATCAGATTTCGCACCTTGCGTCGTAACGGCGATGTCATTAACGATCCGCCTGCGAACTTCACCTTGCAGGCGGGCGACGAACTCGTGCTGCACGGCACTGCCGACGCTTTCGCACAGAGCGCGCCCTTGTTTCGCTCTCAAACGGGGGGGACTGTCGAGGTTGATTCCGCACCCACAATGCCGGGTAGCAGAAGTAACAATGGCGGCATCGACACCGGGCAAGTGATGGAGTTAAAACCAGACCCGGCGGTGTCATCTTCATGCGCGCATCTGGGTATGCTGCGCGCCGTCAGGCCGAGAGCGCGCGGCTGCGAAGAGTGCTTACAGACGGGCGACACGTGGGTTCACCTGCGCCTCTGCATGACATGCGGGCACGTCGGTTGTTGCGACTCGTCGAAGAACAAACACGCCTCGAAGCACTACCCGGCGACCGAGCACCCGATTATCAAGTCGCTCGAACGCGGTGAAGATTGGGCTTGGTGCTATGCCGATGAAACTTACCTGTAGGGAACGCGAAGACGATTGCGGCGAAGCCTCGTGTCGAGTCGATGATGAGGAGCAAATGTGATGGGCACGAATCACAGAGCGGCGCGTTCATTCTCATCTCTGCCGTCGCAGAGTTGAAGGCGAACGGAGTCTCCTTGTCGCGGCCAGTGACGGGTGTGAGGGGTCTTTGAAAATTCACCGGAACGTGTCAATCTATAACGCCATCGCTAATGCGATCCACAATGTCGTTAGAGGTCGCTAATTTTGCGATACCGGGTGAGCGTATGAAAAGACCGCTTCGCATTTTATTGCAGACCACCATTCCAGCCACAGAGGACGACTGGCACATAGGCCGGTTCTCGTTGCTCAATGAACACCTCGGCGGCCTGAGAGACGGGGCGGGGGACTTGCTCTGTGAGGTCACGGCGCGCGACCGCGAGACGAACCCGGAGGGCGACGACGAAGTGTTGAGCCGACTCGACGCCACCGACTTCGACGAGCTGTGGCTCTTCGCCGTCGACACCGGGGACGGGCTGACCGGGGCGGATTGTCAGGGCATCACGCGCTTCCGCCAGCGCGGCGGGGGCATCCTCTCCACGCGCGATCATCAAGACCTCGGCTCTTCGCTCTGCACGCTCGGCGGCATCGGGCGCGCGCACTTCTTCCACAGCAAACATCAAGACCCGGACGAGACGAGACACACGCGCGACGACGAGGAGACGAAGGACATCTCCTGGCCTAACTATCATTCCGGCAGTAACGGCAACTATCAACGCATCACGCCCCTTGAGCCGGTACACGAACTTCTGCGCAACGAATCATCCCCTTCGGGGCGCCTCGAATATTTTCCCGCGCACCCGCACGAAGGCGGGGTCGGCGTGCCGCAAGGCCTCAGTCAGGCGCGCGTGATCGCCACTGGCATGAGCCAGGTCACGAAGCGACCCTTCAACCTGATCGTCGCCTTCGGGCGCGAGCAGGACAGGCACGGCAACACGCTCGGGCGGGCGGTCGCCGAGTCGAGTTTTCATCATTTCGTGGATTACAACTGGGACACTTCGATGGGCTGTCCGAGCTTTCTCGCGGAGCCGCCCGGCGACGGGATTAAGAGCGAGCCGGAGCGACTTGAAGACGTGAAGACCTACGTGCGCAACCTCGCCCTGTGGCTCGCCCCGGTAAGCTCCAACTCGTAAGAAGCGCATAACATTACTTAACCATGACAGAACCGTCATACCCGGCTGCACGCACTGTTGCCATTACGGTTGAGGAGCACTTTGCACGCTATTTCGCTATGGCGACGCCTCAGCATAACCGGCAAAAACTGGCACGGCATCCCGACGCTCAAGTCATCGAAGCGATCATTGACGCCGCCTTCTGGGCGAGTCTCCGGCGCGAGGAAGGTTTCTCCCCGAAGATTTCGCTCGCCTTCCTCCCACCAGAGGATGCGGGACAACCTCTCAGGTTCGAGCGCCATCTTCCATTCACGCCCAACACGCTCTCGCGGCTTGCGCCGGCCGTCGAGCGCCCCGGAATCCATCTCGGCATCTGGCGTGACGGGAACGAACTGTGCGTCTGGGGAACCACCCGCACCATCCCCAAATTTTGCTTCGTGCTGGAGGTCGTCGAACCCGGCTTGCTGGTGGTTAAGTATCGACGTGATCAGGACACCGGCAAGTTCGTCAACGTCGTGGTGCTCAAGGGCGATCAGATTAAAGTGCTCGACGAGCAGGGCACGAGCCTCCCCGATTGCCCGACGCTGCTGACCGCGATACTCGACTTCGGCGCATCCGGCTCTCAAGTTGATTCGGTGAATGTGCTCGTGCAACTGGCCGCTTCCATGCGCGCACACGGGCGAGGCGGGTTGCTGCTCGTCGTACCTCAAGACTCTGAAGCGTGGCGAACGTCAATCGTGCAACCCGTTTCATATTCGGTGATGCCCGCTTTCTCCGAACTGGCTGAACTCATGCGGCAGGATACGGTCGAGAGGAGCAAGCGTTTGTGGCAGGAGGCATTCATAGATGCAGTCGAAGCGTTGGCGGGACTGACGGCGGTGGACGGCGCAACCGTCATCAGCGATCAATATGAGTTGCTCGCCTTCGGCGCGAAGATCACGCGCCGCGATGGAGGCGCGCAGGTCGAACAGGTGATCGTCACTGAACCGATCGTCGGCGGCGCGCCGTCAACCGTCCATCCTATCCAACTCGGCGGAACCAGACATCTCTCGGCGGCGCAGTTCGTTCAGGATCAGCATGACTCCGTCTCGCTCGTGGCGTCACAAGACGGCCGCTTCACGGTCTTCGCGTGGTCGCCGTGTGAAGGGATGGTGCATGCCCACCGGGTTGAGACGTTATTGCTGTAACCGTAGACTTAGAGCTTATTTCAAAACTACTGCCTGTTTTTCCTTTGCGTCTTTGCGCCTTTGCGTGAGAATAAGTTTCTCGCAAAGGCGCAAAGGCGCAAAGGAAGACGTGAAGCGTTGAGTGGCTGACTGTAGTTTTGCTATGCCCTCTTAAAATATCAATAGATAACTCGCACGGGTGATAGTACGAGGGATGCAAGAGGCGTTGGTGTCCGAAGGCCGAGCGTCCGGCGCGGCGAAGCCTTTCGGCGCGCAAGAATCCCGCCGTCCGCGCGTTCATCCGTTGCTCCCCAGCGCACGCGACGGCAAAATTAACAGAGCACACAAAGGCAATTAACTCGCATGAAAATCAAGCACGCGCCCACACGCCTGTTGGCATTGACGATCATTTTCACGCTCCTCGCCCCGCCACCCGCAGGCGTCGCCGCCACAGAGCGGGGCGGGCAGGAAACTACGGCAGTCGTAGTGCAAAACGGCCTGCGTTTCCGCCTGAGCGAGGGCAGGGAACAGGTCGAACGCCCTGCGCCCGACCCGGTCGCGCCCGCCGAAATTTTGTCCGCAGCGGAAACTAAAAAATTGCTCGACCGTTTGCCTACCCTTGCGCCGGATGCGAACGACACGCAGGATTTCAAACTCCGCGAGCGTTCATTGCCGCCGCCCCGCGCCGGTGAAATTATTCAGGCAGCGTTCGCCCCGCCCACACCGAACGCACCGCCCGCACCGTCGCACACACGCGCGCCGCTCGAAGTCCTGCGCTTCGCGCCGGAAGGCGAAGTCGCTTTGGCTCCCGTGTTCAGCATCACGTTTTCACAAGCGATGGTCGCGGTCTCTTCACAGGAGGAAGCGGCGGCAAACGTCCCCGTCAAGATGACGCCCCAGCCGGAGGGCAATTGGCGTTGGCTCGGCGCGCAGACGCTCATCTTCCAACCCAAAGTTGAAGGCGGCAGGCTGCCGATGGCGACCGACTACACCGTCACCGTTCCAGCCGGGACGAAGTCCACGCTCGGCAATGCGCTCGCGGAAACTAAAACTTTTACTTTCTCCACACCGCCCCCGACGCTGAAAAATTCTCACCCGCGCGGCACGAGCCAACCGCGCGACGCATTGATGTTCCTTGAGTTCGACCAGAACATTGATGCCGCGCGCGTGCTCGAACGCCTCAAACTGCAAGCCGCCGCAGCCGTCGGCATGCGTCTGCGCCTCGCGACGCAGGAAGAGATCGCCGCCGATTCGTCCGTCAGTTATTTAAGTAAACAGGCGCAGGCGGGACGCTGGCTCGCCTTCCGCGCCGTCGACGCGAACGGGGCGACGAAAGACGCGCTCCCCGCCGATACCAACATCAAAATCGTCGTGCCGCCCGGCACGCCCTCCGCCGAAGGGCCGCGCACGACCGTCAAAGAGCAAAGCCTCACCTTCAAAACTTACGGAGCGTTGCGCGTCACGGAGGCCGCTTGCGGCTACCAGCAGAGATGCTCGCCCTTCGACCAGCTTCGCCTCACGTTCAACAATCAACTCGATGTGGCGAAATTCAACGCGGCGCAAGTCACCGTCAAGCCCGACATTCCGGGCGCGAAAATCAGCGCGAGCTACAACACGATCTTCATCGACGGCGCGAAGCGCAGCAACACGACCTACACCGTCACGCTCGACCGCGCCATCTCCGACACGTTCAAACAGACGCTCACGGGCGAGCGTGTCTTCACCTTCAAAGTCACCACCGCCGCGCCGCGCCTCTTCACCACCGGACAGAACTTTGCCGTGCTCGATCCGGCGGGCAGGCGCGCCTTCACGGTCTACAGCGTCAACTACCCGAAGCTCAAGGTCACGCTCTACAAAGTCACGCCCGCCGACTGGACGCAGTTTCGCCGCTATCAGAGCGAGCGCGCCCGTCAGGATGTAGCGCACACGCCGCCGGGGAAACTTGTCTTCAGCGAAGTGATCGAAGTCAAAGCCGCTACGGATGAACTTGCCGAGACCTCGATTGATCTCTCGCCCGCACTGACGAACGGGTACGGGCAAGTGTTCATCCGGGTCGAACCCGCAGGGAACCCGGCGGGCATGAATTCGCGCGTGAATCCGAACAACTACCGGCAGAACTTCGTCGAAGCATGGGTGCAGGCGACCGGGATCGGCCTGGACGCTTTCGCAGACAAACGCGAACTCGTCGCGTGGGCTAACTCGCTCACGGACGGAAAGCCTCTGGCCGGGGTGGAGATGACCGTCTCGCCCGACGGCCTCGCGGGCACAACCGGCGCGGACGGCCTCGTGCGCCTTCTTTTCAAAGCAGCGCCCCAAACGAAGGGGCAGCAGGGCGCGTTGCTCGTCGCGCGGCGCGGCGATGATATCGCGATCCTGCCCCAGGATTACTACCCTTATTACTATCCCAACAACGAGAGCAACAGTTGGCGGCGTCAAGATTCGAGCGAGACGCTGCGCTGGTACGTCTTCGACGACCGCAGGCTGTATCGCCCCGGCGAAGAGGTGAACGTCAAAGGCTGGATTCGCAAAGTCAATTTAACTGCGACCGGCGACACGGAGATGTTTGCGGCGGCGGCGGGCGAACTCGCCAACTACGTGTTGAAAGATGCGCAGGGCAACGAGATCACGAAGGGCAGTGTGAAATTAAACGCCCTCGCCGGATTCAACTTGAAATTGCAACTCCCCGCGACGATGAATCTCGGCGGCGCGCACCTCTCCTTCGAACTCGCGGAACAGGGCAGCGGCCACATACACCAGTTTCAACTGCAGGAATTTCGTCGCCCCGAATTCGAGATCACGGCGCGCGCTTCGGAAGCCCCACACTTCGTCGGTTCACACGCGACGGCAACGACCACCGCGGCCTATTTCGCGGGCGGCGGCCTGCCGGACACGGAAGTCAACTGGACTGTTTCATCGAGGCCGACGAACTACACGCCGCCGGGTCGAGACGATTACACGTTCGGGACGTTTCATGCGTGGTGGCGCAGCGACGCGCACTCCTACGGCGGCTGGAACTCACAATCCTTCAAAGGGCGCACGGACGCGGAAGGCAAGCACACGCTGCGGATAGATTTTGACAGGGTGCAACCGGCACGCCCGTCGAGCGTCACCGCCGAAGCGCGCGTGCAGGATGTCAACCGCCAGACGTTTGCCGCGACGACGACGATGCTCGTGCATCCGGCGGACGTCTACGTCGGGTTGCGCTCGGCGCGCACGTTCGTACAGAAGGGGCAAGTCTTCGACATCTCTACAATCGTCACAGACCTGGACGGGCGCGCTCTCTCGAACCGCGACGTGAATCTGCGACTCGTGCGACTCGACTACGTTTACGAGCGAGGCTCCTGGCAGCAGCGTGAACAGGACGCGCAGGAGCAAAACATCAAGAGCGGTGCGGATGCCGTGCGCGTGCGTTTTCAGGCGAAGGAAGGCGGCATCTATCGCCTGACAGCGCGCGTGCGCGACGAGCGCGAGCGTTTGAACGAGAGCGAGTTGTCTTTGTGGGTGGCGGGCGGGAAGAGGCCGCCGCAACGCGAAGTCGCGCAGGAGCGAGTCGAACTTATCCCCGACCGGAAAAGTTACGCGGGCGGGGAGACGGCGGAGATTCTCGTGCAGTCGCCGTTTGCTCCTGCGGAGGGCGTCCTGACGCTCAGGCGTTCCGGCTTGCTCCGCACCGAACGCTTCACGATGCAGGAGAGTTCATACACGCTGCGCGTGCCCTTAGAAGAGGCGTTGACGCCGAACGTCAACGTGCAGGTTGATCTCGTCGGCGCGGCGACGCGCGTGGACGATGCGGGCGTCGAGATGGCGAATGTGCCGAAGCGCCCGGCCTATGCTACGGGCGAGATCAATCTGGACATACCTCCTGCGTCGCGTCGCCTGAACGTGCGTGCCACGCCGCGCGAGACGGTGCTCGAACCGGGGGCGGAGACGCTCGTTGACGTCGAAGTGAAAGACGCCGCAGGCCGCTCCGTCGCAGGCACGGACACGGCGGTGGTCGTCGTTGACGAATCCGTGCTCGCGTTGACCGCTTACAATCTCGCCGACCCGCTCGGCGTGTTCTACGCTCATCGCGGTGAAGACGTGAACGACTATCATTTGCGCGAGCGGCTGAAGCTGGCAAACCCCGCGGAGGTCAAAGAGAAGATGGCGGACGGCGAAGGAGCCGGCGTCGGCGGAGGCAAACTCAGCGGCGTCGCCAGTAGAAGTCGGGGAACTGTATCGGGCAAATTCGCGGAATTTTCGGCGCGTGATGTGGCCTACATACTGTCGCCCACCGCGGCAGCAGAGTCAGCCCCCCTGCCTCCCCCGATGCCGACGCCTGCGCCCCCATCCGTCGGCGAGCCGGAGGGAGCGATCCAGCTTCGTCAAAACTTCAACGCCCTCGCCGTCTTCGCCGCGTCGCTCCCGACCGATGCGAACGGGCGCGCACAAGTCAAAGTTAAACTGCCCGATAACCTGACGCGCTATCGCATCATGGCCGTCTCGGTGGCGGGCGGAAAACAATTCGGCGCGGGCGAATCAAACATCACCGCCCGCCAACCGCTCATGGCGCGCCCCTCCGCGCCGCGCTTCCTCAACTTCGGCGACCGTGCGGAACTTCCGGTCGTCCTGCAAAATCAGACCGACGCGGCGATGAGCGTCGCCGTCGCCGTGCGCTCTACGAACGCCGACCTGACGGAAGGCGCGGGTCGCCGCGTGAACGTGCCCGCCAACAACCGTGTCGAAGTACGCTTCCCCATCGCGGCGGTCAAACCCGGCATGGCGCGCTTTCAAATCGCCGCCGCCGCCGGCAACAAAGCCGACGCCGCGCTCGTCGCATTCCCCGTCTACACGCCCGCCACGACCGAAGCCTTCGCGACCTACGGCGTGATCGATCAAGGGGCGATTGCGCAACCCGTCAAAGCACCGTCTGGAGTCGTACAAACTTTCGGCGGCCTTGAAGTCACGACCTCCTCAACCCAGTTGCAGGAACTTACAGACGCCATGATCTACCTCGTCAACTATCCTTACGGGTGCGCCGAGCAGGTCTCATCGCGCGTCCTCGCGCTCGCCGCGCTCAAAGACGTGCTCACCGCCTTCAAGGCGAAAGACCTCCCCACGCCCGAGGCCATGCGCGATTCGATGGGCATCGATCTCAAACGCCTGCAAGGGCTGCAAAACGAAGACGGCGGTTTCGACTTCTGGCGACGCGGCAACGCTTCCGTGCCTTACGTCTCCGTCCACGTTGCGCACGCTCTGGTGCGTGCGCAGAGCAAAGACTTCGCCGTGCCCGCAGAGATGTTGAGCAAGTCGCAAAACTACCTGCGCGGGATCGAGAGTAAGATTCCGCGCGACTACAGTGTCGAATCGAAGCGCGCGATCCGTGCTTATGCGCTCTACGTGCGCGCTCTGATGAAAGACCGCGACACGGCGCGTGCGCGCAAACTCATCGCGGAGGCGGGCGGCGTCGAAAAACTTTCAATCGAATCGCTCGGCTGGCTGCTGCCCGTCCTATCGGGCGACGCCGCTTCATTGCAGGAGACGCAAGCCATCCTGCGCCACCTGAACAACCGCGTCACAGAGACGGCGGGCGCGGCGCATTTCGCAGACGCCTACAGCGACGGCGAGTACACCATCCTGCATTCCGACCGTCGCGCCGATGGCGTCATCCTCGAAGCTCTCATCGGCGAACAGCCGAAGAGCGATCTCATCCCGAAACTCGTGCGTGGGCTGCTCTCTGGGCGCAAGCGCGGGCGCTGGTCTAACACGCAGGAGAACGTCTTCATCCTGCTCGCGCTCGACCGCTACTTCAATACCTACGAGCGCGCGACGCCCGATTTCGTCGCGCGCGTGTGGCTCGGCGGTGGTTACGCCGGAGAGCAGGCGTTCAAGGGGCGTTCGACGGATCGCCAACAACTCAACCTGCCGATGTCCACGCTCGTCGAACGCACTACCACCGCGCCCGTCAATCTGACCATCGGCAAAGAAGGCGCGGGGCGGCTCTACTTCCGTATCGGGACAAAGTACGCGCCCGCGAACCTCGCGCTCGCCGCCGCCGATTACGGCTTCCGCGTCGAACGCAAATATGAAGCGATAGACGATCCGGCGGACGTGCGGCGCGACGCCGACGGCACATGGCGCATCAAGGCGGGCACGCGCGTGCGCGTCAGGCTCACGATGTCGAATCCGGCACGGCGTTATCACGTCGCTCTGGTTGACCCGCTCCCCGCCGGTCTCGAAGCGTTGAACGTGGCGCTCGCCACCACCGAGCAACTGCCGCCGGGATCAACCGAGTCGGCCATCTATCGCGGCGGGCAGGGCATCTCCGATTTCTACTGGTACCGGCGCGGCACCTGGTATGAGCACCAAAACCTGCGCGACGAGCGCGTCGAAGCCTTCACGTCGCTGTTGTGGGAGGGCGTGCATGAGTATAGCTACTTCGCGCGTGCGACGACGCCCGGCCTGTTCGTCGTGCCGCCGTCGAAGGCGGAAGAGATGTACTCCCCCGAAACCTTCGGGCGCGGGGCGAGTGATCGCGTGCGTGTGGAATAGCGGGCTTCTGTCGCCGGAAATGAATTCACGTCCATAAACGGACATGCGGCCTTCGGTGAAGTTCAAGAGCGTTGCCTAAGCCGCTGTCTACCGGCTATCAAGCGCCGTCTACTCCCTCACGGCACGCAGCGGTCGAGGCGCGAGGCGAGGAGATCGATGCTCTTGAGGCGGTGCGTCGCGGTGTCGAGCGAGAGGCGCGCGCCTAACCTCCCGTTGGCGCAGTTGAGCCTGATGAGGCTCTCGCCTCGGCCGTCGCCGGAGAGGGCTTCACCCGCCTTGCACTCGCCCCAGGAGGAGGCGGCGGCGAACTGCCGTCGCATCCGTTCGAGGTCGAGCCCCGGCGCGGCCAGCGCCTCGGCGGCCTTCGCATCCCACGAACCGAGGAGCCGCATGACCGACTCCAACACCTTATTCGTCTGTTCCGAAGGCGGCATCACCGACTGCGTGTAGAGGGCTTGGACGCGGGGCGGGCTCGTCGGCGCGAGCGTAATCGTTACGTTCACCCAGCCGCGCTCGCACGGCATCTTCCAAGACCCGCGCAGTGCGTTCTCGGCATCAATTTTCGCGTCCGTGCGACAGTGGCCGTGCCTCTCCGCGAGCTCTTTGAAGCCGGCGGCGCGGCGCGGGACGGGTTCGTCCATGAAGAGGTTGTCGGCAGCGATGCGCGACGCCAGCCGGTCGTCCCACCGGTTAACGAGTTGCGACACATCCCTCTGCGCCGCGAGGAGCGCGGGCGAGGGTTCGATGACGCGCTTCTGCAAAGCGCCCGTGCGGTGCAGGGCGGCGAGGGCGTCGTTGAACATCACGTTCCAGCCGGCGTAGGTGACGTTCGCCATCCCGATCAACCCGACGCCGTACTCCGGCAGCCAGCGCATCAAAGAGCCGTAGCCGGGCAGACCCCCACCGTGGCCGATGATGTACGAGTGGCGGCAGTCCTGTGTGACGGAGAGGCCGTAGCCGTAAGAGTAGCTGCTGAGCTGGAGCGGAGCGTCGACTGAGTTGCGGAAGACGCTCGTCCCCTCGGCGCGCCACGCCTGCTGCATCTCGCGTGCGGAGGCGCGCGAGATCGGCCCCCGCTCCGGCTCGTCGCGCGGCGGGAAGGCCGACATCAGAAAAGCGACGTAGCGTGCGAGGTCGCGAGCCGAAGTCCAGAGTCCCCCCATTGCGCCGAACGAGCCATGCGCGAGCAGTTCCTCGGACTTCCAGGCGTTGTCCTCCAAACGATACCCTGCCGCGACGCGCTCGCGCGGGATTTCGCTCACCTCGAAGGTGCTGGCGCTCATCCCCAACGGTCGGAGAATCTCTTCACGAACATACTGTGCGTAGGGTCGCCCCGAGGCACGGGCTACGACTTGGCCGAGGATGGCGAATCCGTAGTTCGAATACTCGAAGGCCACACCGGGCGCGTTCGAGAAGGGAATGCCGGCGCGCATCCACCCGCGCATCGTCTCATCGCTCTGCGCCAGCTGGCGGTCGCCCCAGGGGTTATCTTCGGGGAAGCCTTCGGAGTGCGTGAGCAGGTGGCGGATCGTGATCGCGGGCGAGTCCTTCGTCGGGTAGGGGAGCGCGGCGAGCGACGGCACGTAACGCGAGACGGGGTCATCCAAAGAGAGCTTGCCTTCGTCGCGCAGTTTGAGCACGGCCATCGCCGTGAAGCTCTTGGTCATCGAGGCGATGCGGAAGACCGAGTCGGGCGTAACGGGCGCGCGCGTTTGTGTGTCCTGCACGCCCGCCGTCTTCACCCAGACCAGCTCCCCGTCTACGATGATGCCCAACACTGCGCCCGGCCTCCGGTATCGCTCGAACCAGACCGCAAACTGCCGCTCGATCTCGGGGAAGGCGGCCGCAAGTCTCCGCGCTCGTTCCGGGTCGGCGAAGCGCGGCGGTGGCATCGCCCCGTTCGAGAAACGGCGCTCCTGCGCCCCCGCGCCCGAGACGCACACGAGGGAGACGAGCAGTAAGGTGTTCAGGACTGTTATGAGCCTCCGGGCGTGACGCATCTTAAAACCTCCGCGATGAGACGAAATCTGACAGGAAGGCATGCGTTAGAACGTGGGCGAGTATAAACAGAACCGCGTTAGGAAGTGAACCCTATTAGAGTCTTCTAACGGCAACTATGTAAAAGTCGCCGGCCTGGCGCACTGGTTCTTCTAGGCCGTCTCCTACCCCCGCTCCCGCCGGTCGCGCTGCTCAACAAACTTCCTTCCCTCCGGGGGATGAGCCGCGCCGTCCCCGCCGGAAATATTTTTTTGAGGAACCTGAAAAATACCTGTTGACTCTGTAGGTCAACAACATAATCACCCACGCGCTCTATTTGCGATATACTTTGAAGCTGAATAGGATTCATTATGATGTCTCCACCTGCTGACGGTTCAAATCAAATGATTAACTGGCAAGAGAACCTCATCGAGCATGCTGAGGGAATAAAGACGTTACTTTCCCAAACCAGGCGCATCGCCGTGCTCGGCATCAAGACTGAGGCGCAGGGCTCGCAGCCGGCTTTCTATGTCCCTCAGTATCTCGCTTCGGCGGGCTTAGAAGTCATTCCTGTTCCGGTGTACTACCCGAACATCACGCACATCCTCGGGCGACAGGTCTTCCGTAAGTTGATTGATGTGCCGGGAGAGATCGATCTCGTTAACGTCTTTCGTCGCTCGGAAGACATCGGCGCTCATCTGGACGACATACTGGCGAAGCGACCTCAAGCAGTGTGGTTCCAGTCGGGCCTTCGCAACGATGAGGTTGCGGCGAAGCTCGCGCAGTCGGGGATCAAGGTTGTACAGGACCGATGCCTGATGATAGAACACCGCCGGCTCCGGTAATCGTCACAACCGAAAGTGGTATGGGACTCGTGTCAGAGTTCTGCACCGCGCGCATGTGCCCAGGCGAGAGCCACGCCGCCGACGCTTTTGATCGTGGGTGTGCGTGATGATCCGTTGATTGAGATGAATGAGGAGGCTTACACATGGCTGCGTGGCGAGAAGTAGTTAAGGAGCGTGCCCGGCGCTTCGCACCTCTCTGAGGAACCGGGCATGCTTGAGGAAATGGCGCGGCTCGCGTCCGAGTGGTTCGAGCGGCATTTACGTCCGCAGTCAGGCGACGCCTGACGGGAACCGCTCACGCCATCGCTCATGCCGCTGCGCTTTTATCTACAGATAAATTCATGTCAGTTTGGGGGTGAAAAACGATAATGCAAGTGAAAGACATTATGACGCCCGATCCGGCGTGTTGCACACCGGACACGGCGCTCCAGCGCGTCGCCGAAATGATGGTGGAGAACGACTGCGGCGAAATCCCGGTCGTCGAGAACGTAGCCAGCATGCTGCCGGTCGGAGTTATCACCGACCGCGATATCACCTGCCGGACGGTCGCGAAAGGACTCAACCCCCTGACGATGACGGCCTCCGAGTGCATGACGACGCCGTGCATTACCGTGATGCCCGACATGTCGCTCGACGAGTGCTGTCGCGTCCTGGAGGCTAACCGGATCAGGCGCGTACCCGTCGTAAATGCGAGTGGTGCTTGCTGCGGTATCGTCGCGTTGGCCGACATCGCAAAATACGCCGCGAAACGCGACACTGCGGAAGTAGTCAAAGAAGTGTCGGAGGCGAGCGCGTCGGCGTCGGGTGTGGACTGAAGAGGCACGCGGGACGAAGAAGTGGAAGAGATCGTGCTCCCCGCCGGGGCGGAAAGTCTCGAAGAGGCGCGCGAGAACTGGTGGCGCAAACCGCGCGCGGCGGAAGAAGAGTCTTACGCCAAAGTGGTGAAAAACGACGAGGGCAAGACCGCGCTCATGCTGGCGTTGGAAGGCGGGCATGACGAAATTGTCAGGCTGCTCAAGCAGGCCGGCGCGGCGGAGTAAACGAAGGATGAACGCGACGGGCGGCGATGGAGGGTTCAACTCCCACCTATTGCGACCGCCGAGCCGTGCCTTAAAATTCAAACGATTCCCCGCAAACGCATTGCAATGAATGTACGAGGAGGAACTCAGTTTATGGCCGATTCTCCTCTGGAAGATGATGGCAGCGCCAGTGAAGGAGCCGTGCCGTTGACTGTTGAGGCGGAGCAGCATCGTGACCTACCGAAAGCCAATGCCGAGTGGTTGACGCGCGAGCGTGCGCTCATCGTCGTGCTGGCCGCCTCCACCGCGCTCGCCTTTTACCTCTGTTACAGGTTGGCGCGCCCGTTCCTGCCCGCGCTCGCCTGGTCGCTGGCGCTGGCCGTGGTCGCGCATCCGCTCCACGTGTGGATCGCGCGCCGCGTCAAGCGTGCCAACATCGCGGCGGGGCTGGCGGTCGTCGTCGTTGCTACGGTGCTCATCGCGCCCGCAACCTTTGTGGCGCAGCGCCTGACGCGCGAAGCCGCTGCGGGGGCGCAAGCGATGAGAGATCAAATTGAGAAGGGCGATTGGCGCGCGCGCCTTGAGGCCAACCCGCGACTTGCGCCGGCGCTCTCGTGGGTCGAAGGACAAATAGACCTGAAGAGCGGAATTCAACGCTTCGCCGACGGCCTCACTGCGCGCCTCTCGTCCTTCGTCACCGGATCGATCCGGGCGCTGGCGGAACTGCTCATCACGCTCTTCGCGCTCTTCTTCTTTTTCCGCGACCGCCGCGCCGCACTCCGCGCCTTACGCTCACTCGTGCCGCTTTCGGACGCGGAAACAGACGAAGTTTTCGCCCGCGTCGCCGACACGATCCATGCGACCGTTTACGGCACGATTGCCGTCGCCATCGTGCAGGGAACTTTGGGCGGGCTGATATTCTGGTGGCTGGGACTGCCCGCGCCTCTGTTGTGGGGAGCGATCATGGCGCTTCTGGCAATTGTGCCCGTGCTCGGCGCGTTCGTCGTGTGGGTTCCGGCAGCCCTCTACCTCGCGCTCACGGGCAGTTGGGGCAAAGCTTTAATCCTCACGGCGTGGGGCGGGATAGTCATCGCGCTCATAGACAACCTGCTCTATCCCGTTCTGGTCGGGCAGCGGTTGCGCTTGCACACGCTGCCGGTCTTCATCGCCATCCTCGGCGGCATCATGTTGTTCGGCGGCGCGGGCTTGATCTTAGGTCCCGTGACGCTCGCTTTGACGGTGGCGCTCGTCGAGGTGTGGCGGCGTCGCACCGCCGGAGGGCGCGCGGCGGAGACCGGTGTCAACAGGTGACGACTGCGAACTGTTCATCGCATCGAATGCAATACATGTTCAGGTGAGTGGGATGACTTCTTTAAATGTCGGAGCACCACAACAGATTGATCCAACACAGCCTGAAGACGCGACGTTCAGTGCGGTCGTAGAACCTGCTCCGGTGCATGAGGAGGTGATCCTGATATTTCGGAGCGATCCTTCGGGGGCTAATGTGGAGGTTGTCAGCTTCCAATTGCCGTGATCACTGCCTTCTTCATTCGGATGGCAATATCTGCTCGCAGACGGGTTGACGCGCCGACGTGTAGATCGGGGGTTGGAAGGAGTCCTCTTTGTCGCCGGCAGGGGCGAAGTTTTCCCCTGACACTCCACTGTCATAGAACACTATCCCGGCGCATACAGCCTGCGGCGACATTCCTGCGAATAGTTCAATCTCCAGCATAATCTTGAACCGGCGATTCGCCTCCGGCACAGTAGGAAGCGGGGCGTTGAAGTGTAAAAATAGATTCATGATGATTTCAAACGAAGAGGCCACAACGGACGCTCAGAGATCGTTTAAGCGAGCGCCGCTGGCTTTACACACAGTCGGACTGTTCAAACGATACGGCGCGGTCACGGCGGTTAACGGGCTTGACCTCGAAGTGCGCGTAGGCGAGTGCTTCGGTCTGCTCGGGCCTAATGGCGCGGGCAAGACCACGACGGTTGAAATCCTTGAAGGTCTGATCAAACCTGACGGGGGCACGGTTGAAGTTCTCGGCTATCGTTGGGGAGATAGTCAGGACGGAGATTTACGTCAACGTCTCGGAGTCCAACTTCAGGAGACGAAACTGGCTGAAAAACTGACGGTCGAAGAGACCATCAAACTCTTTCGCAGTTTCTATCAAGACAGGCGCGGCGTGGAAGAGTTAATCAGCATGGTGGAGCTTGGAGAGAAGCGCCGCGCGCGCGTCGGAAAGTTGTCGGGAGGGCAAAAGCAGCGGCTCGCGTTGGCGTGCGCGCTGGCGGGCAACCCGGACGTTCTTTTTCTGGATGAGCCGACAACGGGTCTTGACCCACAGGCGCGGCTCAAACTCTGGGACATCGTCGAGCAGTTTCGCACGCTTGGCGGTACAATTATTCTGACCACGCATTACATGGAAGAAGCGGCGCGTTTGTGCGACCGCGTCGCCATCATGGATCAGGGAAGCATCATCGCGCTCGATACACCCGCCGCACTCATCGCTTCTCTCGGCGCGGAACAAATCGTCGAATTCAGCGCCAGCCGTGAAATTAGAGAGGAAACGCTGGCCGCTCTGGCGGGCGTGCGTGCGGTGCGTCGGATGAGCGGCGTCTGTTCGCTCGTCGTCTCCGACATCGGCGCGGCGCTGCCCGCGTTGCTGGCCGAAATCGAGCGGGAGTCGGCGGAACTGCTGACGCTGACGACGCATCAGGCGACGCTCGAAGATGTTTTTGTCAGTCTGACGGGCAGGATGTTGCGCGAAAAATGAAGGCGTGCCGCAACATCAGCACTCTTGATGTAGAAGATGAAAAAAGAACGTGTAGACACAGACGAGGTTGAGGAGAGAGCCGAACTGCCCGCCGCGCGATCCTCCGAAAAGGGCAACGTGCGGCTTGAGCCGCTCGTTGAATTAACACTCGCGCGCCTGCGCGAATTTGTGCGTGAGCCGGAAGCGATTTTCTGGGTCTTGATATTTCCCTTGCTCCTGACCTTTGCGCTCGGCATCGCTTTTCGCAATACGGGGCCGGAAAAGATTCGCGTGGCGATTGAGAGCGATCAGCACAACGCGGGCGCGCAGATGTCCCGGCTGGCAGAGGCGCTCGCGCGCTCCGGCGAGATTGAAGCCGTCTCACTTTCAAAGGATGATGCGGCGCGTGCTCTGCGAAGCGGTAAAGTGGCGCTCGTGGTGCGTCCGGTTGAAGCGGGAGCGGAGACCGAAAAAGCCTCCGATGCGACGGAGCAGGCGACGCTTGCGCGCACGCCGTTCAATTATCGTTACGACCCGTCGCGGCCTGAAAGCCACACGGCGCGACTCCTGGTTGACGACGTGTTGCAGCGCGCGCTCGGTCGCCGCGATGTCACATCGGCAGGCGAGGAGAGAGTGAGCGAGCCGGGCGCACGTTATATAGACTTTCTGATTCCGGGGCTGCTCGGCCTTAATATCATGGGCAGCGGACTGATGGGCGTCGGCTTCGCCATCGTGACGGCGCGCATGCGAAAACTGCTCAAGCTTTTGGCGGCCACGCCCATGAGACGTTCCCACTATCTGCTCTCGTTCGTGTTCGCGCGCCTGATTTTTCTGTTGTTGGAAGTCGGGGCGGTCATCATTTTTGCACGGCTGGTGTTTAGCTACACGGTGCATGGATCACTGCCGGCGATGGTGTCGCTGCTGATTACGGGCGCGTTCGCATTTTCCGGCATCGGACTGCTGCTGGCTTCACGCGCCGCGACCATCGAAGGAGCCTCCGGCCTGCTGAATATGGTGATGATGCCGATGTGGCTGCTCTCGGGGACGTTCTTTTCGTCGGAGCGCTTTCCAGCCTTTCTCCAACCCTTCATCAAAGTTCTGCCGCTGACGGCGTTGAACGACGCTTTGCGCGCCGTGATGAATGAGGGAGCAACGCTGGCCGACAATTTGATGCCTCTCTGTGTGCTGCTGGCGTGGGCGGTCTTGAGTTTTATCATCGCACTAAAAGTTTTCCGCTGGCAGTAAGAAGGCTATCCGGCTCAAACCTCAAATTAATAAGGAAGCTTCGTATGAATATGAGCGAAAGGGAATCGCTTCAGCACGCTACGGCGCCGCCGGTCTTTATTCTTTCATGTGAGCGCTCCGGCTCGACCCTCTTGCGTTACATCGTGGATACACACGAGCAAATCTGTTGCCCCGGTCAACTCTATCTCGGTCAACTGTGCCGCGATTTGCATACGACGATCTTTTATTCTTTGGGTCAAACTCTCGGCACGGCGAGCGAAGAAGAGCGCGGGCAGTTGATTGCGGCGGAGGTGCGACGTGTGGTGGATGAGTTGATGAGCAAGTATGCGACAGCCAAAGGAAAGCGCATGTGGTGTGATAAGACGACGCTCAATCTCCAACATCTCAAAATCCTCAACGCCGTGTTTCCCGATGCGAAGTGTATCTGTTTGTATCGCCACTCGATGGACGTGGTTTATTCCAGTATCGAGTGTAGCCGGCTGGGCTTTATGCCGGAGCTGGCACCTTACGTGCAGAAGAACCCCGCAAACATAGTTGCCGCGATGGTTGAAAATTGGATCGATAAAACCGGCACATTGCTCGCCTTCGAGCGCGAGCACCCGGAGCGTTGCTTCCGCATCAAGTATGAAGATGTGGTCTTGAATCCGACGGAAACTCTGCGCCGGATGTTCACCTTTCTTAACCTCGAATGGAGCGACACCCTCATTGATGCGATCTTTACTGCGCCGCATGACGCGGGTTCCGGCGATAGAAAAATTCTCTTCTCAAAGAAGATTGAGCAAAACTCCCTCGGCAAAGGCTCGACGCTCCCGCACGAAGACATCCCCGACGACTTGCTGGGCGAGATGAACCGCTTACTTGAGGAGTTGAACTATCCAATTGTCGGCGCAGACTGGGGCAGCGCGCGCTTGCCTTTCTTGCCGGCCGCGTCGGAGACGGGCGGGAGAGAGATTCTGGTCACAACCGTCAAAGAGATTTTTGAGAGACACTTTCCGAAGTTGTTGACGAAGCGAAAAGAAGACTTGCGGGCAATGAATGGCGTCTGCAAATTCGTCTTGAGCGGCGAAGGCGGAGGAGTCTGGACTTTAAGCTTTGCCGCCGCCGACTGGAGCATCGCCGCGGAGGATACGGATGCGGATTGTACCGTGGAAGCGCCGGCAGACGTCTTGCTCGACCTCGTTAACGGCAAACTAAACGCGGTCGCGGCTTTCGATCAGGGCAAGCTTTACGTGATAGGCAATTTTGAATTAGCAAATCACATCGGTCAACTTCTATTCGGCGGTTGAAGCGAGAAGTCCGACACGCTTCCTGTTATTTCCTGAGGCGTGGCCTCTCGTGTCGAGTGTGAGCAGTTGCGAGTTTAGAAGGGGCTGTTATTATGTGGGATGTTTCGCAGTGGTATTGAACGCATGTGACGGAAATTCGTTGTTCGTTGCCGCGGCGAGATTAGCAAGAAGTTAGTGCATCGAGTTTTCGTCGGGATTTGCCCCGTAGCGTTTGGACTTCACCTCCGGCAGTTGGACTTCCAATAACATGCGCGTCTTAAGCTCATACAGTTATGAAGCAGGTAGTCGTCCGTCTACCTTGATCGAACTGCTGCGCCGCAGGGGCGAGGAAGCCCCCGAGCGGCTGGCTTATCGCTTGCTGGCGGATGCGGGAGAGGAAGAGGTTTCGATCACCTACGGCGAGGTGTGCCGACGCGCGCAGGCTATTGCCGCCCATTTACAAACGCTCCACGCGACGGGCGAACGCGCCCTGCTGCTCTACCTGCCCGGACTCGACTACGTAGCCGCCTTCTTCGGATGCCTCTTTGCCGGAGTGATCGCCGTTCCGGCTTATCCGCCGCGCCTGAATCGTAATTTGAGCAGACTTGAGGCGATTGGCTCGGACGCGGGCGCGTCGCTTGCGCTGACGACAGGCCACTTGGCATCGAGGGTCAAACTTTTATCGGAACATTCTACGGTGCTGGGGAAACTGCGTTGGGTGACGACTGACGCGCTTCCGCTCGAACTTGCGAACGAGTGGCAAGAGCAACGGGCGCACGGCGATTCACTGGCTTACCTGCAATACACTTCAGGCTCCACCGCCGCACCGAAGGGCGTCATGATTAGCCACGCCAACGTGCTGCACAATTCCGCCTATATTCATCAAGGGTTCGAGCATACGCCCGACAGCATCTCTCTGACATGGCTGCCGCACTTTCACGACATGGGCTTGCTCGACGGCATCATTCAACCCTTGTACGGCGGCTTCCAGGGGCTGCTGATGTCGCCCGCCGCGTTTCTTCAGCGTCCGTTGCGCTGGCTTCAAGCTGTTTCCCGGCATCGTGTCACACATAGCGGCGGCCCGAATTTCGCTTACGATTTGTGTGCGCGAAAAATCAGCGCGGACGAGCGTGCGGCGCTCGACTTGAGCGGTTGGCGAGTCGCTTATAACGGCGCGGAGCCGGTGCGACGCGAAACGCTCGAACGCTTCGTCGAACGCTTCGCGCCCTGTGGTTTTCGCCCGCAGGCTTTTTATCCGGCCTACGGGCTGGCGGAGGCGACGTTGAAAGTCGCGGGTGGGAGCGTCGATGCCGCGCCGGTCTTTACAGACGTGAAGGCCGATGCGCTGGCTCAGAACAGGATCGTCCCGGCGACAGAAGGCGACGCGGATGTGCGGCGTCTGGTCGGTTCCGGCGGCGCATCTCTCGAAACGGAGATCGTCATCGTTCATCCTGAGACGCGAAGGCGTTGTGCGTCGGATGAGGTCGGAGAAATCTGGGTCAAGAGTGCGAGCGTGGCCGCCGGTTACTGGATGCGAGCCGAAGAGACGGAACAGACCTTTCGCGCGCATCTGGCCGACACGGGCGAGGGGGCGTTTCTTCGCACGGGAGATTTAGGGTTCGTCAAGGGGGGCGAACTCTTCGTCACCGGACGCCTTAAAGATTTGATCATCATTCGTGGCCGGAATCTTTACCCACAGGATATAGAGGCGGCGGTCGAGGCATGTCATCCCGCGCTGAGACGCGGAAGCGGCGCGGCCTTCTCCGTCGAGACGAATGGTGCGGAACAGTTGGTGATTGTTCACGAGTTGGAGCCGCGACAAAAACCGAACTCCGAGGAAGTGTTTGAAAGAGTGCGAGAAGTGGTGGCGGAAGAGTTTGAGTCGCGGCCATTCGCCATCTTGCTTCTCAAAGCGGGGAGCATCCCGAAGACATCGAGCGGCAAGATTCAGCGCCACGCCTGCCGGGAGAAGTTTCTGGCGCACGCCTTCGACGTGTTGGCCGAGTGGCGCGCAGCTCTCGACGCGGAAAGCGCGGAGACGCTTCAGGCCGCGCCGTCAATCGAAATAGCAAACGATGAAGCCGTTCAAGAGTGGCTTCGTGCGCTCGTCGCGTCGCTCTTAGGCGTCGCCCCTGCAAGCATTGACGTTAATCATTCACTCGCGCGATACGGCATTGATTCGTTAGCGACGCTCGAATTGGCGCACGCCATCGAAATTGGCTTGAACGTTGTCGTGCCAATGTCAACTCTGCTGTCGAGCGAGAGCATCGCGCAACTGGCGACAATTGTTTTGGCGCGAAAGAACAGCGCTCCCGCTACGCCGTCGGACGCGCCCGATGTTGTTTCGCACACAGAGGCGCGCGGAGTCGCAGAGCATCCGCTATCTCACGGTCAGCAGGCTTTATGGTTTCTCTACGAGGTTGCGCCGGAGAGCCGTGCTTATAACGTCGCGGTGGCGTTGCGCCTCTCCGGCGAACTCGACGCGGAAGCTCTCGGTCTGTCCTTTCAATCGCTGGTCAATCGTCACGCATCGCTGCGCACAACCTTCTCAAACGCGCCGGGGCAACCTGTGCAGCGCGTGCATGAGCGGGCGGAGGCGGCGCTTCGCTTCGAGGATGCAGAGCAGTGGGATGAAACGGAACTCCATGAGCGTTTGAGCGCGGAAGCGCACTGCGCCTTCAATTTGGAGACGGGGTCTCTGCTGCGTGTTCATCTATTCAGACGTTCGCCGGACGCGCACGTCATGCTGCTCGTGGCGCATCATATCATCGCAGACCTCTGGTCTCTGGCCGTGTTGATGCGTGAGTTAAGCGAATTCTATCGTGCGGAGATAAATGGCACGCACGCCTCGCTTGCGCCGCTGACACTTCAATACACGGATTACGTACGCTGGCAGCAAGGGTTGCTCGCGGGCGCGGAGGGCGCAACGCTAGCCGCTTACTGGAAGAGGGAATTGGCCGATGCGCCGACGGCGCTCGACGTGCCGACGGACAGAGCGCGCCCTCGCATGCAGACATTCAACGGCGCGTCGCACACATTGAGATTAGATGCGGAACTGACCGGACGCCTTAAACAACTCAGCCGTTCACACGAAGCGACGCTCTACGTGACGCTGCTGGCAGCCTTCCAGCTATTGCTCAGGCGCTACACGAATCAGGACGATTTTCTCATCGGCTCGCCGACCGCAGGCCGCGCCTCGGCACACTTCTCAAACGTCGTAGGCTATTTCGTCAACCCGGTCGTCATCCGTGCGCGACCGGCCGGAAATCCCACGTTCGCAGAGTTTCTCCGACAGGTGCGCAGCACTGTGCTCGGCGCGTTCGAGCATCAAAACTACCCGTTCGATCTGCTCGTCAAAGAACTGCAACCGGAGCGCGACCCATCGCGCTCGCCGCTCTTTCAAGTGATGTTCGACTTGCAGCAAACGCACCTGCCGCAACATGTGGCGCTGGCTGCTGCTGCGGCGCGCGAAGAGACGGCCGCGCGGATGCAAAGCAATGCCTTGAATCTTGAGCCGTTGGCACTCGAACAGCGTATCGCGCAATTCGATCTGTCTTTGACCGTAGCCGAGGTCGAAGGTGAACTGTCTGCCTCGTTTGAATACAACACTGATTTGTACGACGCGAGCACGATCCGCCGCCTGCTCGGCCACTTCGACACGCTGCTGCAAAGCATCGTTGCGAATCCCGGCGAGCGTCTGCGCGATCTCGCCTTTTTGACGGGAGCGGAGCGACGGCGTTTGCTCGTGGAGTTCAACGACAACGTCGCCGCGAGGCCGGACAGACGTTGTGTGCAGCATTTGTTTGAGGCGCAGGCGGCGCAAACGCCCGAAGCAGTAGCCGTCGTCTTCAATGGCGAGCGGTTGACCTACGGCGAGTTGAACGCCCGCGCCAACAGGTTAGCGCACCATCTCCGTTCGCTCGGCGTCGCGCCGGAGATGCGTGTCGCAATCCTGTTGGAACGGTCGCTGCACTTGATAGTGAGCGTTCTCGGCGTGCTGAAAGCGGGCGGGGCTTACGTGCCGCTCGATCCGAATTATCCGAGCGAACGCATCGCCTTCATGGTGCGGGATGCACAAGCGCCCATACTGTTGACACAGAGATGGCTGCTCAAGGATTTCGACGTCTCAGGCACGCGCATCGTGTGCTTCGATGAGTCGCATGATGAGTTGATGCGGGCGTCTGCGGAGAACTTGGCACACGAGATGGACGATGAGAATCTCGCCTACGTGATTTTCACTTCGGGTTCGACCGGCCAGCCGAAGGGGACGATGATTTCTCACGCCAGCCTGATCAATGCCTATCTCGCGTGGGAAGAGGCGTACCGGCTGCGTGCCGACACCACCAGCCACTTGCAGATGGCGAGCTTCTCCTTCGACGTGTTCGCGGGCGATTTGCTGCGCGCGCTCTGTTCCGGGTCGCGGCTCGTCCTGTGTCCATCCGAACTTTTGCTTGCGCCCGATGAACTCTACGAATTGATGCGACGCGAGCGTGTCGATTGCGCGGAGTTTGTTCCGGCTGTTTTCCGTGGGCTGCTTCAGTATGTGGAGGAAACCGGAAAACGGCTCGACTTTCTCAAGCTGCTCGCCGTCGGGTCTGACAGTTGGTACGCGCACGAGCACGAAATGGCCGCGCGCTACTGCGGCGATCAGACCCGGCTGATAAATTCCTACGGTCTGACCGAAGCCACAATTGACAGCACTTTCTACGAAGCACGACCCGGCGCGCTCCATCCAGACGCCTCCATGCCTGTCGGTCGCGCCTTCGCCAATACGCAAGTTTATCTGCTCGACAGTCATTTGCAACTCGTTCCGTTCGGCGTTCCCGGCGAACTCTATGTCGGCGGCGCGGGGCTGTCGCGTGGCTACCTCAACCGTCCGGCGCTGACGGCAGAACGGTTCATCCCGCATCCCTACAGTGACGAACCCGGCGCACGACTCTACCGTAGCGGCGATCTGGCGCGCTATCTGCCCGACGGCACCATCGAGTTGATCGGCCGCATCGACGCGCAGGTGAAGATACGCGGCTTCCGCGTCGAGACGGGCGAGATCGAGACGGCGCTGGCCGGACATCCGCACGTGTCGGATGTAGCAGTCGTGGCGAGGGAGGATGTGGCGGGCGAGAAGCGTCTGGTGGCTTACTGTGTCGGCGCTGAAGAGACGCTCGACTCCGGCGAATTGCGAAGTTATCTCAAAGAGCGCGTGCCGGAATTCATGTTGCCCTCGGCCTTCATCATGTTGAAGGCCATCCCGCGCTCGCCCAACGGCAAGATCGACCGCCGCGCTTTGCCCGTGCCGGAAGCCGCGAGACGTGACATGGACGAGCGCTTCGTCGCCGCGCGCACCGATGTCGAGCGACTTCTGTGCGACATCTGGGCGGGCGTTTTGCGGCGGGAGCGCATCGGCGTCAACGACAATTTTTTTGAACTCGGCGGCGATTCCATCTTGAGCCTACAGGTGATTGCGCGCACGAGACAAGCGGGACTCGGCCTGACGCCGCGACAGTTATTTGAATATCCGACCGTCGCGGGGCTGGCCTCGGTCGCGCGTACGACTCAAATAAATGACGCCGAGCAAGATGCTTTGACGGGCGACGTGGCGCTCGCGCCGATTCAGGAATGGTTCTTCGAGCAGGAGTTTCCGAATCCCGACCATTGGAATATGTCTCTCCTGCTCGACGCGCGCGCGCGGCTGGATGCCGCATTGCTGGAAAAGGCTTTCGGGCATCTCGTCCGGCATCACGATGCGTTGAGGTCGCGTTTCGTGCGACAGGCGGACGGTTGGCGGCAGTTCATCGGCGAACCGGACGCGGCGCACCGTTTTGTGCAGGTCGAAGATTTATCCACGCTCGCCGCTGCCGAACGCCGGACGGCGATCACACAGAGAGCCAACGAGGCGCAGGCGGAACTTGAATTAGCGACCGGAACATTGCTCAAAGCCGTGCTGTTCGAGGCGGGCGAAGGCAGAGCGCAGAGGCTTCTCGTGGTGATTCATCACCTGTCGGTTGATGGTGTTTCGTGGCGAATTCTGTTGGAAGATTTGATGTTTGTTTATCGCCGTCTGGAGCGCGGCGAAGCCGTGTCGCTTCCGCCGAAGACGACTTCGTTCAAACGCTGGGCTGAACTGTTGCGGCAACATAGCAGCTCCCGTGTGATCCGCGAAGAGTTGAACTACTGGATGGCGTTGCCTTACGAGCGCGTTTCAACGCTCCCACTGGATACGCCGGAAGGCCGCAACACGGAGGCTTGCGCGCGCACCGTCTCAGTCGCGCTCGACGCCGAAGCAACCCGCGCTTTGCTGCAAGACGTGCCTCAAGTTTATCGCACGCAAATAAACGATGCGTTGCTGACGGCTCTCGCGCTCTCGTTCGCGCGTTGTGTTAATCGCCAAGAGTTGCTCGTCGAACTCGAAGGCCACGGGCGCGAGGAACTATTCGACGGCGTTGATTTGTCGCGGACGGTCGGTTGGTTCACCAGCGCGTTTCCAGTGCTGCTGGACACGAGCGAAGCCGAGACGCCCTCCGCCGCGCTCAAGAGCATCAAGGAGCAACTACGTCGCGTCCCGCATGGCGGAATCGGCTACGGGCTGCTTCGTTATTTGAACGACGACGCCGAGGTCGCGGCACAACTGCGCTCGTTGCCCGCGCCCGAAGTCAGCTTCAACTATCTCGGCCAATTGGACGGGATGCTCGACGATTCATCTCTTTTTGCTTTCACGACGGAAGCGGGCGGCGCTGTAACCCGCGATGCCGAAGCGGGGCGCGGCGTTCTGCTTGAGATAAATGCATGCGTGGCAAACAATCGCCTGCACGTTGATTGGACTTACTCCGAAGAGTTGCATACAAGAGCCAGCGTCGAAAAGCTGGCGCAGGAGTTCGTTTCGTCGTTGCACGCGATCATTCTGGATTGTCTTTCAACGGAAGCGTGCAGCTACACGCCATCAGATTTCCCGCTGGCACGCCTCGATCGGCAAAAGCTCGATGAACTACTCGCCGCGCACTCGGACGCGACAGACGTTTTCCCTCTCTCGCCCATGCAACAGGGCATGCTTTTTCATACGCTCTACGCACCCGACGAAGACATCTACACCACGCAGATAAGCTGCACGCTGGAGGGCGATCTGAATGTTTCGGCCTGGAGGCGCGCATGGCAAAAGGCAGTCGAACGCCATGCGCTTTTGCGCGCTTCTTTCGTCTGGGAAAACCTGGATCAACCGCTCCACATCGTGCACAAAAATATAAACGTCACGATTGATCAGCACGACTGGCGCAACCTCTCTGCACGCGAGCAGGAGACTCTTTGGGAAGAATTTATCGCGGCAGAGTGTAAACAAGGCTTCGCCCTTTCCGTTGCGCCTTTGATGCGATTGTCGCTGGTACGGCTCTCGAATGCATCCTGGAAATTCGCCTGGACGCATCATCACATGCTCCTCGACGGCTGGTCAGTGTCGCTGCTGCTCGGAGAAGTTTTTGACGCTTACAGGGACTTCGCCGGAGGCGACGAATTTCATGCGCCACCTCCTCCTGCGCGGCCGTATCGCGATTACATCGCCTGGCGTTTCAAGCAGAACAAAGCCGAAGCCGAGGCTTACTGGCGCGAAGCGCTCAAGGGCTTTAAAGAGCCGACGAGTTTGGTCGTAGAGCGTCCATCGTCGAACCGGACGACGAATGAGCAGGGCGTGCGCGAGCAGCGTCGGCGGTTGTCTGTGGAGATGACCTTGCGTCTGCACGCATTCGCGCGGCAGCACGGGCTGACGTTGAATACGCTGGTGCAGGGAGCGTGGGCGGTGCTGCTCGGCCGTTACAACGGGCGCGATGAGGTGTTGTTCGGAGCAACGGTGGCGGGTCGCCCGCCGACGCTCGACGGGGCTGAAGAGATGATCGGGCTCTTCATCAATACGCTGCCGCTGCGCGTCGCCGTGCCGCCGCAAACGCACCTGACGGCGTGGTTAAAACAACTCCAGTCCGAACAGGCGAGCCTGCGCGCGTACGAGTGGAGTTCCTTGGTCGAGGTGCAGAGTTGGAGCGAGGTGGAGCGCGGCACGCCTTTGTTCGAGAGCCTGCTGATTTTTGAGAATTATCCGGTTGACGCGAGCCTTTTTGACGTGGGTACGAATTTGCGAATGCGCGACGTGCGTTCTGTTGACCGGACGAATTATCCGTTGACCGTTGTGGCGCTCCCCGGAGATGAATTGACCCTGCTCGCGCATTACGATGCGCGTCGCTTCGATGATGCGGCGATTGAACGAATGCTCGGACACTGGCAGTCGTTATTGCTCGGCATGACGACCCGTGCGGAACGCCCCGTGTCCGAACTGCCGCTGATGCCGGAGCCTGAAAGCCGCCGGATGCTCGCTGAGTGGAACGACACACAGCAACCGTTTCCCGACGATGTTTGCGTCCACCAACTTTTTGAGAGACAGGCGATTCAGACTCCCGAACAGGCGGCGCTGGTCTTCGGCGCGGAGCGATTGACCTATCGAGAGTTGAACGAGCGGTCGAATCAGTTAGCTAATTATCTACGGCGGCTTGGTGTTCGCCCGGAATCGCGTGTCGGCATCATGTTGAATCGTTCGACGGAGATGGTCGTCGCCGTTTTGGGAGTTCTCAAAGCGGGCGGCGCATACCTGCCCTTAGACCCGACGTATCCGCAGGAGCGTCTGCGCTTCATGCTCGAAGATGCGTCGGTCGAGATTCTACTGACGGAGCAGAGCGCCGCTCATATGCTCGCGGCGCAGCGTATGAAAGTCGTTAAACTCGACGCGGACTGGGGAGAGATTGCGCTTGAGAGCACTCTCAATCCGTCGTGCGGAGTGCGGCCTGAGAATCTGGCCTACGTCATTTATACTTCGGGTTCAACAGGCCAACCGAAAGGCGTGCTCATCACACATCGCTCCGTGTGCAATCTGGCGGCGGCGCAAATCAAACTCTTTTCGATAGACGCCGCCAGCCGCGTGCTGCAATTCGCTTCCTTCAGTTTCGATGCTTCCGTCTCGGAATTCTTCACCGCGTTGATTGCCGGAGCCACGCTTTACCTGACGAAGAAAGAAACGTTGTTGCCGGGCACAGAGTTCGTCGAGTTGCTGCGTGAACAGGCGATCACGACGGTGACGCTGCCGCCATCTTTTTTGCTCGCCGCCGTGCCGAACGATCTCCGCGCGCTCAAGACGGTGGTGGCCGCCGGTGAGGCTTGCCCGCGTGAGGCAGTAGCACGATGGGCGTCGCCGTCGCGGCGATTTCTGAACGCCTACGGCCCGACGGAAACCACCGTCTGCGCTACCGGCGGTGAATGTTCGCCGGGAGAGACGAAACCGCACATCGGTCGCGCCATCGACAACACGGAGATTTACATTCTGGATGAGCGGATGCGGCCTGTGCCTGTCGGCGTGTATGGCGAACTCTACATCGGGGGCGAAGGACTGGCGCGCGGTTATCTGAACTGCGCCGACGCGACAGCCGCCGCGTTCGTGCCGCATCCCTTTAGCCGCGAAGCCGGCCGGCGACTCTACCGGACGGGCGACGCGGCGCGTTATCTCTCGGACGGAAATATTGATTTTGCCGGGCGAGTTGACCAACAGGTAAAGATCAGGGGCTTCCGCATTGAGCCGGGCGAAATCGAAGCCGCACTCAGGCAGCACCCTTCCGTGCGCGAGGCAGCGGTTGTCGAGCGAGAGAGGGCAGGGGGCGAGAAGCGTCTGGTGGCTTACGCCAGCGCAGCAGGGAATTCCA
>DASVPS010000352.1:0-27626 GCA_036389555.1 Pyrinomonadaceae bacterium
GCCGATGCCGGGGCCTGCGACCGAGCCGAGAGTTTGCGGCGGGGGCGCGACGCCGGGCAAGAGCAGCGTCAACTCGTCGAAGGTGCGCGTGAAAGTAGAGGAGCCGAGCGGGAGCGTGGAGACTTCTTCCTCTGTGAAGGCACCGCCCTGTCTGGCGTCGGAGGCGTTGACGCGCGCGCGCACGTCCGTGTCCACCTCGGTCTGCGGCAAGGGCGTGGGCGTAGGGGAAGTGGGCGCGACAGCCGGCGCGGGGTCGAGCGCGACAGGGACGGGGACGACCTCGCCCGTGCGCGTGATGAAGAGACGCTGGCGCACTTCCTTCGTCTGGAAGCCCGCGGCCGAGACGCGGATGATGTAGATGCCGGGACTGAGCAGCCCTTGATAAAAGCGCCCGCGCGTGTCGGATGTTTTCGGGATCGCTTGTCCCGTCTGCTGGTTGATGATCTGAATCGTCGCTCCGACGATGACCGCGCCCGTCTGGCTGTTCGTCACCATGCCCTCGAACGCGCCCGTCACGGTGTCCTGCGCGTAAACCGGCCGCACTGTCAGCCCGGCGGGGGCAAAGATGCCGAGCAACAAAAACGAGGCGATGAAAACGCTAGCGATGCCGCGCGCGCGCCGCCTGGAGAGATAAGAAAACGCATCGGCGCGGTCGCGCCTGTGGGGGATGTGGAACATTGGTAACACCTCTGTGATCGAGAATTGAGAACGAGGAATTAAGTGAGTTGGTCGTGCCAGTTAACTCGCAAGGCAGGCTACGGACTGACACGCTTTCTGAAAAGTAGTCATCTCGCTGCCTTAACTAACATTGAATACAGCGGCGCGTCAATAGGAGGCTGGATTTGGTAATGTCCTAATTTGATGATTTGCTGAGGAGACGTGCGAGCAGATTCTGTAACTGGCCGTGGTCTTCGAGGTACGTGATCCAATCATTCCCACTCACATTCACGTCCGTGCCTTCGAGGTCTGCGCCGTATTTTTCAGCCAGCACGACGAGCGGAGTGTGGCCGTCATATTTCGCGTGTGCGCGGATTCTTTGTCCGGCCTGCAACACGTATTGCGGAGACTTGCCGACGAGATCAATGAGAATCATGTCAGCTTGCGTATACCCGTTGCCGACCCTGTCCCGCGCGTCTTCTTCGTCCAGCGCAATGAGCACGCGATAGCCATACCTTTGTAGATTTTGCTTGAGGACAGGGCGGGTGTCGTCGTCTTCTTCAATCAGAAAGATGGTCGCTTGATTCCCGTGTTCGGCGTTCATCCCTTGAGACCTCTATGTCGAAATAGTGACGATAACAGATCACAGATTATGCCTCTATCTGGTTTGAGTCAATGCTATGCGGCTTTGTTCAAAACGAACGAATCAACTGTCCGTTTCGGACAGAGTGTGTTATCCTGCTTTCGTTCCTCGAACAGTTCTTTTGAGAAGCTCCATTCGACATTAGGTTAGCCTAGCTACCTCTCCTTCTGCCGCGTGCTGTCTTTTACGGACACGAAACGCACACAGAATAAGGCTACCCAATGTCTACACACACGCCATCGCCCCCGACGACCGCGAACCGGCTCCTCAACTCATTATCACGCGCCGAATACGAACGCCTCGCACTCGATTTAGAACCCGTCACCCTGTAGTTGGGCGAAGTCCTCTGCGAACCCGACCAACCCATCACGCACGTTTATTTCCCCAATCGCGGCACGGTTTCTCTCGTCTCAAGTTTTGAAGACGGCGGCACAGTCGAAGTCGGGATGGTCGGCAACGAGGGCATGTTCGGCGTCTGCGTCTTTCTAGGGACAATCAGCACGCCGCTCTTAGCACAGGTGCAAATGGCGGGCGATGGCTTCAGGATGCGAGCCGAAGTGCTCAAGCGCGAGTTTAACAAGTGCGGGGTGCTCCATGACATGCTGCTGAGCTACACGCAAGCCTTCATCACGCAGGTCGCTTTGACCGCCGCCTGTAACCGCGCGCACCACATCAGCGAGCGTTTGTCGAAGTGGCTCTTGATGTGTCAGGACAGGGCGCAATCAAAGGAATTGGGATTGACGCATGAGTTCATCGCCACGATGCTAGGGACGCGTCGAGCGGGTGTCACCGAGGCTGCGGCTCAACTCAGAGACGCGGGTGTCATTACCTACAACCGGGGGCACGTCACGATCACAGACCGCGCAGGGCTGGAGGCGGAGGCGTGCGAGTGTTACCCGATGATCAAGAAGGAGTTCGCACGCTTGATGGGTGGTAATGGTCACGCCCTGTGAAACGAAAGCCCGCGAGAGCGTTTATTTGCCTGATGCGGGCTTTCCCTTTCGACTACTACGTTCAAACTAGGACACTACTCTGGATTTTATTTGCTTGCGCCGCGTCTCAGCGGGCTTTGGTGAGGGGCAAAACAAAAAACGGGAGGCTCACGTGTGTGTGCCTCCCGTCTTGATTCCGACCGCTTGTGCCAAACGCCTTTAGCGGTAGACGTTTTCGCCGCGGTGCGTTTTGAATTCGTTCTCGAAGTATTCGGCGTCTTCGTCCGAGCGCGCGTTGACGCCCATCACGATGCCGCCGCTGCGAACGCCTTCGTCATAAACCTTCGCGCGATCTTCGGGGATGCCCGAACCGATGAGCGCGCCGATCAGGCCGCCCGTCGCGCCGCCCGCGCCCGCGCCCGCCAGCGCCGCCGCCAGAGGCCCGGCCACGACCAAGCCTAAGCCCGGCAAGATGACCGACGTGCCGATGGCCGCAATCGCGGCGAGCACCGCGCCCGTCGTGCCGCCGATGGCCGCGCCCGCGCCCGCGCCTTCGAGGGCTTTGCTGCCGAGGTCTGTATCGGCCGCGTCGTCGGATGCGAAATGCGTCTTGCGCGTCTCGTCAGACATGAGCAGGTTAACATCGTCTTTGCTGTAGCCGCGCGTCGAAACCGAACCGTAGGCGCGCTCGGCGCTGTCGCGGTCGCGGAACAATCCCGTGACCATGCGGTTCGAGCGCTGGCGCGCAGCGCCCGACGCGCTCTCGGCCGCGCCTTCCGCGCGCAATGAACTGTCGCCCGTCACCGTGCCCGTCGCTTCCTTGATGTCGCCTTTAGCGCGCTGACCGAAAGCCGAAACCTCTTCGCCGATGCTGTCTTGTTTATTATCGTCCATCTTATGTCTCCTTTAATTTGTCAAGCGGTATTGCCCGCGTTAAGGATTTTTACGTCTGCGCACAGAGCCTTTTAAGAAGCAGACATGACTAAGCGCGACCAGATCGGGTGTGCCCCTGTTTGAAAATCACCCTGTCCCGCTCAGGTTTAACGCAGTATGAACTGCGCGAGTGTACTATTACGCCCCCTCGGAATGCTGACGGGCAGGGAAAATGCAAAGCGCGTGCCGTGAGGGGCGGACGAAGGCTCTTGACTGGCGTGAGGCTCGATGAGCGACAGGTTGAGTGAGACCTGGAAAAGCGAAATCTTTACCGCCGGCGGGCAGCGCAAATTTATCGCTCCCGGCACTTCACCCTCGACAGAGCGGCTGGAATCGGTATAATGCGCCGACGCATGTATCGTGAACGGTATGAGTTATGTGCCCTGTCGCGGGCGGAGTTTCGTCAGGCTACGGTCGCGCCCCGCAGCGCCGACGTTGTGCCGACGTAGTGCCAATGTTGTGATTTGCAATTCGGCCGGAATCGTTTATTATCGCGTCATTAATCTTTAAGCAATCTTTAAGCGCGAATTTAACTTGAATCTCAAATTTTCGCTGCCGCTCTCGTACGAGCGTGCGAGCCTTGTCTGAGCCTTTAACTTGAAAGGAGCGCGGGTAATCCTGTCAAACAGGGTGCTCGATTCGCCATCCCAGTATGAAAAAAAATGTATCGCTCGTAATCGCCCTCCTGCTCGCGACCGCACTCTTTGCCACCAGTTGTAATGATACAGGCGGTGGCGGCTCAGGCGGAGGCGACAAAGTAAAAATCGGCGTCTTCATGTCGCTGACCGGCTCGACCGCCAATTTCGGCATCTCTTCCGTCAACGGCATCAAGATGGCCGCCGACGAGGTGAACGCCGCCGGCGGCATCAACGGCAAGCAGGTTGAGATGCTCGTGCAGGACGACCGTTCGGATGCGTCCGAGGCCGCCACCATCGTGACCAAGTTCGTCACGCAGGATCAGGTGCACGCCATCCTCGGCGAGGTCGCCAGCTCGCGCTCAATCGCCGCCGCGCCGATTGCACAGAACGCCAAAATCCCGATGCTCACGCCCTCTTCGACCAACCCAGAGGTGACGAAAAAGGGCAATTTTATTTTCCGTAGTTGCTTCATCGACCCGGTGCAGGGTGCGGCCATCGCGCAGTTCGCCGCGAAGACGCTGAACGCCAAACGCGCCGCCATCATGGTTGATCGCAAGAATGATTATTCGACCGGCCTCGAAAAAGTCATCAACGAAGTGTTCACACGGATGGGCGGGGAGATCGTCGCCACGCAGTCGTATCAGGAAGGCGATCAGGACTTCAACGCGCAGTTGACTTCGCTCAAGGGCGCGAACCCGGAAGTGATCTTCGTGCCGGGCTACTACAACGATGTCGGTCTCATCGCCAAGCAGGCGCGCGACAAGGGCATCAACGTGCCGCTCATCGGCGGCGACGGCTGGGACTCGGCGCAACTTTACGCCATCGGCGGCGCAGCCCTCAACGGCTCGTTCTTCACCAACCACTACTCGCCCTTCGACACAGACCCGAAGGTGCAGAAGTTCGTCAACGACTACAAGGCGCGCTACGGCACCGTGCCGGACGCGCTGGCCGCCACCGCCTACGACGCCGCGCAGATCATGATGGACGCCATCAAACGCGCGGGTTCGCTCGACGGTACGGCCATCCGCGACGCGCTTGCGGCCACCAATAATTACCCCGGCGTGACGGGCAATGTGGCCTTCAACGAGAACCGCGATGCCGTCAAGCCGATCATCATGATCGAGATCAAGGACGGCGGCAGTTACGCAGTGCGCGAGCGCGTCAACGTAGAGGGCGCGGCCATGCCCGCTTCGTCGCCGACATCAGGCGCGTCGCCGGCCGCCACCGGTTCGCCGGCCGCCGGCGCATCGCCCGCCACGAATACCAATACGGGCGCAAACACAAACGCCAACGCCAATGCCAACGCGCCGAGGAATACGAACGCCAACAACGGCAACGCCAACAACGGCAACGCGAACGGCGGCGCGACCCGAAACGCTAACACCACTCCCTAGAGCATCACGCCGCGCGCGGCGGCGATGGCGGCGGCCGCACACCGGATGTGCGCCGCCGCCACCACCACGCGGGGCGTGATGCAGAGACCCGAACCGCCGGGGCGCGTTCCAACAGCACGGCGACGACGACTCGGGGCGGGATCGTCGGGACAAGGTGTCGTTTCTTAGTTAGTACCATCCTGATAAGTCTATCGACCGCAACTCAAAAGCATGAGTACGTTCCTGCAACAGCTTATTAACGGCATCTCGCTCGGCGCGATCTACTCGCTCATTGCGCTCGGCTACACGATGGTCTACGGCGTGCTGAAGCTCATTAACTTCGCGCACGGCGACGTGTATATGGTCGGCGCTTTTATGGGTTACTACCTCGCCAACGGCATCGGCGTACGCGGCGCGCAGGCGCTGGGGCTCGGAGTCGATGGCCTCGTCGCGCGCGGCCTTTTGGGCGGCGGGGCGCTGGAGCCTTCGCTCATCACGGCGCTCGTCGTGATGCTCCTGGCGATGGCGATTTGCGCCGCGCTCGGCGTGATCATCGAGCGGCTCGCTTACCGCCCGGTGCGTAAGTATTCACGCCTGACCGCACTCATCACGGCCATCGGCGTTTCACTCCTGCTGGAGAACGGCGGGCAGGTGGTCTTCGGCGCAGACCCTAAGTTCTTCCCCGAACTGTTTCGCAAGCGCAACATCGACTTGGTCGGGGGGGCGAGCATTAACAGCGCCGACATCGCCGTGCTGGTGATCGCCATCGCGCTCATGATCGCGCTGCAGCTCATCGTCTATCGCACGAAGACGGGGCGGGCGATGCGCGCCGTCTCGTTCAACTTGCAGTCGGCGAAACTGATGGGCATCAACACCGACTTCATCATCTCCTTCACCTTCGCCCTCGGCTCGGCGCTGGCGGCGGCGGCGGGCGTGCTGGTCGCCATCCGCATCCCGCGCATCGACCCGCTGATGGGAATTCTGGTGGGGTTGAAAGCCTTCGTCGCGGCGGTGCTCGGCGGCATCGGCAACATCCCCGGCGCCATGCTCGGCGGCCTCCTGATCGGCATCACCGAGACGATGGTGGTCGGGTATCTGTCGCCGACTTACAAGGACGCGGTCGCGTTCGCCATCTTGATCCTGATACTCCTGTTCCGGCCCTCCGGCCTGCTGGGCGCAGTCGCACAGGAAAAAGTCTGATATGTCGCGCTACCTGCGTAATCTCATCATCGCGCTCGTCGTCATCGCCGTGCTCTACGGGCTGAACTTCGTCTTCGCGGGGCGCATGATCAGCCCCTACTTCGGCCGTATTCTGATGCTCTCCGGTATCTCGATCACGCTCGCCGTCTCACTCAATCTGATCAACGGTTTCACGGGGCAGTTCTCCATCGGGCACGCGGGCTTCATGGCCGTCGGCGCGTACTCGTCGGCCTACTTCTCCGTCAGCTACGGCGCGCGTCTCGCCGCCGCGCTCGGCGACGGCGCGCTCGGCTGGTTCGTGGCGCTCGGGCTGGCGACACTCATCGGGGCGGCCTTCGCCGCCTTCGCAGGGCTGCTCGTCGGCGTCCCCTCGCTGCGTCTGAAGGGCGACTACCTCGCCATCGTCACGCTCGGCTTCGGGCAGATCATCGTCGTCTTCCTCAACAACATCGAGGCGGTCGGCGGCGCGCGCGGTTATTCGGGCATCCCCATCGTCAAAAGTTTCTTCTGGATTTTCCTCGTCGCCATCCTGACCGTCGTCGGCGTCTACAACATCGTCAACTCGGCGTTCGGGCGCGCGCTCATCTCGATCCGCGAGGACGAACTGGCGGCCGAGGCGATGGGCATCAACACGACGCGCTACAAGGTGATGGCCTTCGTCATCTCGTCGGCCATGGCGGGCGCGGGCGGCGTGCTGCTGGCGCACTTCGACGGCTACCTCAACCCGAAATCCTTCGAGTTCATCAAGTCGTTCGAGATTCTGATCATGATCATCCTCGGCGGCCTCGGCTCAATCGTAGGCTCCGTGCTCGGCGCGATCCTGCTGACGATCCTGCCCGAAGCCCTGCGCGGCTTCGCCGAATACCGCATGGTCATCTACTCGGTGCTGCTCATCATCCTGATGATCACGCGCCCGCAGGGGCTGCTCGGTAAGACAGGCTCCTTCAAGGGCTGGCGCGCGCGCAACCGCGCCAAGTCGCGCACCGAGGCCGAAGAGATCACGGCGGAAGACACGCGCGATAACCCTTCGGTCGAGAAGGCGACGCTCGGCGAGCGACAGCGCGACACCTCACTGGGGGAGGAGAAGCCGCAATGAGCACCGACGCACAGACCGCCGCCACCACCACCACCTCAGCCGCCGCCGCTGCGGGCAACGGGGGCAACGCCATTCTCAAAACCGATAAATGCACTATTCGCTTCGGCGGCCTCGTCGCCGTCAACGAATTGGACATGGGCGTGCGCGAAGGGGAAATTTACGGACTCATCGGGCCAAACGGCGCGGGGAAGACGACGATCTTCAACCTCCTGACCGGCGTCTACACGCCGACCTCCGGCGAGATACATTTTCAAAACCAGCGGATCGACGGCCTGCGCTCCTACGAGATCGCCGGGCGCGGCGTCTCGCGCACGTTTCAAAACATACGCCTGTTCCCGAGCATGTCCGTGCTCGAAAACGTGCTGACCGCCTGTCACATCCACGCCAAGCAGTCGCTCTTCGACGCCGTCATACGCTCGCCGCGCTTCGAGCGCGACGAGGCGGAGCACCGCGCGTACTGTCTCGAACTACTCGAAATCTTCGATCTCGCGCGTTACAAAGACGAGGGCGGGACGAGCCTGCCTTACGGCAACCAGCGCCGCCTGGAGATCGTGCGCGCGCTGGCGACCCGGCCGAAACTCCTGCTGCTGGATGAGCCGGCGGCGGGCATGAACCCCTCCGAGGCGATGGATTTGATGGCGCTGATTCGCAAGATACGCGACCGCTTCGGCCTGACGATACTGCTCGTCGAACACAACATGAAAGTCGTGATGGGGGTCTGCGAGCGCATTCAGGTGGTGGACTACGGCAAGTCCATCGCGCTCGGGCTGCCATCTGACATCAAGAACGATCCGAAGGTGATCGAAGCGTATTTGGGAGATTAGAGGCCGGCGGGGTGGCCGGCGGGGGAAGCGCAGCAATCAGGCGCGACTCCCCCGTGCCCCGATTTGCTCAGCCCCCGGCTCAGGCAAAGACATGCTCACTCTGGAAAACATCTCTGTCAGCTATGGTGCCATCGAAGCGCTCAACGGCGTCTCCATGCACGTGGAAAAAGGCGAAGTCGTGACCCTCATCGGCGCGAACGGCGCGGGGAAGACGACGACGCTCCGTACCATCACGGGCTTGCTCGCGCCACGCGCAGGGCGCGTCCTGTATGAGAACGAGGAAATTTCCGGGCTGCCGACGCACAAGCTCGTCGCACGCGGCATTTCGATGTCGCCGGAAGGCCGCGGCGTCTTCGCCAATCTGACGGTGCGTGAGAATTTGCAAATGGGAGCGTACCTGAAAAAAAACAAACGCGAGATTGCCGAAGACATGGAGCGCGCCTTCACTATGTTCCCGCGACTCAGGGAGCGCGAGGCGCAGAAGGCGGGCACGCTTTCGGGCGGCGAACAGCAGATGCTGGCGATGGGGCGCGCGCTGATGTCGCGCCCGCGCCTCCTCCTGCTCGACGAGCCTTCGCTCGGCCTCGCGCCGCTCGTGGTGCATACGATTTTTCAGGCCATCGAAGACATCAGCAGCAAAGGCACGACCATCCTCCTCGTCGAGCAGAATGCCAACGCCGCGCTCAAGCATTCCGACCGCGCCTACGTCCTGGAGACCGGGCAGATCGTGATGGAAGGCTCGTCCAAAGAACTCGCCGCCGACCCGCGCATCAAAGAAGCTTACCTCGGCGAGTGAACCTTCTCCGCCCGACAAACTGCGCCCCGCCCTCCGTTCTCAATCCTTCGCCCCGCTACGGGGGCTATGCGCTCTGCGTGCCTCTCCAACCATCAAACGCGCTGGCAAAAGAACCGGAACCGTAATCTTATGAGTCGCAAAATTCTCTCCATCCTGCTCCTGCTCGTCGCATCAGCGCTGGGGGCGCAGACGATCTACGCGAGCGAAGAGATGGGGCAGCATGCGGGTGGCGGGGGACATGGCTTGAACCCGCTCGTGCTCATAGGGATTGCGCTCATCCTGCTCATCGCGAAACTCGGCGGCGAGGCGTTTGAGCGCTTCGGGCAACCCGCCGTGCTCGGCGAGTTGATCGGCGGGATGCTCGTCGGCAACCTCGTCCTCGTCGGCTTCACGGCCGTCGAGCCGCTCAAGACCGACGTGGTGCTGGGCGCGCTGGCGGAGATCGGCGTCATCCTGTTGCTGTTCGAGGTGGGGCTGGAATCGAACCTCGGCGACATGCTCGAAGTCGGTTGGTCGTCGCTGCTGGTTGCGGTGGCGGGCGTCATTGCGCCGTTCTTCCTCGGCTGGGGCGTGGCGGCTTATTTCATTCCGGGCGAAGCCACGCTCGCCCACATCTTCATCGGCGCGACGCTCTGTGCCACGTCGGTCGGCATCACGGCGCGCGTCCTGAAGGACATGGGCAAACTCAACACGCGCGTCGCGCGCATCGTGCTCGGCGCGGCGGTGATCGACGACGTGCTCGGCCTTATCATCCTCGCCGTCGTGCAGGGCGCGATTCAGGCGACCGCCGCGGGCACCGCGCTCTCACTCGCGAGCGTCGCCGTCATCACGCTCAAGGCCGTGGGCTTCCTCGTCGTTGCGCTCCTCATCGGGAAATTTCTACTGCCGCACATCTTCCGCGGCGCGGGCAAACTGGAAGGGCGCGGCGTGCTGCTTGCGCTCGCCGTCGCGCTCTGTTTCGTGCTGTCGTGGGCGGCGGCGTGGATCGGGCTGGCGGCCATCGTCGGCGCGTTCGCCGCCGGGCTGCTGCTCGAAGAGGCGCATTTTGAGAAATTACCAGACAACTCGAAACATGATCTACACGACCTGCTCACGCCCCTGACGACCATCCTCGTGCCCATCTTCTTCGTCCTGATGGGACTCAAGGTTGACCTGAGCGCCTTCGGACGCCTCGACATACTCGGTTTCGCGGCGGTGTTGACGGGGGTGGCGATCATCGGCAAACAGGTCTGCTCGCTGGCGGTGATAGACCGGGGCGTCAACCGGCTCGCCGTCGGCCTCGGCATGATCCCGCGCGGCGAAGTCGGCCTCATCTTCGCCGGGATCGGCGCGACGCTCATGCTCCCGAACGCGGCGGGCACGCCCGAACCCGTCATCAACAGCTCAACGTTCGCCGCTGTCGTCATCATGGTCATCGTGACGACGCTCATCACCCCGCCCCTGCTAAAGTGGTCGCTCGCGCGCAACTCATCCACGCCCGACGAGGAACCGCTCCCGGAATCCGAGCGTGAGACGGCTGACGAAGCGGCCGAACGCACGTCACGTTAAGCCGCGAAGACACCCGTGCGCTGACGACCGCAGTTCATCATCCGCAATAGAAAAACATTGAGGCGCGGAGAGGATTGAATTCACCTCTCCGCGCCTCAATGTTTTTCTACTTCAGGAACTCTCTGCTCTCCGACATCACCGGCGCGAGCTAAAGAGCCGTCGCGCGAAACTCAAGGGAGTGGGACGAAACCGCTGAGGAACGAACGCGCCGAATCGCTGTCGAGCCGATAGGTGACGTTCGTAGATTTGCAGAGCGAGTCGCCGGTGATGGTCGTGCCGGCGATGATGTTGGTCTCTTTCGCGCCCGCGCCGAGGAAGTTCGGGCCGCCGGAGTCGCCGTAGCAAGTGCCGCTGTTGCCGGTCGCCTGATTTTGCGAGATGCGTAGCCACGCCGGGTTGATCGAATTCAAAGTGCCCACAGAAAACTCGCGTGTGTCTAGATAGCCGATGACGGGGCCGCCGGGTTGGTTGACGGGTTCCTGCCCGCCGTAGCCGACGGAGGTGAATTGCTGGTCCGGGCTGAGTCTGTCGAATTGGTGGCTGGTCGGAAGCCGCGCCGGCGTGATGTTGCGAATGGGCGCGTCAAGGACGACGACGGCGATGTCGTGCGGGTCGTTCTGCGCCTGATTGTAGAGCGGGTCGGGGTGAAACGTGCCCGTGTAGAGTTTCGTGTGCGAAGTGAATTTCGTGTCGAAGGTGACGTAGACGCTCGAAGTGCCGACGTTGCAATGTGCGGCGGTGAGAAAGACGGTCGGGGAGATGAGCGTGCCGGAGCAGTAGGGATAAGTCTGGCCGTTGAACGTGCCGACGAGCGCGCCGACCTGTGGATGGCGGTTGCCGTCCAGTTGTCCGTAAGTGATAGCGAGAGCGCTCACGGTCAGCAGCAGCACGGCTACGACAGTGAGCAAGGCGGTATTTCGACGCATAGATGCCTCCTACTAACAGATGGTGTGGTTGGTGAATAGCGGCGGCGGGGCTTCCGTCGGTTGCCCTTCGTTCATTGTGAGACGCCCACCTTAACGCCGAAGCTGTTGATAAGTCAACGTTGACGGTCTAGCGTGTTTGCACGGCTCACTCAACGAGAGACGCACGCGCCGCCGCCAGCGCTTCGGCCACGCGCGCGGGCGACGTGCCGCCCGCCTGCGACTTGGTGGCGAGCGTCTGTTCGAGCGAGAGCGCGGCGTACACATCCTCTTCGATGAGCGGCGAGAGGGCGCGCATCTCTTCGAGCGTGAGTTCGTGTAGTTCGAGGCCGCGCCCGATGGCCGCGAGCACGATGCGCCCGACCGTCTCGTGCGCTTCGCGGAAGGGCACACCCTTGCGCGCGAGATAATCTGCAAGTTCGGTCGCGTTCATGTAACCGCGCGCCGCCGCCTCGCGCGCACGCTCCTCGCGCAGGCGTATGTTTCCGAGCACGGTCGCCATCACTTCGAGCGAAGCGCGCACCGTGTCGGCCGTGTCGAAGACGGCCTCCTTGTCTTCCTGCATGTCCTTGTTGTAAGCGAGCGGCAGCCCCTTCAACAGCGTCAGCAGCGACAACGTGTGGCCGAAGACGCGCGCCGATTTGCCGCGCACGAGTTCGAGCGCATCCGGGTTCTTCTTCTGCGGCATCAAACTCGACCCGGTGGAGATCGCATCGCCCAACTCCAGAAAGCCGAACTCCGTCGTCGCGTACACGATGATGTCCTCGGCGAGGCGCGACAGGTGAACCATGACGAGAGACGCCGCGCCCGCAAACTCGACGCAGAAATCGCGGTCGCTCACCGCGTCCAGACTGTTACGCGAAACCGCCTCGAAGCCGAGCACGCGGGCGACCGCCGCGCGGTCAACCGTGTAACTCGTCCCGGCGAGCGCGGCCGAACCGAGCGGCATCACGTTCGTGCGCCGCCGCGCGTCTGCGAGCCGTTCCCGGTCGCGCGCGAGCATCTCGAAATAGGCGAGACACCAGTGCGCCCACATCACGGGCTGCGCGCGTTGCAGGTGCGTGTAACCGGGAAGCACCGCCTCGCGATGCGCTTCCGCCAGCGCGAGCAACGCGCCCTGCGTCGCACGCACTGCCGCGCTGAGAACGTCGATCTCATCACGCAACCAGAGACGCAAGGCCGTCGCCACCTGATCGTTGCGGCTGCGCCCCGCATGGAGTTTGCGCCCCGCGTCGCCGACGAGCGCGACGAGCCGCGCCTCTATGAAGGAATGAACGTCTTCGGCCGTCTCGTCCGCGAAAAAGTCGATCTCCACTTCGCTCTGCGCGAGCAGCGTTTCGAGTCCCGTCCTGATCTGTTCGGCCTCGTCTTTGGTCAACGCTCCCGCCGCGCGCAATCCTTCGGCGTGAGCGAGGCTGCCGCGCACATCCGCCGCGAACAGCCTGCGGTCGAAACCGAACGAACGGTTGTAGGCCGCGAAGCCCGCCTCCGGCCGCCCCTCGAATCGTCCGCCCCATAGTTTTTTCTCTTCGTCCATTTCCATCCTCAGAAGTTGAAACCAATGCCCCCGCAGCGCTCGCGCCACTAACTGCCGGACTTACGCCGCGGCCGCCGCACCAGTTCGCCGCCGCAGTTCGGGCAGACGTGCGCCGACGCTTCCGTGCAGCCTGCGCAGAAAGTGCATTCAAACGTGCAGATGTAAGCCTCGCCGTCGGCCGCCAGCGCGCGGCCGCAACTTTCGCATGCGCCCCTCATTTCCAGTGCCATCGCTTCCGCTCCTTTTCTCCCGGCCGGATTCCCGCGAGAGTTGTACCCGCTGTCCGGTTAACTTAAAAATACTTACAAGCCAGCGCCTGTAACTAGAGCTTCTAACAAAACCTCATCTTAAGGGTAAAGCCGTTTCGGATGTCCCCTTGAGTTTTAGCCGATCATTGAGGTTTTGTTAGAAGCTCTTAAACTATTGGTTACTGTGCTTGGCGATAGATGACAGTCAGTATAGGACGTTCCCGGCTATGTCCCAAGACACACTCGATGCCGGTTGTCCTGAACCTTGAAGTCTATTAACTGTGGCTGGAGGGTAACGTGCGCGAGCGGGCGTTGCTAGGGGAATTGCTGCGGACTTAACCGGCGGAGGACATGGCAGGGAGCTATGCTCAGGGGCAGGCGAAGTTCGTCGCTTCACTGTTCAGTATCGCTGCCTGACGAAAGTCACTCGAAGAACTTCCTTGCCTCGAATTAATCTTTGCCACACATACATCGTTTCTACGGTATAATTATTTGCCATTCCATTTCAACTGCGGGGGCATATTCGATGTTTCTTATGCCCCGTTTTCATTATCAGTTGGGGAGGCAGGCTTGTGGTAATTAAGACCCGATGCGATTACCACTCGTGTAGTTCAGTTTTTCTTAAGATGAAAGGGCGTTTCCATGTTTCCTAAGCTGACCCGCGGATTCATCGTCAATCTCCTCTTTCTTTTTCTGGTATCGTCGGTTGCGGCTCAGCAACCCTGTTTCACGTCGGAAGAGCGTGCGCTCGCCGAGCGTAAGGCCAAGGTCTGGCAGGAGCCTGATCCCGACTATGACCCCGTCCTCGGCTTCAACCCGAAAAATGGCCCCCGGCTCGGCGCGCCCGAGGTAGATTCCGCGGGACTCGCCGCGCCCTTCAAGTGCATCGCGAACAAGAAGCCGAATAAAGGTTCGGGCACCACCCCCAAATTTCACTGTTCCGTTCCCGGCATCGTGGATGATGACGGCGACGCCATCCGGTATAAAGTGAAACCACACTTTAAGGGGCAGGCGAGAGAGAAGAGGAACGGCGAGGTCTACGGCGAATTCCTCTCATCGCGCTTCTCAAAGGCGCTCGGTTTTTTCGCCGATGACGAATGGGTCGCCGATGTCACCTGCCCGGACTGCGAGAAGAGCCTGACCAGCGGTTTTCAGGGAGCGCGCTTCACGCCTTTTCAACCGGCGGCAGGCATCGAACTCCCTCTAGGCAAAGGGATCGATCTGGATTGCAACGACGAGGATTCGGGTTCCATCGCCGATTCACTGTCGAAGTTGTTGCAGGGCGGCGCGCCGCGTGCAGAGATAGACGCATACAAGCTATGGCTCGCCTTCATTGACCACGGGGATACCAAGGTGGACAACCAGAAGTTCTCCTGCCTCAAGTGGACGAAGAACGACAACAACACCCTGACCTGCGAGCCGGGGCAGGCGGTCTTCTACGTCAGCGACATGGGTTCGACGTGGGGTTATTCAAGTTCCAGCGAGAAGAAAGCGACGCTCAAGGGATGGAGCGGCAAAGACCCGATCCGCGTGAGCGGCGGCCGCTGCACCACGACCGCCAAAAGCGTGGGCGAGGCGAGCATCGGCGAGGCGGGTCGCAAACTGCTCGCCGATGGCCTCCAGCGTCTACTCGACGCAGAGAAAAGCAACAATCTGATTACGAGGATTTTCCGCGCCTCGCGTAACCACGAGCGCGATCAGCCTGCGGAACAGTGGACGGCGGAGTTCGAGCGTAAGGCCAAACTGATCATCAACGCGCGTTGTGCGACTTAAGGGCGTCAAGCTCGCTTCGCTTGCCGCATAGAAGCATCGCCCGCACGTCGGCAACGTTCAGTTGCCGACGTGCGGGCGATGCCGGGTAGGGTTGCAAAAAAATTCCAAACACACCAGATCATTGAGGTGGCACCACACGCTTCGCCCCTGCTAATTGGGGCTAAAATATTTTTTGCAACCCTGCCCGGTAAGATTGTCAGTCATCCATCGACTTTCATTTCCTGGCTCTCAGCGTGACTCTCAATGGAAGCTCACGTTGACCGGGAGCCAGATCTATCTCCTGCCTGAAAGGCTGATAGCCCGGGTGCAAAACTATCAGGGTCTTTCTGGCTGGTTTGACCTGCTCGAACTTGAATAGCCCGCCCGCGCCCGTGGCCGTGTACATTGTTCTCTGCTTGAGCAGTTCGAGTGAGGTGAATTTTTTAAGCTCGGGTCTCCCCCCTTGTTCAATCAACCTCACCTGCGCATTCTGAACGACCCGCCCATCTTCATCTTTTACTTCTCCCGAGACGCCGGTGCCGTTACTAAGCGATAGCCGTACGGACGCGGCTTTCTCGTTAGCGGTCAGGCGCATGGGGGATGAGACAGTCCCCAGATAGTCAGGGTGTGAGGCTTCAACTACGAACTCTCTCCCGGGATGGACATCAAGCGCAAAGTTTCCCTGAAGATCACTTTGGGCGTCTCCGGTCTCCCATTGATACGTGCTCGCGATGGCACCCCGCGCGAGTGGTTCGGCAGGATAGATTACCCTGATGTGTGCGCCGGTCAATGCCCGACCCGTAGGCCCGCGAACTACCCCGCGCACGAGCTTAACCTTCGTTAAGTAAAAGTTCACATACTGAGTCCCGCCCTCTGTAACGGAGACGTTCTGGTGTTCGGTTGCATAACCTTCGAGCTTTGTCGCCAGATGCACCCTGCCTGCCGGCAAGCGTTCGATCTCAAATTCGCCTTGCTTCGAGCATCTGGCGTGCGTGAAGGTTATGTTACTTCCGCCGTAGACGGACACTCCCACCTCCGCAGGAAGCGCCCTGCCGGAGCCGGTCTCGATCACTTTGCCGATTATTCTGCCGCCGGGAGAAGTCTGCCCGGCAACTGTGGAAGAATTTCCGGCCAAAGCCAGCGAGAAAAGAATTGCCGAAAGAAAGATTTTAGCGAAACTAATTCTAGCCATGTCGCCTCCTCTGTAAAGTAATGGGTCGGCGCATGCGAATCCATGCCGCATGCGCTTCCCTCATCAGCTTAATTATTCCTCACTGTATCCGCCGCAGGTGCAGGTCTCGTAGTTCCAGATCCTCCCGAACACGGCCTCACAGGTTTGTATTTCGGATGGGTTACAGACGGGCGTGGGCTCGGAGTAGAAACCGGACATGCGCCCGATCCTGATGGCCGCATCGAGCCTCTTACAAGGCACGCCCGGCGTGCTCGGATAGCAGATCACGTCGTGTTCATCCTGATACAGGGTCGGGTATTTGTACTCGGGGCTGGCCTGGTTGCCCACGTCGTCGAGCCACCCGTCAAAATTGTTATCGCCCACGGCGAAACAGGCATCCGGGGTGCAGGTGAGGTTCACCAGGACGTTGGGGAAGTAGACGCTCTCGACGAGATCGTCCGTCTGCGGCCCGTCGAGTTCATAAATGGTCATGAAGTTTTGTTGCATGATGAGTTGATACCCGTCGAGGTCTTTGCAGCCCCCCGCATCGGGGATGCCGTCATAGTCGTAATCCACGCGGGGAGAAACTCCGACCCTCGTTCCCGCGAAGCCGTAAGTGTTAGGGCCACACGGGGAATATTGATCGACGCAGGTGGCGTTGCCGCCCGCCGCCGGCACGTTGTCATTCCACGAGTAGGAGTCTGTAAAGGGATAACCGTTCGCCGGGTAAGGAAAGGTGTTGGACTGGTTGGGGAAATTAAGTCTCTCACAGTCCAGGTCAGGTTTGGCATACTCGACCGAACACCCGTTCCACTCGACCAAAGTGCCCTGACCCGGGTTGCAGCTCGGATTCCAACCTTGAAATTGATTGGTATCCTGTTTATGCCCGACGTTCGAGGTGACGCCGAAATTTCCGAACGGCACCGTGTGGAACGGCTCGAAACTTAAACACTCCGAATCTGTTTCGTAGACGTACCGTGCGTGGTTCACCATATTGACGCTGAACACACACTCGGTTTGAGCGGAAACAGATTCAATCGAGAATGACCAGAAGACAAACAGTATTAACGCTGGCGCAAACAAACGTTTCATTGTCCTTCTCTCCTTGCTTGAGGTTGGTTGCTATTACCGGAGACGTTCGCTTTAAGCTCCCGGTCGATGATGGTTTTGAACTCCTCCGAGCTTTTGGCTCCGCGTACCGCTTTGCCGTTCACAAAAAAGGTCGGCGTGCTGCGCACTCCCACCTGCCTCGCTTCCTCCATGTCTTTCATGACGGCAGTGCGGCTGGATTCGGAATCCAGGCATGCGTTGAACTCACTCACCTTGAGGCCGAGATTGGCGGACTACCGTTTCAATGCGTCAGTAGATAAATCGCTCGAATGCTCAAACAGGGAGTCCTGGTATTCCCAAAACTTTCCCTGCTCTCCGGCGCACACGGCGGCCTGCGCCGCTTTGAATGCTTGTGGATGATTCGGCAGCGGCATATGTTTGAAGACGAGCCTCACATTGTTGCCGTAGCCGGCGAGCGCCTGCTTCAGCGTGGTGTTGGCCTGTTTGCAGTATGGGCACTGAAAGTCGGAGAACTCGACAATCGTCACGGCGGCATTTGGAGAACCTTTGGACGGGCCGCTGTCGTCGACCTTGATCGCCGGGGCGACAGGCTCACGCAGGAGCACTTCAACTTTGGCTCTGTCTCTGATCCCCGCGAGGGCTGCCTGGTATGCCTCAAACTTCGCGCGGTTTTCCAAGTCCATTTTGATTCGCTGCTTGGCTTCGTCTTCGCTTAAACTCGGGAACCGATTGGCGTTGAGGGTGTAAATCTCATCCACCTGACTTTGCTTTACTTCGACGCTCTCCGGCACGAACCGCTTCTTAAGTTGCTCGACCGTGAGACCTTTCGCCCTGGCTTCATTCTCAAGCAATATTTGGGTTACCAAATTGTTGAGCGCGCGTCTGCGCAGGGTGTTGATTCTGTCTTGCAGGCTTTGGAGTTCCAGCCCGATCTGCTCGTCAATCTCCCTCAGCGTTATTTTTCTTTGCCCGTTGATCACTGCCGCCACTTCACCGTTCTCATCCACGCCGGGTCGAGTTTGTCCGTACCCGTCCTGAAGACAGCCGCACGCTACCGCGAGCGCTAACAGCCAGGCTGCCGCCCATGTTCTCACTGCTGCGCCACTTTTGCTTTCCATGCTTGATTTCATGTTTTGCGTACCTCTTGGGAAGATGTTCTATGGTTTGTGAAGGGTCGGGGATCAAACGGTGATCTATTCACCGCAAGAATGCTCTGACCACAGTTATGGGTTAGAAAACGGACTGAGAAGTTAATCGTGAATCGTTGAGAACCGCCGGCGTGTTGTCACGGTATCGTAAGAATATTTACGAGGCAAGAAGAATGTGAGAGCTAAAATTGCTATTTGGTAGCCGATCTGGCTACTTACTATTTTCGACCGATTTAACCCTGTCGGCCAGACGTTCGACACTAAGGTAGCGCGCTCTATTTTGGGCGGGAGTCAGGCCGTAAGCCTTTCTAAAGTCCTGCGCGAAGTGTCTTTTGTCCTTCACCCCGATCTTGTTCATGATCTGCTTCATCCTCAGGAACGTCGTTTCAGTCAGTTCCTTCGCCCTTCGCATTCTGAGCGACTTGAGATACTGAGCGGGGGAGAGACCGGTTTCGGCTTTGAACAGGTGGCGAAAACGCGAGGGTGAGAGGTTCACAAATTGTGCCATCACACCGAGTGACAAATCACGGTGGAGATGCTTTTCCATCAAAGCGACGACGCTTTGTACCCGCTGATCCATGCTTCAGCCCTCTGTCAGGGGAGAGGGCATCAGAACACGGATGCAAGTCAGGGTGTTAGGCCGAACCGTTTAGCTGTGGCCTTGCCCCCTGTTTAGCACCCTCGCAGGCGTCAGACGTAGCCGCCTGCGTCCGGGCGCACGCCAGTTGAGGGCAGTAAGAGGGGCAACAGTAATGAAGAAAAGTTTCCCTTCAGTTGTACTCAACTCTAATTGAGACGGATTGGTTTAACGTACGAACTCTTATTTGCTGAGAGCAGTATGTGCAGCAACACGTATAGGACAGTGATAGTTGGCAAGCCGTCTAAACGTCGGATTAAAAAAGGTGTGGTCAGCCACGCCCCAAGCGCATAATGCGGGTTTCATGGCAAGGGTCGCTGACAGATACCTGTTCATCTTTACTTCCGCGTTGCTCGCCGCCGACCGGCCTTCTGGCTTGCCAGCCTCAGCACATCGCCCGGTTGGCAACTGAGCAGCAGGCAGATCCGCTCCAGAGTGGAAAAGTTGATGCCCACGGATTTGCCTTTCTTCAATCGCCACAGCGTCGAGTGGCTGATGCCCGTCTCCTTCGCCAGCCAGTAGAAAGTTCGCCCGCGCCCCTCCAGTAATTCGTCGAGTCGAATCTCAATCAAAGTCTATCTCCCTCTGTTACTATTTATCGTATACGAACTATATCACCTATAGAATATATTCTACAGTTGACATATATTTTTGTCTAGCATAAGGTTGTCTGGAACCGAGTCCGCTTACTCCCTTCTCAGCTCCTCTGGAATCTTCCAGTCCACCTGAAGTTCACAGCCAAACCGCTTCTGAAAAGAGGATTAAAGATAAGTTTATGACGACGACTATCACACCATTACATGATCGCGTGATCCTGAAACGTATAGAGGTAGGCGAGCAAGTTAGCGGAGGCATCATCATCCCCGATTCGGCCAAAGAGAAACCGCAGGAGGGCGAAGTGATCGCCGCCGGCCTGGGTAAATACAAGAAGGATGGCACGCGCCAGGCGTTGGACGTAAAGGTCGGCGACCGCGTGCTGTTCGGCAAGTACAGCAGCTCTGAAATCAAGATCGACGGTGAAGAATTCTTGATCATGCGTGAGGACGAGATTCTCGGCATCATCAGTCGGGCGGGAGCGGCGGCTGGTTCGGCCAGTGGCGGCGGCAAGAAGCTCGGCAAGTAGTTCTCTGACGGCGAAAGACTTGATCGACATCCTACATCGGAGACAACCAACAATTCAGATTTGGAGAAGAGAGCAAAGATTATGGCGAAGCAAATAGTTCAGGGCGAAGAGTCGAGAGCGGCAATTCTACGTGGCGTCAACATACTGGCAGACGCGGTGAAAATCACGCTCGGCCCCAAAGGGCGCAACGTCGTCCTCGATAAGAAATACGGCAGCCCGACGATCACGAAAGACGGCGTGACGGTGGCGAAAGAAATTGAACTCAAGGATTCGATGGAGAATATGGGCGCGCAGATGGTGAAAGAAGTCGCCTCGAAGACCTCGGACGTGGCGGGCGACGGCACGACGACGGCGACCGTGCTCGCGCAGTCGATCTTCCGCGAGGGCGTGAAGACCGTGGCGGCGGGCGCAAACCCGATGGCCTTGAAGCGCGGCATTGATAAAGCGGTCGAGCGCGCGACGGCCGAGATCAAGAAGATGGCGAAGCCGGTCAAAGGCGACATGATCGCGCAGGTCGGGACGATTTCGGCGAACGGCGATGCGACCATCGGCGAGTTGATCGCGGAAGCGATGAACAAGGTCGGCAAGGACGGCGTCATCACGGTCGAAGAGTCGAAGACGATGGAGACTGATTTGGAGTTCGTCGAAGGAATGCAGCTTGATCGCGGCTACCTTTCGCCTTACTTCGTGACTGACCCGGAAAGCATGGAAGCCGTGCTTGAGAATCCGGTCATTCTCCTCAGCGAGAAGAAGATCGCTTCGATGCGGGACATCCTGCCGTTGCTTGAGCAGGTCGCCAAGGCGGGCAAGCCGATTTTAATTATCGCGGAAGACGTTGAAGGCGAGGCTCTGGCGACGCTCGTCGTCAACAAACTGCGCGGCACGCTGAACGTCGCGGCGGTGAAAGCTCCGGGCTTCGGCGACCGTCGCAAGGCGATGCTCGAAGACATCGCCATCATGACCGGAGGCCGTGTCATCAGCGACGACCTGGGGATCAAATTGGAGAACGTCATGCTCGAAGACCTGGGCAGTGCGAGAAAAGTGATGATTGATAAGGAAACCACGACGATCATTGACGGCGCGGGCAATGCCGTTGACTTGCAAGGTCGCGTGAAAACGCTCAAAGCGCAGATCGAAGACACCTCGTCGGACTATGACCGCGAAAAGTTGCAGGAGCGTCTGGCGAAGTTGGTCGGCGGCGTCGCGGTGATCCGCGTCGGCGCGGCCACCGAGACGGAACTCAAAGAGAAGAAGGCTCGCGTCGAGGATGCTATGCACGCCACACGCGCGGCGGTCGAAGAAGGGATTGTGCCGGGCGGCGGCGTGGCGTTGATTCGGGCGGCGAAGGCGCTCGACAAATTCAAAATCTTCGAACCTGACGAAGACGGCGAAGTGGCGGGAGATTTGGACGAGCAGATCGGCGTCACAATCGTCAAGCGGGCGCTCGAAGAACCGTTACGCCAGATCGTACAGAATGCGGGAAAAGAAGGCGCTGTGATTGTGGAGAAAGTGCGCGCCGAAAAGAACGCCAATTTCGGCTACAACGCCGCGACCGAGAAGTTTGAAGACCTCGTCGCCGCGGGCATTATCGACCCCGCGAAAGTCACGCGCTGTGCGCTGCAAAACGCCGCCTCAATCGCCGGGTTGATGCTTACGACTGAAGCCCTCATCTCCGAAATTCAGGAAGACAATAAGCCCGGTGCGATATCCGGGGGCATGTAAGGAACTTTCGCATTGTGCAGAACTGTCCACAGTTTCGATATTAGCGTGAGGGGGCATAGTGATGGCGAAGTCAATAGATAAAGATGGTCAGGGCGTGCCGGAGAAGATGATCCGTTCCAACTATCCGAATCACGCGCGGGTGGGTGAAAGATGAGCCAGCCGCAGAGGATTTATGCGCCGCAAACATGCGCGCGATGCGCGGGCACAGGCAAGAGGGCTATCTCCCTGTCATACATCGTCTCGTGTCTGGTTTGCGGCGGGAAGGGAACAGTCTCGGTGCCGCAACCGGCGGGCGCATGTCCACAATGTGAGGGCAGCGGCAAACGCAGCGTCACCGGTTCGTGTCTGACCTGCGCCGGAACGGGTTGGTCGCGTGTGTTCGCTTAGCGCAAACGAAGTCTCGCAATCGTCTCGATCTCAACATGACCGGGAAACGAATGGAAGAGGTAAAGCAATGAATGTCAGCAAGAGTGTCACCAATGTATCAGCGGCGGTCATCGGATTAATATCAATGGGCGTCATCGCCGTCTGGCAGTTCTATCACTTTGTTACATTCAGGGGGTCGCAGGGTCTCGTGGATGTGCAGGGCGGCACACATCATTTGTGGTGGGCCATCGGCGCGGCGCTGCTCGCGTGCCTTGCCGGGTTCTTCGTGTTCTCACTTTTTGTGCGCTATGACGAAGCTAATGACATGCACATTACTTCGTAAACGGTGAGAGCGAGGATTAGAGATGAAAAGGTATTGTCACCACTGTCGAACGAGACTACGACTGCGTGCGATGACCTGTTTTTATTGCCGTCAATCGACGCTGAGTTGGCTACACCGCATCGGCATCGCAGTGGTGGCGCTGACCACCGTCTTTTATCTGCTCAAGGCGTTTTAGCGTCTATCCGGGGAGGTTGGCAGATTGCGCCTCTCCATCTTTCAAGACCGACAGAATCCGGGAGTCTAAATTCTTTATGGCTCAATCGAAACAAACTACAAACTACAGCGGTAGCCTGATCGCAGGCGATGCGCAACAAACGAAGACGGGTTCAAGGTATCAGTTAAGCATCGTCGCCGGATTAAGAAGCAAGCAACTCGGGCGCGGCGCAATCCCCCGAATCGAAGCCGATTTACGGCGACGGAGAAACACGAGCATCGCCATCGAAGAAGTCAGGCAAGGGCGGATAACTTTCAAGGCTACCGCCAAGGTGCAGGCAAACGATGGTCATGCCTCGCCGTTGCGGGATACTTTTCCGCGCACAAATACTTAAACACAATCCGACAAGATTAAGTTTGCTAATGGGTACATTCTTCAGAGGTGTATGAATATGGCGATAGACAACTTGCTGGACTCGGCGGTCAGAATACGCCGGGGCAGGCACGGAGGCAGAACCGGGAAAGTAGTAGTTTCCGATCAGCGTACCGGCTCTTATTCTTCATACAGTGTGATTAAAGTTCAACTCGATGCCAGCGGTGAGATCGTGGACATAAACAGTCTAGATGAACTGGAAAAGCTCCCTGTCTTAACGGGTGGGCAGTCTGTTTAGAAGGAAGAGGAAATGATGTTGAATGCGAGCCGGGCATCTTTAAATCGATCTTCACGTCGCCCTGATTCATGGACGTTTATATCAAGGCCGATTCAATGGCTGACAAGTTTCTTCGGCTGCTGGCACAAAATGATGGCTCCTCCTTTCACCCAAAACAACGAAACGTATTGCGTCTGCATAGACTGCGGCGCGCATCGGGAATTCAATTTGGGGCGAGGTAAGATGGTAGGGCCTTACTATCACGTCGCTCCGACCGTTTTATATGAATCCTCCGCTCAAACACCACCCTCCGTGCGGCCTACAGCCAGACAAAAAACTCCCGCCGGCAACTGAAACAGTTAAAACTTTAGAGACTGCGGCTTGAATGCTTTTAACCGGCGTAGTGTACCGGGCGCCTTCTCGGGAGCTGCGGTGTTCTACCACGTTCGTGCAAGCGGTTCATTTCGCTGCCGATGCTGTGGGCAGGGACGCCGTTACAAATAGCCCGTTCGAGAGTCGGCTCAATGTAGCGTCCCCGTTCCGTTCAAACCCGACTGAAGACAGCGGCACGATTTGGATGGTGGGCGGCGAAAAGCACAAGACGGGGCAGGGCGGCGCGACCGAAGAACGCTACAGGCGACTCGAACAATATGCGCGCGAGCGTTTCGACATCAACTCAATCGAGTATCGTTGGTCAACGCAGGACAACAATACCGTGGATCGCGTGCCTTACATCGGTAAGCTCTCTTCCGCGTCGAAAAACCTCTACGTGGCGACGGGTTTCGGTGGCTGGGGCATGACCAACAGCCACGTCGCGGGAATCCTGCTCACAGACATGATTACAGGTCGCGAGAACCCCTGGCGCGAACTTTTCGACCCGTCTCGTTTCAAGCCCGTCACGTCCGCGAAGGATTTCATTAAAGAGAACTTAAACGTTGCCAAAGAGTTCATGGCTGACCGCATCAGTAAGCCGGAGTTAGAGGACACGGCAGCGCTTCAAGCGGGCGCCGGCGAAGTGGTCACATGGCAGGGCGAGAGGGTGGCAGTCTACAGGGATGACGATGGTCAGGTCTTCGCCTGCTCGGCAGTCTGCACGCACATGGGTTGCATCGTCCATTGGAACGGCGCGGAGAAGAGTTGGGACTGCCCCTGCCACGGCTCACGATTCAACTATGATGGTAAAGTTATTCAATGCCCCGCCAACAAAGACTTAGAGAAAAAATCTTTGGGGACAGAGGCGGGTTAACCATCTGGTCGGACTGTTCACTGTGATTATCTCTCGCAGGGATTGTGAATTGTCCGTCCCCCGACGCCCGCGCCCACTTCCTCGCCGAACGGTAAATAATCATGCCGCCGAATGCCAGCCAAACTACCCGTCTGGTCGGCAATGAGGCGCGGCGTGCCGAGGTGGTCTGTGACTAACCACTGCGGGCTGCCCACCGCTGCTTTCCCTATTCGATCCCAGTTCGCCCGCCCCCCGTAGAGCGTCAAGGCCAGCCCGCTCACCGTCTGCCCCGCCAGCCCCACGGCCGCCGCAGGCACCTCCAGCCGCACCCACTTGCCCACCGCCGGCAATGCCCCCATGCGTCGCCGGCTCTCCGTCCCGTCCACGCCCCACTGAATGTAATTCACACCCCAGTAGGCTCGGTGCTCCCAAGACGCGCCGTCATTCCATTGCAGCATGATCTCACCCGGCTGGTTGGCCGGGTCGAGATAGACGAAGGCCACGAGGTTGTCGCCCGCCCCCACCGCCATCGTTTGCGTCGCGTTCTGGAAGACCTGCTGGTGCTGTCCCGCCGTCGCCGGGCTGCGATTGGATGATGCGCCGCTGACCGCCGAGGGGCTGCTCGTCGTCCAGTTCCACGCCTCGTTCGTCCCGCCGACGACGGCCTGTGCACCGGCCGGCAGCGCGTCCTCGACCCACACCCAGTCGCCCGTCGTGGCCGTAGTCGTCCCCTCCGAAGTGACGAGCAGTTCGCCGTTGCGGTAGCCGTACTCCTTCTGCGGCACGACGGGTGCAGCGCCGCTCTCATACTCCGCTATGAGTTCGCCGTCCAGACCATAGACCTGCCACACCTCGCCGCCCTCGGTCTTGCGGCGCGTGCGCCTGCCCGCCGCGTCATAGGTATACACGTTCGTGAAGGTGCCGGTGGAGATGCTCGCCCCCTGCGCGCTCGTCATACGGTTCTCGGCGTCGTAGGCGCGTGCCCCGCTCCCCGTGTACGTGTCAGTAACGAGGTTGCCCGCAGGGTCGTAAGCCATCAACACACCGGCCGGCTGTCCGTCGGGCACGATTAGTTGATTGGTGAGCGCATCCACCTTGAAGTCTTTGCGCATCTCCGGCGCGAGTGTCTGCGTGGTGTCCGCCTGTTTGATGGTGCGATTTCCCCAGACATCATAAGTGAACGCCTGCGTGAAGACGTGCGTGTTCGGCGTCACGCCTGTGCCGGATTTGTATTCGCTCGTCGAACTGATGCGATTCAAAGAGTCGTAGCTGTAATAGTTGTCAAACAGGGTGTGCGTGCTCACCGCGTCGTCGCCCGGCACCCAGCTTTGCGCCCGCGTGACATTACCGTTGTTATCCGGGCCGCTGTCCTGCCCGCCTGTGTTGCTCCAATGGTAGCCGGAGTCGTAGTAGTTGATAAGCGCCCCGCGGTTCCAAGCCCACTCGTCGGCCGCGGCGGCGAGTCGCACGTCGAAGAGTTGCCCGCGCGAGTTGTAGTGTCGCTTGTGGTAGAGCGGCGTCTGTGTGCCGAACCCCTCGCGCGTCATCCGCCCCGCCGCATCGTAGCTGAAGCCGGTCGCGTAGGTGCGAGACACTCCGTCGCCGAGGTTGCCGGTGTAGCTGCTCACGCGCCCCGCGTCGTCCTGCGTGTAAGTGACGGTGCGACCGGAAGGATAAGTCTGCGTCTTGACGCTCCCCGTCAGGTGATAGCTGCGCTGCGTCTGAAAGCTCCCGCTCCACACGCCGTTGGTCTTGAACATCTGTCGCCCCGTGAGGGGACGCCCGAGCGCGTCGTAGGCTTCGATGGCGCTGAGTTCCAGTTGCGCGGCGGTCATGAGATTGTCGCCCTTGTATTCGTGCGAGAGGCGTCCCTTGCCGTTCGTCGCCCCGTCATAAACCCGCGTGATGTCCGGGCTGATATTGGTCGTGTCCGAGTAATCTACCGTGACGTTGCGGTTAAGTCCGTCGTATGTATAAGTGGAAGTGACGTTGCGCGCATCCACCTTTGAACTGACGTTGCCGTTCGCGTCATACGAGTAGCCCAGCGACCACTCGCCGTTACCAGTCACCGGGTCGGACACGACCAGATTGCCGTTAGCCTGCTGTTCGGGGTTCTTTGCCCGGACGAGACGGGAGAGCGAATCATACATGAAGAAGCGCAACTGCCCGCCCACGCATTTCCACGCTCCGTTCTGCGCTTGCCATTGTCCACCCTGACGCACTTCGACGAGATTCGACAGCGCATCATAGGCATAGCATGTGGGCTGCGTCGGCGCGGCCGTCTCACCGAGGCTCCCGGCAGAGTTCGGTTCGTCCACGCGCACGAGCCGGCCGAGCCCGTCAACCTTGCTGCGGCGGCTCTTACCCGCCTGATCCGTGACCGTCGTGTACTCGGCGTAGAACGCGGTCACTACCTTGCCCGTGCAGAACGGGTTTGCATCGCACGCTGCCTCCGCCGCGGGCTTCTCAGTCCCTCTGAACGTCGCCACCTCTGTGACACGCCCCGCGAAGTCGCGCGTAGAGCGAACCCACCCATCTGTCTGCGCCGTTGTCGCCCGGTACGGGTTGGACGCAAATGTCACCCGGCCGCCCTGCTCGTAGACGGCGCGCGACGAAACGCTGTAACTCGACCCGTTCTCGCTCGTCTCGGTTAGCGTGATCCGCCCTGCCTGGTCGCGCGTCTCGCGGCTCTTCAGCAGTCGATCTCCCTCGGCGTGCAAGTCCGACTCGACACGCATGCGGCGCGCCTCGTCTTCGTAGAAGTTGAAGGTTTTACGCCGGTGGCCGGCTCCGTTAATCGTCACCGCGGGACTAAGCATCACGCCGGGTCGCCCGAACGGATCGACTGTGCCAAGTAGTTGATTGGTGTAATCAATGTTCGAGACCTGCTGGTTAACGTCGGTTTGGCTCGTCACCA
>DASVPS010000353.1:0-21761 GCA_036389555.1 Pyrinomonadaceae bacterium
GACCGGCAGTTTATGATCACCATCGTCGTCGTCGGCATCTCGTTCGTGGCGGCTCAGGTCGGATTGGGCTATGCGGTCTGGCGATACGGGACGAAGGGCGACCGGCGCGAGCGCGCCGTCTATTCGCACGGCAACAATCGTCTGGAGATCGTCTGGACGGCCATCACCGCGCTCATCTTCATCACGCTCGGCCTGATGGGACAGCGCGTGTGGGCGCAGTTGCACCTGAACGAAGCCCCCGCGGGCGCGACCAAAGTTCACGTCGTCGCGCAGCAATTCCAGTGGAATTTCCACTATCCCGGCGCGGACAAAAACTTCGGTCGCACTGACCCGAAGCTGGTCAAAGACGCTGAGTTGAACTTCGTCGGTCTGGATGAAGCGGACGCGAACGCCAAAGACGATCAGGTTGTGACGACGCTGGCCGTGCCCGTCGGCCGCCCCATCGAACTGACCCTCGAATCGAAGGACGTGACGCACGATCTGTTCGTGCCGGAACTACGCTACAAGCAGGACGTCGTGCCCGGCATGGCGATCAAGATGAACTTCAAGCTGACGGAGGAAGGGCGTTTTGAACTCGCCTGCGCCGAACTCTGCGGCCAGCTTCATTACAAGATGAAGAGCTACCTCATCGCGCTGCCCGCGAACGTCTACGATGAATTGGTAGCTTTGCCGCAGGCGCAGTTTCAGGCGCGCATCACGCAGTTGATCAAGGAATACCCGATGGGAATCAAACGAGGGGCGGCAACCACCGCATCGAGATAACAGCCCAAACCTGACTCATCCCGAAGGGAGAGGAATTTTAAGATGGAAGAGGCCACGACCCCGATTGAGCCGTCCGCCGCTGCCGGGACGCAGGTAGCAGCGGCCGAGGCCGACGCCCACGCCGCCGGGGCGCACCCGCCCCACGGTCACCACGGGCCGCCGACGGGTTTTATACGCAAGTATATTTTCAGCATTGATCACAAAGTGATCGGCATCCAGTATTTGCTGCTCGCCATCTTTGCGGCCTTCATAGGGATGTTCATGTCGGTGCTGATGCGCCTGAACCTGACGTGGCCGGGGCACAAGTGGACGATCCTGGAAACGCTCTTTCCGCTCGGCGCGCCGGGTGGCGTGATGACGCCGGAGTTCTACCTGTCGCTTGTCACGATGCACGGGACGATCATGGTCTTCTTCGTGCTGACGACCGCGCCGCAGGGCGGGTTCGGCAACTATTTTCTCCCCATACAGGTCGGCGCGGAGGACATGGCGTTTCCCGTGCTCAACATGCTCTCGTTCTGGGTGACGCTCATCGGTCTCGTGGTGCTCATCGCGGCGATCTTCGTCGAAGGCAGCACGATCATCGGCAACACGGACTTTGTCAACAACTTCCTCGGCGGCGGCGGCACGGGCACGCTCGGCCCCATTGGCGGCTGGACGGGCTATCCCCCTTTGAGCGCGCTCGGAAAAATCGCCGGGCCGGGACAGGGCGCGGGCGCGACCCTCTGGATCACGAGCATCGCCATCTTCTGCGTCGCCTCGCTCCTCGGCGCGCTCAATTTCATCACGACGCTCCTGAACATGCGCACGCGCGGGATGTCTCTGATGCGCATGCCGCTCACCTGCTGGTCTTGGTTCACGACGGCGATTCTCGCGCTCCTGGCTTTCCCGGTGCTGCTCGCGGCGGGCGTGTTGCTTCTGCTCGACAGGCATGCGGGGACGAGTTTCTTCATCCCCGGCGGGCTGGTCTTCAGCGATGCGGTGCTGCCGAACAAGGGCGGCTCGCCCATCCTCTGGCAACACCTGTTCTGGTTCTTCGGCCACCCGGAAGTCTACATCGCGATCCTGCCGGGCATGGGCGCAACCTCGCACATCCTCTCAACCTTCGCGCGCAAGCCCGTCTTCGGCTACCGCGCGATGGTCTTCGCGATGTTTGCCATCGGCCTGCTTGGTTTCTTCGTCTGGGGGCATCACATGTTCATCAGCGGCATGGATCCGCGAACGAGCATCGCCTTCTCCGTCCTGACGCTCTCCATCGGCGTGCCCTCGGCCATCAAAACTTTCAACTGGCTGGGGACGCTCTGGGGCGCGAAGATACGTTTCACCGTGCCGATGATGTTCGCCATCGGCTTCGTCTCTCTGTTCGTCGCGGGCGGTATCACCGGTCTCGTCCTCGGCCAGACCTCGCTCGATCTCTTCATCCACGACGGTTATTTCGTGCTCGCGCATTTCCACCTCGTAATGGGTGTGGCCGCTATCTTCGGCATGTTCGCGGGCGTCTATTTCTGGTTCCCGAAAATGTTCGGGCGGATGATGAGCGAGCGGATGGGGCAGTTGCATTTCTGGCCGACCTTCATCGGCGTCTACGGTATCTTCGTGCCGATGCACATCATGGGCATCGTCGGCATGCCGCGCCGCTATGCGTCGTTTCAGGAGTACGACTTTTTGCGCCCGCTCGACCCGCTCGTGATGCTCGTCACGATTGCGGCCATCGTGACGGCGGCGGCGCAGTTCATCTTCCTCTTCAATTTCATCTGGAGCATCTTTAAAGGCGAGCGCGCGAGTGGCAACCCCTGGGAGGCGACGACGCTCGAATGGGTGACGCCGACCACGCCGCCGCCGCACGACAACTTCGCCGGTCATCTCCCGACCGTCTATCGCGGCCCCTATGAATTCGCCGTGCCCGACGCGCCCGAGGATTACATCTTGCAGACGACGCCGGATGCGGGCGAAGGAAACGTCGCGGCCGGGGCGGGGCACACCGCCGTCCAAGGGGGACAGGGGAGTTCAGGCAATGGTCACAACGGTCAGCACTAAACCGGCGGGCAACGTCTCTGCGGGGACGAAGAGCATCAACGTCGGCGGGACGGGGCGACGCCCGACCGGCGGCGACGGCTCGCGCGGCGGGCCGCAACCGCCGGGCGGCGGCGACCGACACCGCGCCTTTCGCGACTCCGCGCCGCAGCAGTATCGCATCGGCATGTGGCTGGCGCTGTCCGCGATTCTGATGATGTTCGCCGCGCTGTCGAGCGCCTACGTGTTTCGCTCGACGCGCATGCAGCAGGGCTGGCAATCCTTCTCCGTGCCGGCGATGCTGTGGGTGAGCACGGCGTTGATCCTTTTGAGCAGCGCAACCTTTGAAGCCGCGCGGCGCGCGCTCCGGCGTGGCGCGCGTGCGGTTTACCGGCAGTGGCTCGTCGCCTCGCTCGCCCTGGGGTTCGGCTTTCTCGTCGCGCAACTTCTCGCGTGGCGCAGTCTGGTCGGGCAGGGAATTTATCTGGCGACGAACCCGCACAGCTCTTTCTTTTACCTGCTCACCGGGCTGCACGGTCTGCACCTCGTCGGCGGCATCATCGGCTTGAGTTACCTGATGCTTCGCGCGCGGCGCGAGGCGGCGGCCGCGAATGACGCGACGGGCAAAGAGCGCGCGCGCGTTGATGCCATCGGGTTGTACTGGCATTTCATGGACGGGTTGTGGGTCTATCTGTTCGCACTCCTTTTCCTGTGGAGGTAACATTGAGTACACACGCGCACACGGCAGAGCGTCTGACCGCTGACGATTGGAGCGGCGGAACTTTCCCCTACCACATCGGCCACAAGAAACTCGGCATGTGGCTCTTCATTGTCTCTGACGCGCTGACCTTCTCGGCGCTGCTCATCGGCTACAGCTACGTGCGCGTGTCGAGCGATGCGTGGCCGACGCCCTTCGCCTTCTACCCGAGCATCATCTTCTCGACCGTGATGACGCTCTGCCTGTTGGCTTCGAGTTTCACGATGGTCATGGCCGTGGCCGCCTCTGCCCGGCGCGACCGGCGCAAGGCGCGTCGCTGGATCGGCGCGACGATGCTCGGCGGCCTCACCTTCCTCGCCCTCCACATCTACGAGTGGCTGCACCTGATCAACGACTACGGCCTCAAGCCATTCACGCTCCCGGCCGATTGGCTCGCACGCTGGCCGCAGGCGTCGCCGCTGTTCGGCGCGACATTTTTCGCCATCACCGGCCTCCACATGTTCCACGTCCTGACGGGCGTCATCTACCTCGGCTATATCGCGCTGCGCATCCGCCGCAAGACGCACGAGGACGTGGAGATCAGCGGCCTCTACTGGCACTTCGTCGATCTCGTCTGGATGTTCGTCTTTCCGTTGATCTACTTGCTGTCGGTGGATTTTCACCCCCCGGCGCATTGAGTGGTGAAGGCTTCGCTTACTTCGTAAAAGAGAGGTGGACTAAAGGCGCATGAGCACACGTTTCGGATCACTTGGCAACTTGATGAAGAAACAGGATTTGATCCTGAACGCGATCTGCCTGCTCTTCGCGACGGGCTTCGTCGTGATGGCCTTATCGAACGTGCGCCGGGCGGGCAACTTTTTCTCCATAGACAGTCTCTTCATCACGCTCGTCAGCCTCCTGCTCGCCGGCATCTTTATGGTCATCCCGCTACTGTGGGCGTATGAGAACGGCATACTGAAGAACCTCTTCGCCGCCGAGGGCGAAGACGCGGCGGTCGATTCCGTCCCCGTCCACTTCGAGGGCACGACGAAACTGTTCCTCTCCATCCTCGGCTTCCTGCTCGTCCTGACCGTGGTCGAAGTCGTTCTGGCATACATACAGGTGCCGCTCGTCTTGATGTTGACGATCCTCGTCGGCCTCTCGCTCATCAAAGCCGCGCTCATCCTCGCTTATTTCATGCACCTGCGCTACGAGCGTATGAGTTTGGTCTACACGCTGATCCCGATGCTCGTCATTTGCATCTGCCTGCTCTTCATCTTCTTTCCCGATAGCTTCCGGCTGTTGGGTCTGCGCGCCTACAGGTGAGGGGAATGAAAAAGGCGACCGCCCGCAACCTGATCTTTTTGCTTGCGCTCGTCGCGGCGACTGCGACCCTGCTTGCGCCGGACGCGCTCGCGCAGTGTGCGATGTGCAAGGCGTCGGCTGCAAACCTCGATAGCGTCTCGGCGCGCACCCTGAACATCTCGACGTTGATCCTGCTCTGCCCGCCCGTCGCCATCTTCTGCGCGATCTTCGTCATCGCCTACAAGCACCGCAACTCGCCCGGCGACGGCGACGAATCGTAAACCGCTGACGGAATCTAAACATGGCAAACGACGAGGCGCTCGCCCTCAATACCGACCAACAGAGCATACGCGGGCGCGCGTGCCCGCAGTGCGGAGGCAAGATCATCCCGTCCGACCGCGCGGTCTACGAGAGCAAGGCCGACCCGTCCTCGGTCTTCCCGCTCTGGCAATGCGAACGCTGCGGCTACGAGCAGATGAGCGAGCGGCCGCCCGCGCCGAAGAAGGCCGCGCCACACGCCGCCAAAAAAACGGAAGAGTAGCGCGATGCTGCGGCGGCGACGACCCGCGACGCGCATTGCCGCACTGTGAAGAAGCACAGCGCGGCGCGGCGGTCGTCGAATAACTTTTTGCCGGCGGCGTGGGCGTCACCCTTTCTTCACGTCTCATTTTTGCAGCTTCGACAGATACTGTGGGCGCGGGTCGCGGGTGTTATAATCCGCGCATCTTTTGCCGCCCCAGACATACATGGATTATTCAATACTGCCGCACATCAACGCCATGCTCAACGCGACGAGCGGGCTGCTTCTGCTCGCCGGGTTTTACTTCATCATGCGTCGCCGCATCACCGCGCACCTGCGCTGCATGACCTCTGCGCTCGTCGTCTCCTGCATCTTTCTCGTCTCGTATCTCGTCTATCACTACAACCACGGTTCGACGCGCTTCGCCGGGCAGGGCTACATCCGCCCCGTCTATTTTTTCATTCTGCTGACACACACCGTGCTCGCCGCCGTGATCGTGCCGCTCGTCATCGTCACGCTCCGGCGCGCGTGGCGCGGCGACTTCGGGCGACACCGCCGCATCGCGCGCTGGACGTTTCCGCTCTGGCTCTACGTCTCCGCGACGGGCGTCGCCGTCTATCTCATGCTCTATCAACTCTACCCTTCGCGCTAGCAGGCGCGGCTCAAAGGTCGAACCGGATGGACGGCGAGCATTCAAACGGCAATCATCACGTCGGCGCACCCGCCGCCACCGCGCAGGCGACGGTCGCGCCGCAGGAGACCGCGCCCGCACGCCGTCGTTCTCCGTGGCCGCTCGCAGTCGTCGCCGCGCTCTTCATCATCCTCCCGTTTCTCTCCTGGTACGGCACGACCTTCTGGCGCGAACTCGACGACGATGAGATCGAAAAATATCTGAACGACGAGCAGAAGCCGCGCCACGTGCAACACGCGCTCGAACAGATCGACCGGCGCATCGTTAAGGGCGACGAGGGCGTTAGGCGCTGGTATCCGCAGGTGTTGCGCGTGGCGGGAAATCCGCAGCCGGATTTGCGCATGGCCGCCGCATGGGTGATGGGCGACGACAACAAGTCCGAGGAGTTCCACGCCGCACTCAAACAACTCATCAGGGACGACGAACCGGCCGTGCGCCGGATGGCCGCGCTCTCGCTCTCGCGCTTCAACGATGCCAGCGGGCGCGCGGAGTTGGTGGCGATGCTCAGACCCTACAGCGTCAAACTGCCGTTCGCGGGAACGCCCGTCACGATCCTGCCGACGGGTTCTTACGTGACGAGGGGCGCGATGGTATCGCGCGTGCGCGACGAACCGGGGACGGTGCAGGAAGCGCGCGCGCCGGTCGCGGGTAAAATTGAGAAAGTGTCTGCGACCGAAGGGAAAACTCTCGCGGCGGGCGAAGAGTTACTCGTGCTCGCGCCCGACGGCAAAAACGTGTGGGAGGCTCTACGCGCTCTGCATTTGGTCGGGGGGGCGGAGGACTTGCCCGACATCGAGCGTTATGCGCGGGGCGAAGTGGCGGGGATGTCGGAAGAGATAAAAAAACAGGCGACTCTGACGGCTGAAGCCATCAAGAGTCGCGCTGCTCGCAAGTGAAATATTCGGTTTTGAAAATTTTCAGCGTGCCGGGGGCGCGTCCGTGAGTGTGATGCCGTGCGCGGCTTCCCAGTCTTCGGTCGGAACCATCTCGATGGCATCCCACGGGCAGCCGTCGAGGAACGCGCCCTCCGGCCCTTTGCTGATGCACTTCTGGCAGCCGATGCAGAGTTGCGGGTCAACTTCGATGCGGCCGAACGGCGGGTGATCCTCGTCGGGAATCCAGAACATGCACGCCTCAATCGGGCAATATTCGATGCACGCGGGCGAACCCGCACAGCCCGTGCAGCAATCGGTGGTGATGGCGAGGATACGCGGTTTCTTCTTGCGCGTGGCTTTTCCGTCGCCCACAGACATCGGCCAGTGTTTTTCGATGATCTCGATCATTCGCGTGCGTTCTCCCGTGCGGCTGTTGGTGGTCGGACGTGCGACACACACTTTAACACGACCGCAGGTGCGGCTCAATCAACTTTTTAGCGCGCCGGAAGAACGCTTGAATGTATCCGCGTAAAGAGATAAAACTAAACGCACACTTAATCCAATAAGGAGACTCTACAGCGATGAACACAGTCGCCGGAATATTCCAGACGCGCGAGGACGCAGCCCGCGCCGTCGAAAGCTTGCGCGGCCTCGGTCTGTCGGACGAGAACTTGAGTTTGCTCTCGCCGGGCGCAACCGAGCCGCAGGTCGAAGCTGACGTGCAGACGAGCGACACGGAGCAGCCGGGCATGGGCAACGCGCTCGGCGGTCTCGTCGGCGGTGCGATGGGCGCGGCGGGCGGCATGACGCTCGGCGCGGCCGCGGCCAGCCTGCTTGTCCCCGGCGTCGGCCCGATCATGGCAGCCGGGATCGTCGGCGCTGCGCTGTTCGGCGCGGGCGGCGCGGCGGCGGGGATGGCCGCGGGCGGCGCGCTCGAAGATACAATCGCGCACGGTCTGCCGCACGACGAACTTTTCGTCTATGAAGATGCGCTCCGGCAGGGGCGCTCCGTCGTCATCGCAGGGGTGGAAGACGACGAGCAGGCAGAGGCCGCGCGCGCCGCGCTCGATGCAGCCGGCGCGGAGAGCGTGGACGCCGCGCGCGAGAGTTGGTGGGTCGGCCTGCGCGACGCGGAAGACGAGGATTACACAGGGCAGGGTCGCGACTTCAAGGCGGACGAACCCGTCTATCGACGCGGCTTCGAGGCAGCGTTGCATCCGCAACTGCGCGGCACATCATACGAAGAGTCAACCGAACGCCTGCGCGAAAGATACAGCGACGCCTACGAGCACGACGCCTTCCGGCGCGGCTACGAGCGCGGCCAGAGCTATCATCAAACTTTGCAGGAGCGTTACCGGAGTTGAAAGACACGTTGCTGAGCATCGCCGTGCTCGCCGGGATTCTCATTGTGAGCGCGCTCATCACCAACTGGTTCGCGCGCACGATGTACAACCGTTGCCCTTCGTGCGCCACCCTCAACGCAAGGCGGCGCACCGAGTGTCGTTCCTGCGGCCACGCTTTGAAATAACGACGCCCGCGCGTTTTGCCATACAATGAGCAAGGTTTTTGCCTGTGGAGTTGCCGGATGCACCGTTTTAGCGGCCTATGTGCCCTGCTGTTTTTGCTGATTGCCATGACTGACGAATCAAACGCACAAAGCCCCGCGCCGCCCGTCCCACCCGACTGGCAGACGCACGCCGAGCGAACCGATTACCGCGAGACGCCGCGCTACGAAGAGACGCTCGCTTACTGTCGCAAACTGGCCGCCGCCGCGCCCGGGCAAATCCGTCTCTCGGATTTCGGCCGGAGCGGCGAAGGTCGCGCGCTGCCGCTCGTCATCGCGGCGAACGGCGGGACGTTTACGCCCGAAGCATCGCGGCGCGCGGGGAAGGTCGTCGTCTTCGTACAGGCAAACATCCACGCGGGCGAGACAGACGGCAAGGATGCAGGTCTCGCGCTCCTGCGCGACATCGTGGTGTTGAAGACGCAGCCGCGCCTGCTCGAACACGTGACTCTACTCTTCGTGCCCATCTACAACGTGGACGGCCACGAGCGGCGCAGCCCCTACAATCGCATCAACCAGAACGGCCCCGAAGAGATGGGCTGGCGCGCCAACGCGACCAACCTCAATCTGAATCGCGACTACATGAAGGTCGATGCGCCGGAGACGCGCGCGTGGCTACGCCTGTGGAACGAGTGGAGTCCCGAACTCTTTATTGACTGCCACGTCACCGATGGCGCGGATTTTCGCTACAACGTGACGTATCAGTTTGAGGAGCACGAAAACATTCCGCAGCCGTTACGCAACTGGATGCGTGCGGCCTTCGATGGGCGCATCGTTCCTGCGACCGAGGCGCTCGGCAATCTGCTCACGACCTACATGGAGTTTCGCGACAACCGCGACCCGGTCAACAAGGGCGTGGAGGGTTTCATCGGCACGCCGCGCTTCGCCACCGGCTATGCGCCGCTGCGCAATCGCCCCGCGCTGCTCATCGAGACGCACATGCTGAAAGACTATCGCACGCGCGTGCGCGCGACTTATGACCTGCTGCGCACGGCGTTGGAGGACGTGAACCGCGACCCGGCGGGCTGGCTGCGCGTCGCGAAAGAGACGGATCAAAAGGTGATCGAAGAGGGAAGCGCGTATGACCCGGAGCGAAAGGTCGCGCTCCGCATCGCGTTCACAGACAAGTCTGAGCCGCGCGTGATCAAGGGTGTGGAATTCCGGCGCGAACTCAGCGACGTGTCGGGCGCAGTGCGCGTCGTCTACGGCACGAAGCCCTACGATTACACAGTGCCTTTCTACAACGAGAGCCGCGCCACGGTCTCCGTCCCGACGCCGCTCTACTACATCATCCCGCCGCAGTGGACTGAGCCGATTGAGGTGCTCGCCGCGCACGGCGTACGCATGCAGCGTCTGGCCGAGCCGTTGACGGTCGAGGTCGAGAGCTATCGTTTCTCGGAGGTGAAATGGGCGAGCGCGTCGTTTGAAAATCGCCTGCCCGTCTCGCAGAAGAATCAACTCGTGCGCGAACGGCGCACCTTTGCGGCAAACTCGGTCGTCGTGCCGCTCGCACAAGCCGCCGGGCGTCTCGTCGTCAACCTGCTCGAACCGGATGCGCCCGATTCTTTGCTCTACTGGGGCTTCTTCAATACGATCTTCGAGCAGAAGGAATACGGCGAAGGGTACATGCTGGAAAAACTGGCGCGCGAGATGTTGGCGAAGGACGAGAAACTGCGACAGGAATTCGAGCGGCGCGTGGCGAACGAACCGGCCTTTGCCGCGAGCGCGCGCGAGCGGCTGCGTTTCTTCTACGAACGCTCGCCCTATTACGACCCGCTGATGAATCTCTACCCGGTCGGCCGCCTGACCACACCGCTCAAGGCGCGGCTCGTGGATTTTCGTTGAGTCGCGGGCGAACTAGAGGAGCAGTGAAAAATGAAAAGGGATGCGGTTCAGTTAAGACCGCATCCCTTTTCCCAAGTTTTATGTACCGCTTGTGCCGGCCGGACTAAACCGTGCGTCTGCCGGTCAACAGATTGACCACGAGCACGATGAGAGCCACCACTAAGAGCAGATGAATGAGACTGCCGCCGATGCCGCCAAGCAGCCCGAGCAACCACAACACCAGAAGCACCACCAGAATTGTCCACAACATGTTCACACTCTCCTTAGCAAAAGTTTGATGTCAAATCTCCCGGTTCTTGTGAACCCGCCTGACACTCTCTAGTGCAACGACCATGCCAGCCTGCGCCGCCCTCTCCCGGTTTAAACTTAAAGCCTTGTAATTGAGAACTTTGACCGTTTAGACCCACCGACTGAGGCGAAATAAACGACCCCGGCCGCATCCTTCTTGTATGGAAATACGCCGCCTAAAAACCTCCGCCTGTGTTCTAAATCAGGGCAAAGAATCTAAATCTACCTTCAACCGGGCGCGCGGCGGCAACCTCCCCCGTTTTTTTTATCATCGGAGAAGAGTGGAAGTTGAAGCTGTTCTCATATGCGTTCAGTTGAGAGTTTTCCAACAACGCGACCGACACAATTAAAAGACATTTGGCTGGACTTAGGGCGACGGCGGATGCTAGAGTGTTTCTCAGGTTTGCGGTCGCTCCCGCCGCGTCCGCGTTAAAAGTAGATAGGCTCCTACCGCACATTCCGCGCGTTGGCCTTCTTCAGTCAGTTTCGTTTCCTCAGTTAATAATTTTAGATTCTTGAAAGTTCAAAGCGGCGCTTCGTCGTTCCCCCCGGACGACTAACCAGCACCGCGACCGGAGAAATTCTCATGCCATTTTCACGCCTGCTCCCCCGCACGCAAAAGACGAGCGTCAAACTCGCCGGCATCGGCGCGATCTCGGTGCTACTTGTGGTTGCCGTCTTCCAAACTTTTTACATCTCCCGCCAGCCCATCGTGCAAGACGTTAACTACACGCAACTGCGCGCGTTGACGGGCGACGCCGCCGTCAGGTCGCTGCTGGTCGAAGGCGAACTGATGATGATCGAGAAAATTGACGGCACGCGCACACAGGCCATCGTCACCAACGCCGTCGCGCAGCAAGAGATCATCAGCGTCTTCGAGCAAAAGAAACTGCCCGTCGTCTTCAACACGATGCAGCCGGGACGTCTCGCCTCCGCCCTGAACTGGATCATCGCGCTGCTTACGCTCGGCGTGATCGGCTTCGTCGGCTGGCGCATGTACGCCAGCATGAGCGGCGGCCACGGCGATTTCGAGTTGACCGACGCCAGCGGCTCACAGAAGGCCACCTTCGCCGATGTCGCGGGCGTTGACGAGGCCAAAAACGAGCTGGCCGAAACCATCGAATTTTTACGCGACCCGCTCCGCTTCGGTCGCCTCGGCGGACGCGCCCCGCGCGGCATTCTGCTCTCCGGCCCTCCGGGAACGGGCAAGACCCTGCTCGCACGCGCCGCCGCCAACGAAGCGAACGTGCCTTTTCTCTCAGTTTCGGGTTCGAGCTTTCAAGAGAAATTCGCCGGTCTCGGCGCGGCGCGCGTCCGTCGTCTCTTCGCACGCGCGCGCAAACTCGCGCCCTGCGTCGTCTTCATTGACGAGATCGACGCGCTCGGCCGACGGCGTGGCCGGAGCGGCGATTCCGCCTCCGCCGATCAGGATCAGACGCTCAACCAACTTCTCATCGAGATGGACGGTTTCAAACAACTCGAAGGCGTCGTCGTCATCGCCTCGACCAACCGCCCGGACATCCTCGACCAGGCTCTGACGCGCCCCGGCCGGTTCGACCGCGAGATCGCAGTCAACCTCGCAGACGCGCGCGGCCGCGAAGAAATCCTGCGCGTCCACGCACGCAAATTGACGCTCGCGCCCGAACTCGAACTCAACTGGATCGCGCGCGGCACGCCCGGTTTCTCCGGCGCAGACCTCGCCAACCTCCTGAACGAAGCCGCCATCGCCGCCACCCGTCACAATGCCGACTGCGTGCGCCGCGAGCATGTCGAATACGCACGCGATAAAATTTTGATGGGCGCGGAACGCCACGGCTTCATGATGGACGAAGAGGAACGCTACGCGACGGCCGTCCACGAGGCGGGGCACGTCGCCGTCGGTCTCGACGTGAAACACGGCGACCCGATCCACAAGGTCTCGATCCTCCCGCGCGGGCGCGCCCTCGGCGTCACGCAATCTCTGCCTGAACGCGACCGCCTGATGAAGAAGCGCGAATATCTGGAAGATCAGATCGCGCTGCTCCTCGGCGGGCGCGCAGCCGAGCAGATTCTGCTGGAGACGATGACGGCGGGCGCGTCAAACGACATCGAGCGCGCCGTAGAGATCGCACGCAAGATGGTCTCGGAGTTCGGCATGAGTCCGCTCGGCCCGATACACCTCGGCAAACCGGAAGACCCGCACAGCCAGTCTCTTCTGGATCGCGTCGAGCATGCGACGCACGACATCATCAACGCGCAGATGGCGCGCGCCTGCGAGATCGTCGAAGCGCGCCGCGAAGAGATCATGCGTCTGACGGAAGGACTGATGGCGCGCGACACGCTGGAATCCGACGAGATTCAGGAGTGCTTCGGCATCAAGGCGGCGAGCCGGGCAGCGTAAACAGTCGGTGATTGCCCGGCAGTTTGTCCGGTGCTCGGTTCTGTCCCGCAGGGACGGTTGAAAATAGCCCGGCACTTCAAGTGCCGGGTAGCATAGTGAGTTTATGATGCCAGTCCCGTAGGGACGATTGAATTGAACTTTCAATCGTCCCTACGGGACTCATTCCGTTTGGTCATATTGTTACCCGGCCATAAATGGCCGGGCTATCTTCAACCGTCCCTGCGGGACAACAAATGGGCACCACCAGAAGTGTGATTAGTCTGATAATTTGTAATCGTCGCGACGATTCGCGGCTTGCTTCGTCGCGGCATCTCCTGTAATTTTTGTGTGCGAAGGCAAGTTAATTTCACCACCTGACTCTAGACTCCCGAACGTTCCTCCGATACGGCAATGACTTATCCCGGCGTCGCACGTCTGGAATTACCGATCCTGCAAGAACTCGTCGCGACCGGCGGCGTGGATGACGTGCGCTACCTCTACAAACGCCTCGTCGCCTACTTCCCGCAGATTGACGACGCGGCACATGAGGAGGCTACGAGCAACGGCGAACTCCGACAGTGGAAGCGACACGTCCAGCGCGCGGGGCGCGAACTCGCCGACAAGCGACAGATCGAACGCCGTCGCGGGCTGTGGACGATCACACCGCAGGGGCGCAAGCGCATCGAAGACGAAGCGCCGAGTTTCTCCTTCAACGTCGAGGCCGTGCCCGCGCAAACCGGCGCGTCTGCGCTCTCGCACGCCGACGTGCAACAGATGTTGTGCGACATCGGGCGCGTGCTCGGCCATCATGCCGAGCGGGAGTTTGAGTATTACGATGTGGTGTGGCGCGCGAGCGAGACGAGTCCGCGCCTGAGCCACATCTTCGAGGTACAGCGCAAGGGCAACGTTGACGCCGCGCTCGCGAAACTCAAGCGCGCCTACGAGTCGCAGCGCTCGAAACCTTTCCTCATCGTGGCGAGCGAGCGCGACACGAATCGCGCCAACCTACAGATGAGCCTGGCACGCACGGGCGCGTTTCACGAGATCGGACGGGTCACGAAAATTCTGAGTTTTGAACAACTGCACAGGCTTCACCGCGCCCTCATGTCCGTCGAAGACCTGCTCGCGGAATTCATCGAGCGATGATGATCGGCACACCCCTGCGCCAGCAATACCTGGACATCAAGCGCCGCCACCCGGACGCCATACTCCTCTTTCGCATAGGCGATTTCTACGAAGCCTTCGATGACGATGCGCGCCTCATCGCGCGCGAACTCGGCATCGTGCTCACCTCGAAACCGATGGGGCGAGGCGTGCGCGTCCCGCTCGCGGGCGTACCACATCACAGCCTCGAACGCCATCTCGCCACGCTCATCTCGCGCGGCCACCGCGTCGCCATCTGCGAACAACTCACGGCCGCACCCGTCAAAGGCGAGGCCGCAGGGCGCGGCCTGATCGAGCGCGACGTGGTGCGGGTCGTCACGCCCGGCACCATCATCGAACCCGGCCTGCTGCACAGTAAAGTCAACAACTATCTCGCAGCCTTCTGCACAGACGGGCGGCGCGCGGGCGTCGCTTACGCCGACGTGACGACGGGCGAATTTGCCGCCACCGAAATCGAAGCGGCGGCCGCCATCCCCGAACTCCAACGCCTCGCGCCCTCTGAAATACTCATCCCGCGCGGGTTGGAAATTTCTGATGCCGAGTTGCCCGGTTTCATCACGCGCTGCAACGACGATTACTTCGCCGCCCCGCTGGCGCGCACCGCGATCCTCCATCATTTCGAGGCGCGTTCGCTCGCGGCTTTCGGCCTCTCGCGCACGCCGCTCGCCGCCTCGGCCGCCGGCGCGATCATCGCCTACCTGCGCGACACGCAAGTCGCGTCGGCCGGACAGTTGACGCGGCTCACGAGTTACCACACCGGCAACTTCATGCTGCTCGACGCGCAGACGCTTCGCTCGCTGGAAATTTTCGAGAGCTACGGCGGCGCGCCCTCTCTACTCGCCACACTCGACACGACGCGCACCGCCATGGGCGGCCGACGCCTGCGTCAATACCTGCGCCAGCCTCTGCTCGACGTGACCGAAATCATGCGCCGACACGATCAGGTGGCGTGGTTCGTAGAACATCCGAAAGTGCGTGCGGAACTTTTCGCCGCTCTCGAATTCGTCCACGACCTCGAACGCCTGTCGGGTCGCGCGCGTGCCGGCGTGGCGACGGCGCAGGAGGCACTCGCGCTCGGTCAGAGTCTCGAAGCGCTCCCGCGCGTGCGCGCGGTCTTGCAGCAGGATCAAAAGAGGTTCGCGGCATTGCTCTCCGCGCTCCCGGCGTGTACGAATGCGGCGCGCGTCATACGCGAAGCCATCGCCGACGAGTTGCCGAAACGCAGCGAAGGGCGGGGCATCATCCGCGCGGGTTTCTCCGACGAATTAGACAAGCTGCGCGAGCTGTTGCGCAACGGCAAGACCTATCTCGCAGAGATGGAGCAGCGCGAGCGCGCCCGCACCGGCATCAAGAGCCTGCGTGTCGGCTACAACAAGGTGTTCGGCCATTACATCGAAGTCACGCGCCCCAACCTGCATCTCGTCCCCGAAAGCTACACACGCAAGCAGACGCTCGCGCAGGCCGAACGCTTCGTCACGCTCGAACTCAAAGAGCACGAGTCGCTCGTCGTCAACGCGCAGGAGCGCATCGCCGAACTCGAAACGAACATCTTCCGGCAAGTCTGCGCCGAGATCGGGCGCAGCCGCGACGAGATACTCGCCGCCGCCGCAACGGTCGCACATCTCGACGCAATCGCCTCGTTCGCAGAGGTCGCCGCGCAGTTCAATTATGTTCGTCCGGTCATCTCCGAGGCGCCCGTCCTGCGCATCACGGCGGGTCGCCATCCGGTCATCGAACGCATGTTTGCCGCCGGGACGTTCGTCGCCAACGACGTGAAGCTCGGCGGCGAGAACGCGCCGGAGATTGCCTTGATCACGGGGCCGAACATGTCCGGCAAATCAACCTATCTGCGGCAGACCGCGCTCATCGTCCTGATGGCACAGGCGGGCAGTTTCGTCCCGGCCTCGCACGCCACGGTCGGACTCTGTGATCGTATCTTCACGCGGATCGGTTTGTACGACCGTCTGGGCAGCGGTGAGTCAACTTTCATGACCGAGATGGTGGAGACAGCGCAGATACTCCATCACGCCACGGAGCGTTCGCTGATCCTGCTCGACGAACTCGGGCGCGGCACTTCGACCTACGACGGGCTGGCCGTCGCTCGCGCCGTCGTCGAATACATCCACAACCACCCGCAGCTTCGCGCCAAGACGCTCTTCGCCACGCACTATCACGAACTGACCGCGCTCGCCTCCGTCCTCCCGCGCCTCGAAAATCTACACGTCGAGATCGCGGAGGAGGGAAGCGACCTCGTCTTCCTCTACAAGATCAGCCCCGGCAGCGCGGAGCGGAGCTACGGCGTCTATGCGGCCAAGCTCGCGGGTCTGCCGCGCCCCGTCGTACGCCGCGCCGAAGAGTTGCTTGGCGAATACGAAGCGCAGGGCGGCGAGCGCCCGTCGTCCGGCGAGGGCGCGAAGCCGCCCGCACAAATTCACGCGCGCGACCGCGAGGCCAAAGTTATTCAAGCGTTGTTGCAACTAGACCCGGACGCGCTCGCGCCCGTCGAAGCACTGATGAAACTCTTTGAGTTGCGGCGACTGGCAGAAGACTCGGAGGATGAGCCGGGCAAAGTGCGTGCGATACGCACGGCGTAGGTAAGCAGAGAGGCGCGGGGAGAGGGTTCAAGGCGCAGGTTGTCGCCTGACTTTCTCGCCGCGCCTTATCTATAGCGATCAAACCGGGTCGGTGTGGATTTGCACTTTGGCGCGCGGGATTTCGGCTTCGATGGCGCGCAGGACGCGGACTGAGGCGTCGTGCGCCTGTTCCAGCGTTTGATCGCGTTCCACTTCCAGATGCAGGTCTATAAATTTCTGCGAGCCTGAACGGCGCGTGCGCAGGTCGTGAAAGCCGAGCACGCCCTCGCCGCGAAAGCGCGCGACGATCTCTGCGATCTGTTCGTCCACCTCCGGCGGCAGACGCCTGTCCATCAACACATCCACCGATTCGCGCCCGACGCTCAAGGCGGAAGCCAGAATGTAGATCGAGATGGCGACGGAGATAATCGGGTCAACAATAGTCCAGCCGGTGAAATAGATGAGGAGCAGTCCGAGCAGCACGCCGCCGTTCGTCCACACGTCGGAGGCGAAATGCACGGCGTCGGCGCTGAGGGCGGGCGAATCGGTGAGACTTGCAATGCGCCGCAGCCGCGCGACCAGCGCGATGCTGACCACGATGGCGACGATCATCGTTGCCACGCCGACGGTCTCCGAGTGAGTCGGGTGCGGCCGGATCATGCGCTTGACTGCTTCGTAGATGAGGAACAGCCCGGAGAAGGTGATGACCGCCGCCTGAAAGAGTCCGGCGAGCGACTCGGCCTTGCCGTGGCCGTAGTTGTGATCATCGTCGGGCGGGAGCGAGGCTGCGCGCACGGCGAAGTAGTTGATCGACGACGCGAAGATGTCCATCGCGGAATCGAGGAGCGACGCCCAGACCGCAATCGAACCCGTCAGCCAACCCGTCCCCGTCTTGATCACGATGAGGAAGGCGGCGGCGAGAATGGAGAGCCGCGCCGCAGAGTTCTTCAGCGTCGCCTCTTCCGCGCGGGCGCGCGCGGCTGTATCTCGCGTGGTTGGGACTGACATCGCTTCGTGCTTACAAGTGTCTCAACGTTTGCCGCTCACACGCAGATGTCTGAGCGGGTCAGGCCGACAGGTTCAGTGGCCGAGCGCCTCCGGTCGCTCGGAGACCTCTTCGATGGCGCGGCTGCGCGTGCGCAAGGTGACGGTCGCCACGCCCGCGAAGATGAGTGCGGCGGCAAGCCACGTCCGCGAATTCAAACTCTCGCCGAGTATGAGCGGCGCGACGACGAACGCAATGAGCGGTTGCAGGTAGATGTAGATGGCGACGACGCTCGGCGCGACACGCCCGAGCGCCCACGCATTCAGGTAATAGGCCGCCACCGTCGGGACGATGATGATATACAGCACCGCGAGCCAGACGCCGAGCGGGACGGTCGAGAGCGCAAATTTCGACAGGTGGTAGCTCCCGATGGGCAGCGTGGCGAGGCTGCCGAAGACGAAAATCCAGGTGATGACCGTGAGCGCGCCGTAGCGTTTGATCATGTCCTGCGAAATGGCTATGTAAGCGCCGTAGGCCATCGAGTTGAAGAGGAGGATGAGCGTGCCGAGGTTGGTCTCGCGCGAGAAATTCGCCTGCATCGGGTTGATGAGATAGACGACGCCGCAGGCCGCGAGCAGCAGCCCGACACAAGCGCGCGCCGAGAACCGCTCGTAGCCGAGCAGGACGCTGACGACGAGTGTGAAAAGGGGAATGGTGCAGCCGAGCAACGCGGCGTTGATGGCGGTGGAGTATTGCAGCCCTTTGAGAAAGAGGAAGTGATTGAGGACGACGCCGAGCAGGCTGTAGACGGCGAGCCGCGCATAGTCGCTTTTGCGCTCGATGCGCGTGCCGCCGGCGACGCGGCGAATCAGCAGGAAAGCGACGGTCGCGCCGACGACGCGGAAGGCGACCAGCCCCGTGCTCGGCAGGACGCGCAGGGCGATCTTGCCCATGACAGGCCACGAGCCGAAGATCAGTTGCACTGCGATCAGCGCGGCGTGCGGTTTGAGACTCGTTGGCTGAACCGGCGCGGTGGTATCTATATCCATGAAAAGAGCGCGTCATCCCTGGCACGTCGAAGTCGTTGGAGGAAACTCACAGCATGAGCAGCAAAGGATTTTCCAGCAGCTTCTTGAAAGTTTGCAGGAACTTCGCGCCCGTCGCCCCGTCCACGATGCGGTGGTCGCAAGACATCGTGACGCGCATCAACTGGCGCACGACCACTGCGCCGTCGCGCACGACCGGCTTTGCGCCCATCGCGCCGACTGCCAGAATCGCAGCCTCCGGTGGATTGATGATCGCCGTGAACTCGTCTATGCCGAACATGCCGAGGTTGCTGACGGAGAAAGTTGCGCCCATGTATTCGTCGGGCTGTAGTTTGCGCTCGCGCGCGCGCCCGGCCAGTTCGCGCACCTCGCGGCTGATCTGCCCGATGGATTTTCTGTCGGCCGCGCGCACGATGGGCGTGATCAAACCCTCTTCAATCGCCACGGCGACGCCGATGTCCGCGCGCTCGTAATATCGTATGGTCTTATCCTGAAACGATGCGTTGACCTGCGGATGTTGGACGAGTGCGGCGGCGGCCACTTTGATGATGATGTCGTTGATGCTGACCTTGTTCTCCGGGTCAAGTCCGTTGAGCGATGCGCGGAGTTCCGCCGTGCGATCCATCTCGATCTCGGTGGTCAGGAAGAAGTGCGGCACAGGGCCGACGGACGAGGTGAGGCGACGCGCGATGGTCGCGCGCATCGTCGAAACCGGCTCGTCGCGATAAGGCGACGCGCCCTCGACCGACGGCTGCTGCGCGGGTTGCGGCGCACGCGCTTCGACCGCGCGCGACGAAGCTTGCTCCGGTTGCGTGGACGCTTGCGGCGCGGCGGCCTGAGCCGGTTGCTGACCGGCATTGATGGCGGCTTCGATGTCGCGTTTGACGATGCGCCCGCCGGGGCCGCTGCCGTTGACGGACTTGATGTTGATGTTCGCCTCGGCCGCCATGCGCGCGGCGATGGGCGAGACGATGACGCGCCCGCCCGCACGCTGCCCGTTGCCGCCGGCATCTTCGTCGCCTGCGCTCGCCGCCGTCGCGGAAGGTTTGTCAGGGGGGCTGCCTGCGCCGCCGGTTGAGGGTTGCCCGCCGGTGTCATTCTTGAGGGGCGCGCCCTCGATGGTCGCTTGCGTGCGCGCGCCTTCGGCCACCACTCCGGCCAACTCTCTCTGCGCGCCGTCCTGCCCGGCCTCGACGTTCTCCTCAATGCTTTTCTTGTTCGATGCGGCGGCCTCGCCGGATTCGGCGGCGGAGACGAGCGCGGAGATGTCTTCGTCGGCCTCGCCGATGATGGCGATCACCTGTCCGAGCGGAACGGTAGCCCCGGCCTGAACGAGAATCTTGCGTAGCACGCCCGTCGTCAGAGCCTGCGCCTCCATCGTCGCCTTGTCGGTGTCGATCTCGGCGAGCGGTTCGCCCACGCTCACCTTGTCGCCTTCGTTCTTCAACCAACGCGCCAGTTGTCCCTCCTCCATCGTCGGAGAGAGTTTCGGCATGACCACCTGAGTTGCCATTAAATTTTTCCTCGTGAACAGTAAATCGTAAATCGTGAATAGAAGGAAGCGGGCTTTCTCTATTTACGATTTACGATTCACGATTTACTAATCCATGTATGAAACTTCGCGCACGGCGGCGACGATCTTTGCCACGTCCGGCAGGGCGAGTTGCTCAAGGTTCTTGGCATAAGGCATCGGAGCATCGGCGCTGGAGATGCGCTTGACGGGCGCGTCCAGATAGTCGAAGGCGCGCTCCATGATCTGCGCGCTGATCTCCGCGCCGACGCCGCAGAAGGCGTGCGACTCTTCGACGATGACGACGCGATTCGTCTTCTGCACCGAACGGATGATCGTGTCTATGTCGAGCGGACGGATCGTGCGCGGGTCAACCACTTCGACGCTCACGCCTTCCTTCTCCAACTCCTCCGCCGCCTTCAACGCGAGTGGGACGGTCAGCGAGCGCGCGACGATGGTCGCGTCCGTGCCTTCGCGCTTGATATCGGCCACGCCGAGCGGGATGGTGAAATCCGCGTCGTCCGGCACTTCGCCCTTCATGCCGTACATGCGCTCCTGCTCCATGAAGATCACGGGGTCGTCGTCGCGAATCGCGCTCTTGAGCAGCCCCTTAGCGTCGGCGGCGGTTGAAGGCATGACGACCTTGAGGCCGGGGAAGTGTGCGTACCAGGATTCGAGCGCCTGCGAGTGCTGCGAAGAGACCTGATAGGCCGAGCCGTTCGGGCCGCGGAAGACGATGGGGATTTTGAATTGCCCGCCCGACATGTAGAGCATCTTGGCGGCTGAGTTGATGATCTGATCGGTGGCGAGAATGGAGAAGTTGAACGTCATAAATTCGATGACGGGGCGCAAGCCCACCATCGCCGCGCCGACGCCGAGGCCGGCGAAGCCGAGTTCCGTGATGGGCGAATCGATCACGCGCTTCTCGCCGAACTCTTCGAGGAGTCCCTTCGAGACTTTGTACGCGCCCTGATAGGCGGCAACTTCTTCGCCGAGCAAAAAGACGTTTTCGTCGCGCTGCATCTCTTCGCTGAGCGCCTGATTCAAAGCCTCTCGAATCGTGATAACGGCCATTCAACAACCTCCGAAGTGAAACTAAACTACTTGCGCCCCGGTCTCAATACCGGCGGGGCGGGATCATTGCTCAGAACGAAATTATAGGTGATGACACCTCTTACTTTGACAGGCTCGCCCGACAAGAGCGTTGGCGTAAAACGCGCCTGCCGCGCCGCCTGAACGGCAGATGGCTGTAAGAACGGATGCCCGTTCGTCGCCCGCGCAGAGATCACGTAGCCCTCTTCATCGACAATAACTTCCACCGTGACCGTGCCCTGTACGCGCACGGCGCGGGCAGCCGCCGGAAACCACGGTTGCGGTTTGCTGATCACCTTACGGTCGAGCACCCCGCCGTCGATAATTTTCGACGACGAAGACTTCGGCTTCGCGGCGGCGGGCGGCGCGTCTGAACTGTCGGGTCTGGGGGCACCCATGCCACTGCCAACTCCACCCGTGATGGAATCCGTGCCGGCAATCGGCCACAGGGGCATCGGCGTGGGGGGCGACGGCT
>DASVPS010000354.1:0-5289 GCA_036389555.1 Pyrinomonadaceae bacterium
GATGACCGCGTTGAGGGTCAAGTGCAAAAGCTGCGTCCCTTCCTGTTTGGCCTTGACCTGCCACTCCCACTCGGTCGGCTCGCTTTCGCTGACGGCCTGCTCCGCCGGTGTGACGGGAACGATCTGGAAACCCGCGCCCGCCAGTTGCGCCTCCATCACCTTTCCGACCTTGACCGGATGACTCTCGACCTTTCCCTCTTCCTCGATCAATTCCTCAAGTTGCCCTACCAGATTCGACTTGCCGAGTTTGAGTTCAAGGTTGAAGGTCTGGTTGAGCGTCGTCTTCTCCGGTGTGTTGAAGGCGACTTCGCCGAGCGGCAGCGAATTCAGGTAGCCGTCAACGCCGTCGCCGCGCGGCGCGGGCGTCGAACTGCCGGCGCTCGCGCCGGGGAACGGCACGGACGACAGCGGCGTCGGCGCGGGGGAGATGACGGAGGGCGACTTGGTGGCGCCGGAATACTCCTCGTAACGTGGAGAGGAATACCTGTAGTCTTCGCCGCTGTCGTCGCCGATGCCGTCCTCGGCGCTGTTAGAGCTACGTTTCGCCATGGCACGCTCGGCGCGACGGTTGAAGTTGCCGGTTACGGTGTTGGAGTTGGCGGTGTTGTTGCTGGTCGCACCGGCGGGCGCGCCGCTTGTCGCACCGCCCGTCGCGCCGGTTGTCGCGGGGGTGGCATTCGCGCGGGCAGTGTTCGCGCTGTTGGCGTTGCGATTGGCGCTGTTGGCGTTATCGGCTTCGGCGCAGCCGTTCACCAGCACGGCCGACGCGAGCAGCAGAGCGCAGAGAGAGATTCTGTGGGGCATGAGGAGTTTCCTCCTGACGCGCGAGGGTGATGAGAGGCGAGGCGGCTGTGGGGACGGGCGACGCGGCGTGTGGCGCCCGTCGAAGCGAGCACGGATGAACTTGTCAGGCGGCCGGGCGGAGCAGGCCGCGGAAGATGCCCTGCACCTGCACCTCTGTGGCGGGCAGGCGGATGGGCGCGAGTTGTGAATTGGCGGGGCGGAGTTCTACTTCGCGCCCGAAACGGTGGAGGCGTTTGAGCGTGGCGCGCGAGCCTTCGATGAGGGCGACGACGATCTCGCCGTCGCGCGCGTCCACGCGGTTTTCGATGAGGGCGATGTCGCCGTCGCAGATGTGTTCGTCAATCATCGAGTCGCCGGAGACGCGCAGGGCATAGACGCGCTCGGGGCGCACACGCCCCAGTAGGAAGCGCGGCACGCCGATGGTCTCGCCGTTGTCGTCAACCGTCTCCAGCGGCGCGCCCGCCGCGACGCGGCCGAGCAGACGCACTTCGCACAGACCATCGCCCGCCGCCTCTTCGACGTGGACGTTCAAACCGAATGAGCCGTTCGTGTGAGTGCGCGCGAGCAGGCCGCGCTTTTCCAATGCCTCGATGTGTTTGGCGATGGTGGCCTTCGAGGCGATGCCGAAGTGGCGTGCGATCTGCGCGTAGGATGGTTCGTACCCGTGTCGCTCGATGAAGCGTTGGATGTAGTCGAAGATTTCCTTCTGGCGTTGGGTGCGGGGTTGCATGACTGTGTCTTTCCTTTCAAACGCGAGCGGGTGAGATTCCCGCGCCTCCCGGCTCTCCCGGTGCTCAGGCGAGGGCGCGCACGCGCACCGGATTCTAAAGTCGCCCTCGCCTGAGCGTCAAGCTATTGTTAACTTCGCGCGCCCCGCGCTGCTACACGCCGGGCATGGCCTTCTTGAGCGGCTTGAGTAACAGGAACAGCACGACGGCCATGACGAGCGCCATCAAACCGAGCACGCCGAAGAACGTAGAGTGCAGCCAGCGATCCCAGAAGACGCCGATCTGCGTCAGCTTGTTGCCCATCGCCGTGGCGACGAACCACCCGCCCATCATCAACCCGCGCAAACGTATCGGCGCGACCTTCGAGACGAGCGACAGCCCCATCGGCGACAACATCAACTCGCCGAGCGTCACGACGAAGTAAGAGAGCACGAGCCACATCGGCGACACGCGGAACGCATACGGGTCGCCGCCGACGGCCGCGGCCTCGCCCGACTTGGCGGCGAAGTAGAGAATGAAGAAAGAGAGCGCGGTCAGGGTCATGCCGAAGGCCATCTTCGTCGGCGTCGAAGGCTCAAGGCCGCGCTTGTCGAGGAAGCCCCAGAACCAGACGAGCGGGAACGTCAGCGTGATGACCCAAAACGGATTGATCGAGTTCGAGATGATGCCGCCGGACTCTTTCGCCGTCTCCGCCGAGAAGAACATCGTCCAGTCGGTGTTGGCGTCTGCGAAGTAAGTCAGGGTCGAGGCGTTCTGGTGGAAGACCATCCAGAAGACGATGACGACGGCGAAGATGACGATGAGCGCGATGATCCGCCTGCTTTCGGGGACGGCATCCATCACGCCCTGACGGCTGGCGGCCTCGTCCTGATGGCTGACGCCGTGCGGCGGCGCGTCCGTGGCGGTGGCGGCCGTGTCGGCGGCGGTGTCGCCGGAGCGAGTCGCTGCGGTCGGAGAGGCGGTCGCGGCCGCAGTCAGGTTGCGTCCCGGTTCGTTGATGTGCTTCTTGAACTGGAACAGAATCCAGACCGAGATGACCATGCCGCCCGCGGCCACTGCGAACGCCGGGTGGAAGCCGAACTTCGCGCGCACCCAACCGGCGACGAGCGGAGCGAGAAACGCGCCGACGTTGATGCCCATGTAAAAGATGTTGTAGGCGCGATCCTTGAGGTGGCTGCCTTCGGGGTAGAGGTTGCCGACCATCGTCGAGACGTTCGGCTTGAAGAAGCCGTTGCCGATGACGAGGCAGGTGAGCGCGGCGTAGACGGCCGTGAGCGATGAGAAAGAGAGCAGCAGGTGGCCGGCGATGAAGAAGATGCCGCCGATCATCACCGCTTTGCGATAGCCTGTGAAGCGGTCGGCGATGAAGCCGCCGACGAGCGGCGAGAGATAGACGAACATCAAATAGTTCGCGTAGAGACTCGTCGCCTCGGCTGCCGTCCAGCCAAAGCCCTCGGTCGGGTCGCGCAGGTACAACGTGAACATTGCGAGCATTGAGTAGAAGCTGAAACGCTCCCACATCTCGGTGGCGAAGAGCACGTAGAGACCCTTCGGGTGTTTGTCCTCGTGTCCCGCCGTGAAGGCGTTGTTCATTGCTGCAGTGGTAGCCATGTTGAAAACCCTCTCCTCTCTGTTTTCTCTAGTCTTGGCTTAAATCTCTCGAACACTTCGTGACCGCACGGTCGCTCTTTAGCGGCGCGAGTAGCGCGCGAGCGTGACGGGGAAGACGCGGACGCCTGCGGGCGCTTGTTCCGCCCTGAGTTGCGTCGCGTCGCTCAACAGTTTGTCGGCCTTCATACCGTAGATGGCCTCATTCAATTTGTTGTCGGGGTTGACGACCGCCCCTTTGAGTTCCAGACCGGCGAAGAGACCCTTGCTGCGCGAGTAGGAAAGAATGCCTGCGTCGAGCGTAAGGTTGGTGGAAGCAGACGCGGTGCGGCCTACGGGGCCGGCCGCCGCGCTCGCCTCGCCGCCCATCTCGAACTTGTCTTCGAGCAAACCCTGCACGGCCGACTCGTTCATAAAGAGCAGCACGAAATCGGTCTTGGCCGCGCCGATCTGCGCGCCGAAACTCCCGCCGCGCATCGTGAAGAACGCGGGCGCGCTCCACCCGCCCTTCAAGCGCCGGCTGATCAAACCGCTCCCGCCGCGCCCGCCCACGACGAAGCCCGCCTTGAGCACTCCGGGGAAGACCGCCACCGCCTCGGCCTTGTCGATCAACTCTTTCGGGATCGCGTTGTCGCGCGCGCCCATCACCTGCTCGAACACCTTCGCCGCGTTCGCGGCCTTGCGCTCCGCCTCTTCTTCCTTCTTCGTCGGCGGCGCGCTCACGCGCCTCTGCCGCTGTTGCTGCTCCTGCCCCCGCACGGCGACTGCGGGTGCGAAAGTCGCGCCGACCAACAACAGCACGCCGAGCGCGCAACACAATTGCGACGACCGCGCCGACACTTTCCCCAACGACGAATGCTTCATGCGTTCCGAACCTTTCTCGAACTTACTTACACACAATACTGATTGATTCATCCGTGCCGCTATGCCAGCGTCGAGCCGCTTCGAACATACTTCCGGCATAGTAGGTGATAGCCGACACCGGCAACGCTACAAGGCTGAACACGATCACTACGCTTCTCGCCGCTTGCAGTTCATGTGCGAGATAATCGTATAGAGACGACTCTAACCGGTATGGATCATACCAGCCGCCAATGACTCCCGGCACAAGCTTAATGCACACCAGGAGCAAGCTGCCTGCGACCGCTATCAGGATAAAATTCGGAACCATGCGCCGGAGGTTGCTCCGCCATACACAATTCAGCAATGCGGCGACCGCCACATATGACAGTACGGCGAGCAGCGTGAACCGTGCCATAGCAAACCCCGTACGGCTCTTGAGCGCGAACAAATTGCTGAAGAGGCTCACCCATAAACCGGCGGCCAAACCTGTCAGCAAGTCAGTCGACAACGTGTTCCGGTAAAGCCTCCGCACGGTATTTATTAAACTCATCCGGGTACGCACCTCCCTCGTGCAGTTGGTGTCCCTTGCCAGCCGCCCCCGTCATTACTTGCGCGAATAGCGCGACAGTTGCAGCGGGAAACTGCGCACGCTCTGCGGAATCCACGGCTTGCCGCCGCGCTTCATGCCCTCGCCCGTCAGCAGTTCTCTCGCCTTCATGCCGTAGATGGCCTCGTTGTCTTTGTTGTCCGGGTTGATGACGACGCCCTTGAGTTCGAGACCTGCGAAGAGACCTTTGCTGCGCGAATACGAAAGGATCGCGGCGCGGAGTTGGAGGTCGGTCGAAGCGCTCGCGGCGCGGCCGACGGGGCCTGCGGCGACGCTGCCCTCGCCGCCGATCTCAAACTTGTCATCCAGCAATCCCCTCACCGCGTCTTCGTTCATAAAGAGCAACACGAAGTCGGTCGAAGATGCGCCGAGCTGCGGGCCGATGCTGCCGCCGCCGAGATTGAAGAACGCGGGGGCGCTCCACCCGCCGGGGATGCGCCGGCTGATCACGCCGCGCCCGCCGCGCCCGCCGACGAGCAGGAAGCCCGCCTTGATCACGTCCGGGAAGACGGCCACGGCTTCGGCCTTGTCCAATAAATCGCGCGGGATCGCGCGCTCCGGCGTGGACATGATCTGGCGGAAAACTTTGGCGGCCTTGTTGGCCTGTTCGCGCGCCTCTTCCTGCGCCTTGAGTTCTTTTTTACTAATCTGCGCCGGGGCGTCTAAGACGGTTGCCGACGCAAGGACGCAAAACAGTAA
>DASVPS010000355.1:0-3170 GCA_036389555.1 Pyrinomonadaceae bacterium
GGGAATGCCGAGCCACTTCGCCGACGCGCCCGACGCGATGATGAGCGTCTCGGCCTTAACCGTCTGTTCGGCGGTGTAGAGCGTGAAGGGGCGTTCGGAGAGGTCGACTTTATCAATCCAGGAGACGAGAAACTCCGTGCCGAAGCGCGCCGCCTGCGCGCGAAACTGATCCATCAATTCCGGCCCCTGTATGCCTTCGGGGAAGCCGGGGTAGTTCTCCACGTCGGTCGTGATGGTCAGTTGGCCGCCGGGCTGCGGGCCTTCGATGACGAGCGGTTTGAGGTCGGCGCGCGCCGCATAAATGGCGGCCGTCAACCCGGCCGGGCCGGAGCCGATGATCACCACTTCTTTGTGCAAAATTTCTTGAGTCATCTCGCTGTTAGTCGCTCTCTTTCAGGATGTTTGTGCCTCCGGGGCGGGTTGAGTGGCGCATTTTGTGTGTGGCCTTTTCGCTTGCGCGTGTAGTATAACTCTCTGCGCTGGATGTAGTCGAATCAGACCATGCGGGCGTGGATGCGGGCGAATTCCCTTTCGTCACTCCGGAGGACGCGCGTCGGAAACTTTAGTGACATTAGACTCACCGGGAAGCAAAGCAATCGCTAGTCCGACCATCGAGACAATCGCCGTGCTCGGCGCGGGCACGATGGGGCACGGCATCGCGCAAGTGGCCGCGCTCGTCGGCTACCGCGTCGTGCTGCGCGACGTGGAGCGGGAATTTCTCATGCGCGGCCTGCGCGCTATCGAAGACAACCTCGACAAGGGCATCCGCCGCGGCAAGACGACCGAGGCCGAACGCGACATGGTGCTGCAACGCATACGCGGCGCGACGAACCTCTCGGACGCGGCACACGCAGACCTCTTCATCGAAGCCGTGCCCGAACGCATGGAGTTGAAGCAGGAGATTCTACGCGAAGTGGAACGGGTGGCGGAGCGTGATTTTCTGTTCGCGTCGAACACCTCTTCACTCTCGATTACGGAGATCGCACGCGCCGCGCGCCGTCCCGAACGTGTCGTCGGCATGCACTTCTTCAATCCCGTACACATCATGCGCCTCGTCGAGATCGTCGTCGGACAGGATACGAGCGAAGAGACGGTCGAGGCGGCGCGCGCCGTGGGGCGGCGGATGAAGAAAGAGCCGATCACGGTGCGCGACGTGCCGGGTTTCGCGTCGAGCCGCCTGGGCGTGGCTCTGGGCTTGGAAGCGATGCGGATGTTGGAGCAAGAGGTGGCGAGCGCGAAAGATATAGATACCGCGATGGAACTCGGCTACAATCACCCTATGGGGCCGCTGCGCTTAACCGATCTGGTCGGCCTCGATGTACGCCTGAGCATCGCCGAATACCTGCATCGCACGCTCGGCTCCGAGACCTTCCGCCCGCCGGAAATTCTGCGACGCATGGTCGCCGCCGGGCGTCTCGGCAAAAAAAGCGGCGAAGGTTTCTACAACTGGAACGAGGAGGAAGTAAGCAGTAAACAGTGAGCAGTATGAAACCTGCTCCGACTATCACTACCGTTCAAATGAGAACGCCCTACTGCTTACTGCTTACTGCTTACTCTTTATGACGACGCCGACCAACGAAGAGAGACGTTTCGCGCTGCGCATGTCGCTGCGGCTGCCCATCGTCGTCTCCGGTCGCGCGGAGGACGGCGCGGCGTGGAGCGAACCGACCGAGACGGACGACATCTCCACCACCGGCGCGCTCTTCCACCTGAATCAGAAAGTCACGCGCGGCGAGCAACTCTACCTGCGCGCGCACCGCCCGGACGGCGCGCCCATCGAAGTCACCGCCCGCGTCGTGCGCATCGCCTCGGCCATCTACGGCACGGCGCGCATCGGCGTACACATTCTCGAACCCACTGAAAACTGGCTACGCCTCTTCGTCTCCTGGGTCGCCGACGATCACGGCGCGCCGTCGGAAGAACAATAAAAATCAGTGACAGGTGACGGGTGACAGGTGACAAGTCGGAAAGGCATGCTGCTTTAACTTGTCACCTGTCACCCGTCACCTGTCACTAGGGAGAAGACATGTCGCAATCATACGAAACATTGCTGGTCGAGCGGCGCGGGCACGTCGCCATCGTGACGATCAACCGGCCGGAGAAACGCAACGCCTTGAACATCCAGACGCGGGCGGAGGGCGCGGCCGCGCTCGAAGAGTTGCGCGAGGATGAGGAGGTTCGCGTCGTGGTGTTTACGGGTGCGGGCGATAAGGCGTTCATCGCGGGCGCGGACATCGGCGAGTTTGCCGGGCGCACCGCCGTCACGCAGCGCGACGTGATGACGGGGCGTTCGCTCTTCACCGCCATAGACACTTTTCCGAAACCCGTCATCGCCATGATCAACGGCTACTGTCTCGGCGGCGGCTGCGAACTCGCGCTCGCCTGCGACCTGCGCATCGCGAGCGAACGCGCCTCTTTCGGCCAGCCCGAAATCAACCTCGGCATCATCCCCGGCGGCGGCGGCACCCAGCGCCTCACGCATCTCGTCGGCGAAGGCAAGGCGATGGAGTTGATCTTGACGGGCGAGATCATAGACGCGCAGACGGCCTACAGTTACGGACTCGTCAACACGGTCGTCGCCGCAGAGGAACTCGAAGCCAAGACGATGGAGATCGCCAATCGCATCGCGGAGAAGAGTCCCGTCGCGCTGCGCATGGCGAAAGAAGCCGTCAAGACCGCCTCGCGCGCCACGCTCGATGAAGGTCTGCGCCGCGAGATCGATCTCTTTGCTCTCTGCTTCTCCAGCGAAGACAAGGACGAAGGCGTCAAAGCCTTCCTCGAAAAACGCAAGCCCGAGTTCAAGGGGCGATAACCCGGCGGCCGTTAGATAATTTCATACCCTCCAATCGAATCAGAGGCGGCCTGGCAACACACAGGCCGCCTCTGATTTTTTTCGCCGCCGGCCACGCACATGCACTCCTGACCGTTGCCTTCAACAAAAGCCCTCTCATAAATACCACTCCGGGGCGCGCCCGCCGGTGGCTATACTAATTCTTCTGGTATCTTCACCCTTTGACCCGACCTAAAATACCTCGCAGACTTTGGCATATACTGTGAGACGGCTTCTATCAACTTACGACCGGAGCTGGGGCACAAGCTTGTCGGCATCGCACCCAAAGAGCGCGCACGCAGGAGGGCAAACCGGGCATCAGCGAATCACCCGCCCCGCC
>DASVPS010000356.1:0-10973 GCA_036389555.1 Pyrinomonadaceae bacterium
AAAAGGTCGGGACGACTTGAACGGCGCGCCGTCGAAACTCACGCCGTGCCCTCTAGCACCAGTGCGATCACCGTCGTGATGATTGTGAAGATGAAGAATCCGAGCAGTAGTTTCTCGCCCGTCGAAAGATTGTTCCCCTTCATCTGCCGCACCTGCGGGTAAGGAATTTGCCGTGCGACGCCCGTCCGTTCGTCCACGATGAAAAAGCCGCTTTCGTCCGCGCTGCAAATGTAGCCCTTGAGTTTGGTCTTATCGCGCAGTTTAATTTCGACGCGCGCGTCCGCGCCCGTCCCCAGTTTGGCGACGGCGGTTTTGACTTGTCCGGCAAACTTCCCTTCTTTTTGTCGTGCCTGCACGGACGCAGGAGCGTAGCAAACGAGACTGAGCAGCAAATCGGCGATGACGAATGTCCGCGTCTTCGGGCGCATGTGTGTTTCCTCCGCGGGCGTGCTTTGAGATCGCGCGGAACACTAATTTCAAAGCGCGCGCAACGAGCGGGGCGCTATGGCACTTTTCGCATTGTCACAACAACTACGCGCGTTGGCATGCGCCCCTGTAGTTCCGGCGGCGTTCGCCGAGGCGGTCAGCCGCAACCCGCCGCCCGGCAATCCACCTCGAAGATGATGCGGCTCGACGGCCGAGTCCGCGTCGCGTTAGGTTCAGGGAGAATGCATCTATGACCATCCAGTTCAGCCGCCGACTCGCCATCGCGTTCGGCATTCTCGCGCCGCTCGGCGAAACCTTTCGCCGTTGGAGCACGTGGCGTGAGTATCCGCCCAGCTTGTTTGACGATTACATCATGGGCGCGTTTTTGCTCTACGGGGCTTGGCGGGTGGGGCGGGACGTTCGCAGCGGGCAGCGTTTCCTCGCGGCGGCGTGGGCTTTCACGTGCGGCATGGGCTATTACAGTTTCTTCGGGCAGTTGAGGAGTTTGAGCCTGAACGAGATTGATCCCGCGCCGATTCCTTCGGAGTGGGTGGCGGTGATCAAAGGCGTGGGGCTGTCTCTGTCGCTGCTGGCTCTGGTGCTCAGTCTCAGGCGTTCGGCCGAGAGCCAGTATTGACGAAGCGACCCGGCGGCAAAACCCCGCCGCGCACTTTTGTTGACACCGCGCAGGCAATCACTTACAACTAACCCGCTCTGTCATCACACCGGAAACGCGCTTTTCTAACCCCCGCGCCGCAGGAGACGAGATGAATTTACGCGCCGACGATACGCTCGAAGAAACTCCCGCGACCGACGCCGTGGGCGTATCCAGGAGCGCGCCCACGCCCGACGCGCTCGACGACCTGTCCTCCTTCGTCCTCAAACGCGACTTCATCCAACTGCTCCTGCAATCGCCGCACCGGCTCTACCTCTACTGGACGTTCGCGCGCGACCCGCACGCCACCCTGCGCGAGGCGTTCGGCGAGTTGGCCGCGCACTACCGGCTGGCCGTGCGTCTCATCAAGGTCGAGAGCGGAGAGGATTTTTTTCTGGACGCGCCGAGGGAACGCGCGCAGTGGTTCGAAGTCTACCCGCGCCACGTCTATCGCGCAGAGGTCGGATTCCGCGCGGCGGGTCGGCCGTTCGTACGCTTGCTCTCTTCAAACGCCGTGACGACGCCGCCCGACCGCGCCTCGCACCTCTCGGACGCGGAGCAGGAGTTTCAACTTGAGGCGAGCGAATTTGCCCGGCTCCTCGGCGACGCGGGTTATGAACGATACGCGCGCGGGCTCGCCGACCACGCGGGCGACCTCCCTCTCGACGCACAGGACGGCGGCGTCATAATTGCGGCCGAACGTACGGGCGCGGGCGCACACGTCTCGCGCGAAGCGGCGGACGAATACCCGCATCGCTGATCAGTCGTGCCGCAAGGATTTTTCAGTCTTATCCTCCACGCGCACCTGCCCTTCGTGCGTCATCCCGAACACCCCGAATTTTTAGAAGAAGATTGGCTCTACGAAGCCATCACCGAAGTCTACCTGCCGCTGCTCCACAACCTCTCCGCGCTGCACGCGGAGGGCACACGCCCGCGCCTCGCGCTGAACCTCTCGCCCACGCTCTGCGAGATGCTCGCCGACCCGCTCCTGCAAACGCGCTACACGCACCACCTCGAAAACCTCTCCGCGCTCGCCGAGAAAGAACCCGCGCGCATGCGGCAGGGCGCGCGCCAGTTTCTCCCCGCCGCGCGCATGTACCGCCGCACCCTGCGCGCCACCCGCCGCCTCTGGCACGAAGTCTACGAACGCGACCTCATACGCGGTTTTCGCCAACTTCAGGACGCGGGCGTCTGCGAGATCATGACCTGCGGCGCGACCCACGGCTTCCTCCCGCTCATCTCTACGACCGAGGCGCGCCGCGCCCAGATCGAAGTCGCCGTCGCCAATTATCAAAAGCATTTCGGGCGTCGCCCGCGCGGCATCTGGCTGCCCGAATGCGCCTACGCCGAAGGCATCGAAACGCTCCTTGCCGATGCCCAACTCGAATACTTCATCGCCGACACGCACGCCATCCTCTACGGCACGCCGCGCCCGCGCCACGGCGTCTTTGCGCCCGTCAAACTGGCGAACGGCGTCGCCGCCTTTGCGCGCGATCTGGAGACGAGCCAGCAGGTGTGGAGTTCACTGATAGGCTATCCGGGCGATGAAAATTATCGCGAGTTCTATCGCGACATCGGTTGGGATGCGCCGCTCGAATATCTCCTCCCGCATCTCCACGCCGGCGGCGCGCGCCGCCATCTCGGCCTCAAGTATCATCGCGTCACGGGCAGAGACGTGCCGCTCTCCGGCAAGCAGCCTTATCGCCCGCGCCGCGCACGCATGCGCGCCGCACTCCACGCCGCACACTTCGTTGACGAGCGGATCAAACAATGCGCGCGCCAGCGCGCCGCGCTCGGCGGCCACGCGCCCCTCATCACTTCGCCCTACGACGCCGAACTCTTCGGCCACTGGTGGTTCGAGGGCACACACTTTCTCGCACACGTCTTCCGCGAACTCGCACGCCGCCGCGACGAGATCGAGACGCTCTCCCCGACCGACTATCTGGCCGCGCACCCTCGTCTCCAAACCCAGCGCCTCTCCCCTTCCTCCTGGGGCGCAGAGGGCTACTACAAAGTCTGGTTGAACGACACGAACGCATGGCTCTACCCTGAGCAACACGCCGCCGAAGCGCGCATGACCGCGCTCGCCAATCAACATCCGGCCGCACCATTCGACGCGCTCACACGCCGCGCGCTCACACAGGCCGCGCGTGAACTGCTCCTCGCCCAGTCGAGCGATTGGGCGTTCCAGATCGCTCACGTCACCACCGTCGAATACGCCACGCGCCGCTTCCGCTCACACGTCGCGCGTTTCCACGCTCTGGCCTCCGACATCGAGCGCGGCGAAATCAACCCCGCGCGCCTCGCCGAAATCGAAGCCCGCGACAACCTCTTCGCCGAACTCGACTACCGCGCCTATTGCTCCAGATGAAACTCCCTACGGCCAACAGCACGACCCGCAAAGCGCACGCGACCGGCGCGGCCAAAACAATCAGCGCGGCCAAAACATTTAGCACGGACAGAACGACCGGCGCGGCAGAGACAACCGGCGAAGGGACGGCGATGTCAGGCTCAAACCTCCCGCTCATCATCGGCCATCGCGGCGCGTCTGCGAGCGCCCCCGAAAACACGCTCGCCGCCTTCGTGCGCGCCCTCGACGACGGCGCGGACGGCATCGAGTTCGACGTGCGACTCGCACGCGACGGCGTGCCCGTCGTCATACACGACGCCACGCTCCGACGCACCGCAGGCATCGACGCTCCAATAGCGGCGCTTTCATCCTCAGACCCGTCGGCCATTGATGTCGGCTCGTGGTTCAACCGCCGCCGTCCCGCCCGCGCCGTGGACGCCTACGCGCGCGAAACCGTCCCGACGCTCGCACGCATCTTCGAGACCCTCGCCCCACACAGTCAATGTCAATTGCTTTACGTCGAACTAAAATGCGAAGCGGGAGAAACAAGGTCGCTCGTCGAGCGAGTCGTTGCGGAAGTTCGCGCGCACGAGTTGGAGCGTCGCGTCGTGATCGAGAGTTTCACGCTCGACGCCGTCGTAGAGGCTAAGCGCATCGCGCCGGACATACGCACGGCGGCCGCCTTTGAACGGCGACCCGGACGCCCGCTGCCCCCTGCGCGCACACTGTTCAAGCGCGCACGCGACTGCCGCGCCGATGAACTCGCGCTCGCGCGTTCGCTCGTCTCGCGTCGCACGGTCGAAGCGGCGCGCGCCCGCGGGTTGCAAACAATCGTCTGGACGGTTGATCATCCCTCCTGGTTCGGGCGCGCTTTGGCGCTCGGCCTTCGCGCCGTCATCACGAACGACCCGGCGAAGCTGTGCGCCGCGCGCGCGGAATTTCTCAGAGCGTAGCGACACGCGGGCACGGAAAGATTTGAAAGGGCAAACAGGATAGCTCCGCTTCCGGCATGACGAACTCCGCCTCGGCGAAAGACAAGATTTTCGTCCACGAGCACTACGCGATCCACTACCGTCACGCGGCGCGCGCAGAGTGGACGGGCGAGGCGCGCCCGACCTACTCGGCTCTGTTCGTGCTCGGCGGCACGCTCAGCTGGCAGGCGGGCGAATCGGCCGACGCTCGCGGGGGCGAGTTGCATGAGTCTGGCTTGTTAGTGGCCGCGCCGGGCGAATCGGTCAACGCGCGCGGCCGCAGAGTCGAGACGCTCGCGCTCTCCGTCGCGCCCGCCTTCGTGCTCGACTGCGCCGTGCGCGCACGCCTCACGCGCGACGACGCGCGCATCACTTTCCCCGCGCAGGCCATCGAACACGACCCGCGCCTCGCACGTCTCGCACGCGACCTCGCGGACGAACTGAGCGCCGCCGAAACCGGCCACGAACTCATCGTGGCCGCCCTCATCGAACAAATCCTCATTCAACTGCTCCGCCGCTACGCCAGCATCCGTCGCACAGACGAACTCGAACTCTCCCGCGCCGGGCTGATTGACCGTCGCATCCGTCGCGCCGTCGAACTGATGCACTCGCACCTCGCAGAAGAATTGCCCCTCGAAGATTTGGCCGCCGCCGCCTACCTCTCGCCCTTTCACTTCGCGCGCCTCTTCAAGAAACTGACCGGCCTCCCACCACACGCCTATCTCGCCGCCCTCCGCATCGAACGCGCGCGCACGCTCCTCGCCACCACAGATGATTCCATCACCGAAATCGCCGCCCGCGTCGGCTACGCCAACTCAAGCCACTTTGCCAAAGCCTTCCGCCAGTTCAACGGCCTCACGCCGCGCGCCTTCCGCACCGCACTTGTCAAAGCAGAGGTCAGAGGTTAGAGGTCAGAGGTCAGTCAAGAATCAACTCGAACGTGCGGCTTATTCAAACTGCTTTGACTAACCTCTAACCTCTGACCTCTGCTTTTAAGCAATTCTGCGACGACAATGCGCAAGATTTGACGAGACGCACGGGCGGCGGGTCGCGTATCCTCGATGCATTATATTTTCACAGTGGAAGGTAACGACAAAATCATGGCAATTGAAAAGGGGACGGAGATCGCTCCGGCGAAAGGCAAGCTCGGCGTGTTGCTCGTAGGTCTCGGCGCGGTGAGCACGACGTTCATCGCGGGCGTGGAGGCGATCAAGGCTGGTCTGGCCGAGCCTATCGGCAGCCTGACGCAGATGGGCACGGTGCGGCTCGGCAAACGCACGGATAATCGCTCGCCCGCGATCAAGGATTTCGTGCCGCTCGCCGGATTGAACGATCTCGTCTTCGGCGCGTGGGACATCTTCCCGGAGTCTGCCTACGATGCGGCGATGCACGCGGGCGTGCTCGAAAAAGACCTGCTCGCCAAACTCAAAACGCCCCTCCAGAAGATCAAGCCGATGAAGGCCGTCTTCGACCAAAATTACGTCAAGCGCCTGAACGGCGATAACGTCAAACAGGGCGACAACAAGCTCGACCTCGCGGAACAGTTGATTGCGGAGATCGAAGAGTTTAAGCGTAAGAACAAGTGCGCGCGGCTCGTCATGGTCTGGGCTGCCTCGACGGAAATCTTCCTCAAGCAGCACGGCGTCTACAAAACCCTCAAATCCTTCGAGCAGGCCATGCGCGACAATCACAAGGCCATCGCGCCCTCGATGATCTACGCCTACGCCGCGCTCAAACTCGGCATCCCCTTCGCCAACGGCGCGCCGAACCTGACCGTGGACATCCCCGCCCTGATGGAACTCGCAGACCAAAACAACGTGCCCGTCTGCGGCAAGGATTTCAAGACCGGCCAGACCTTGATGAAGACCATCCTCGCGCCCGGTTTGAAATCACGCATGCTCGGCCTGCACGGCTGGTACTCGACCAACATCCTCGGCAACCGCGACGGCGAAGTCTTAGACGATCCCGAATCGTTCAAGACCAAAGAGGAGTCGAAGCTCTCCGTGCTCGAACACATACTCCAGCCGGACGTGTACCCCGAACTCTACAAGGACTTCTCGCACGTCGTCCGCATCAATTACTACCCGCCGCGCGGCGATAACAAAGAGGGTTGGGACAACATAGACATCTTCGGCTGGCTCGGCTACAAGATGCAGATCAAAGTAGATTTCCTCTGCCGCGATTCGATTCTGGCCGCGCCCCTCGTGCTCGACCTCGCCCTCTTCCTCGATCTGGCGCAGCGCGTCGGAATGCGTGGCGTGCAGGAATGGCTCTCTTTCTACTTCAAATCGCCCATGACCGCACCCGGCCTCTACCCGGAACACGACATCTTCATCCAGTTGATGAAACTCAAGAACACCCTGCGCCACCTGCGCGGCGAAGACCTCATCACACACCTCGGTCTGGAGTATTACGACTAACAGCCCGGTAGAGATGACCTGAAGAAAACGGCGGAGGGCGCGGCAAAATGTTGCTGCGCCCTCCGCGTTTTGCCGCTACACCTGTTGGTGCGTTTATCCAAAATTTTGCACGAAGACAGTAATTTGTCAGTCGGGTTCTGCCGCTAATTGTCAGCAGGCGAAAACCCTACGGCGGCGCAAAAAGTTTCCGGGCGGAGCATATTTTGTGGTGACAAATCGCTTATTGTCGTTTATATAGTGTTCTCACTCTCGAACGCCGGAGGGAGCGCGGCGCAATTTAGCCAACCGGCACCGCGCCCGGTGCATCAATTACATTTACGGATCGTTCTTTGCATGAGGACATGGGTGCGACGGCCAGGAGGTCGTCGAGCGGATAGCTTTTAGGTGTACCCACAATGCTCAGGCAAGGAGGACGGTCGCGATGATGGCAGCAATGGAAACACAGAAAAAAATAACCGAGACGGTCTTTCTTGACCCGGATCAGAAGAGTCCGCGGGCGCAGGAGTTTGAAGAGAAACTTTCGACGCGCATCGTCGGGCAGGAACGCGCAGTGCGCCGCATGAGCGGCCTCTACCAGATTTTTCTCGCGGGCATGAACCCGCTCAACCGACCCGTCGGGACGATGCTCTTCCTCGGCCCGACCGGCTCAGGCAAAACGCGCGTCGTCGAAGCGGCGGCCGAAGTTCTCTTTGGCGACCCCGGCGCAGTCATCAAAATCGACTGCGCGGAGTTTCAGCACTCGCACGAGATCGCCAAACTGATCGGCTCGCCTCCGGGCTATCTCGGCCACCGCGAAACCAGCCCGATGCTGACCCAGGAAAATCTCGACCGCTACCATACGGAAGAGACGAAACTCTCGCTCGTGCTCTTTGACGAGATCGAGAAAGCGTCCGATTCGTTGTGGCAACTCCTGCTCGGCATTCTCGACAAGGCCACGCTGACGCTCGGCGACAATCGCCGCGTTGACTTCACACACACGATGGTCATCATGACCTCAAACCTCGGCGCGCGCGAGATGTCCGAGTTGATTTCCGGCGGCATGGGTTTCGTCCCGACGAAGGGCGACAAGAACCCGAACGACTCGGAAGTTGATCAGAAGATTTACCGGACGGCGGTCGAGGCGGCGCGGCGCAAGTTCTCGCCGGAGTTCATGAATAGCATTGACAAGGTGGTCGTGTTCCGCAGTCTCAAGGAGCATCACCTGCGCCAGATTCTCGAACTCGAACTGGCCTCCGTGCAGGATCGCATCATGCGCTCCGCCGGCACGAAGTTCGTCTTCCAGTGTTCCGACGCGGCCAAAGATATGCTGCTCAAAGAGGGCATAGATTACAAGTACGGCGCGCGGCATCTGAAGCGTTCGATTGAGCGTTTCCTCGTCTACCCGCTCTCGAATCTGGTGGCGACCGATCAGGTGGGCTTGGGCGACCTCGTTCACGTCGATCTGCACGACACACAGAACAAACTGGTCTTCTCGAAACGTTCGGGCGGCGCGTTGATCAGCGATGTCGGGCCTGCAGAGGAAGAGACGGCGGAATTAGAGGCCAAGTCGGGCGGCGTCGGGCTGCCAATTCCGCAAACCAAAGTGGCGCGAAAAAGTCAGGGGCGCGGCGAGAAATCGGAAAGCTAAAAACCCACTCACACCTAACAACACAAAAGCCGGAGCGCGAGTTCATCGCCTCCGGCCTTTCGCTTGTTGCGAGACAATCAATAATTTCAGAGATAGAACCCTTCGCCTCCAGTTCGCGTCCGGGCGGAGACCCAGGACCGTCTAAGCGGTTCTGCCGGATTCGAGTTTGCGTAGTGCTTCCGCTGCGATCTCGGAGAGATAGGGATCGCGTGTCGCGAGCGCGGCACGCAGAGTCGGGATCGCGGCCGGGTCGCCGATCAGACCGAGAGCGCGCGCGGCTTCTCTGCGCAGGTCGTCTCCCGCGCGTTCGTTGGCGAGCGCACTGATGAGCGCGGGCACGGCGGCGCGGCTTTTCATCTGCCCGAGCGCGATGGCCGCCGAGCGACGCACAAAGTCGTTCTCTTCCGTCCGGCGAAACGTGATGCGATTCAGGAAACCTGTGCGCGCGATGCGGCGACCGATGGCTTCGGTGAGGACGGGTGTGGCGGACTCGTCGCCGATCTGGCCGAGCGCGACCGCCGCCGCCCCGCGCACGCCCGCCTCTTTATCGCGCGCGAGCGCGGTCGCCAGTGCTTCCACCACCGTGCGGCTGCGCGTCTCTCCCAGCGCGTATGCGGTTTCGCGTCGCACAAACTCGTTCTTGTCTGCGAGCAAGGGCAGCAGCGCGGCGGCGGCCTCGTTCGCGGGCAGAGACAGGACGGCGCGGGCGGCGGTGGCGCGCACGATGACGGCCGCGGCTTTGAGCGCGGGCAGAGCGGCGCGAGAACTGTCGGGTCGCGCCATCGCGCCGAGCCGCGCGACGGCGTCGCGCCGTTCTTCCGTGTCGGAAGAAGAAAGGCGCACGCGCAGTTTTTCTATTTCGCGTTGGAGCGGCGTGAGCGACGTTTGAGATGATGGCGAGAAATTGGCCGTCCGCGCGTGGAGATGCGCCGCGCTGCTTCCGGCGAAGAAAAACAGCGCGAGCGCGAACGCGCACAGAGGCGCGCGCTTCGGCGCGGCGGCGTGCAGAATGGATTTGGATATGGAAGCGGCGACCTTGCGGTTCATACGCGGGTCGGCGCTGATGCGTCGGCGCGACGGTCGGCGCGGCGGCGAACCGATTCCCACTCGAAGGCCTGGCGAGCACGCAAATTCTCGCGCGCGTCGGCAAGGAGCGTCACCAGTTCGTCGTCCCATAAGCCCGAAGGGCTCGTCGCACGGCGCATTGATTCCATGATCGAGATGTAGTCGAGCACCTCTTTGACTTCCGTGTCGGTCAGGGATTCGAGTTTGAAAGCGAGGCGCTGGCGTTCGGTGATTCGCTTAGCCATCTCTAGCTCCTCCATACTTGAGAAGCCGGACGGCCGGAAGCGCTTATCAACTCGGAAGACGAGTCGGGCAGCGACGTTCGGGAGGCCGTCGGCTGATTGTGGTCGGCACGAGGTTGTTGTTCGCGAAAGCTGCTTTAGTTCTCACCTGCAAGTCGTGTGTTGTTCCATCGGCGAGCCACGCGGCTCGCGTGTCCAAGTTTGGGGGAAGCGCAACCGAAGGACGAGCCACTAAGTAAAGACAGACGAGTCTTAAGGCTCCTGCCGCCTTCTCGCACGCAACTAACTACGATTGAACGAAGTTTGCTTATTTAACGGCCTGCCATAGACCGCTTGAGGCGAAATATACACGAGACCCAAGTCAGGACGCAAGACTATCGCCGCGGCCGGAGCGCACGGGTGGCGGCAACTTTAGGCCGCACGCGCGTAGGCGCGTTCAATCGATCTTGGCGGCAATCATGTGCATCGTGTCGATGACGAGGACTGCGATGGGCGGGTAGAAGAGTAATTCGGGGCGAATCTGCGTGTCGTAGAGGAACGGCACTTCGGTCAGGATCGTGCTGTACATCTGCTCGCCGAGCAGGAGACCCGCGCCGAGACAGGCCATGTAGCCGATCACTAGAAAGCTCGAAGCGGCAAAGCGCGTGAACGGTTTGTCCGACCTCCCGGCCTCGTGCGTTACCGAATCGTGGAGCGAGCTTGGCTGATAGGTGTAGCGGCTAAAGTATTCGCGCAGGCGCGAGACGAGATGCCACAGCCCGATCAAAAACAGCGTGAGCATCAGCGCGCGTCCCACACCGCCAAACAGTTGCCAGAAGCGCGGTTTGAACAGCGCCACGAAGAAGGTCGAGAGGAACAGAGAGACGGTGGTGAAGACGGCGCGCTGCATGGCGAAGTTTTCGCGTCGCTCCGCCTCGATCAGATTGTCCACGACGCGATCCATGCGCGCCTGCGCGGCGACGCGGCGCATCCGGCGCGCGTGCGGGTTGTCGGAATGATGCAGGAACGATTCGCTCGCCTCGCCCGCCCGCTTGCGAAATTGATTGTCGTAGTAACTGCGCTCCTGCGGGTCGCTCAGCGTGCGGTAGGCCATGGAGATGAGGGCGAATTCGCGCGCAGCTTTCTCCGAACCGCCGTTGAGGTCTGGGTGTCGCTGCCGTGCTAAACGCCGATAAGCTGATTTGACTTCCGAGGCCGTGGCCGTCCGCTGGATGCCT
>DASVPS010000357.1:0-41989 GCA_036389555.1 Pyrinomonadaceae bacterium
GCCGTTGGATAGCCCCGTGGTGTTGTTGGAGTCAGGTATGTTGTCGGCGTTCGTGTCGAGGTAGGCTTCGGCGTTGTTGCCCGTGGTCACGGTGGAAGTGCCCATCCAGCCGGCGGCCGTGTTGATGGTCGTGTTGCCGACGAAAGAGACGAGCTGGCGCGTGGGGTTAGCGCTCGGATGCTCGGTGTAGACCGTGCCCTGCGCCTCGAACACGTAGAGGTTGCGGCGATAGAGCAGTTCGCCGCTCTCGGCATCCACGAGCAACTCGTACCACTCGTTTGCGCCGATATCGGCGAAGACGTGCCACGCGAGACGCGCTTCGTCGCCCACGCGCAGGATGTTCAACTCGGAGAGAACTTCTTCGTTGTTCGCCGAGAGCGGGTTGGCGAAGGCAGACCTCTCGCTCTTGGACGAGCGTGCGAAAGTTTCGGCGAACGAAGGCATCACGGTGCGCCCCGCGTGCTCGAAGGCTCTGGCGATGCCCTGTGCTTCGTCGAGCACGGGTTCAAACCCGACCTGCTGGCCGGAGATGAGGAAGCCTTCGCGGACGGAGAGCACTTCGCCTTCGCGGTTGACGGCCACCTGCACGTCGCCCTCGAAGACTTTGATCCCGCCGACGGTCTGCACGTAACGGAGGAAAGATGTCCCCTCGTCGTTGTCTTCTCTGTCCAACTTCAGTTTGGCGACGGCCGCTTCGTCGAGCGCGAAGATCGCGTCGTGTTGTTTCAGGAAGCCGCGCGCAATCGTGTCGGGCGCTCCGGTCTGCGGCGTGCCGAGCGGCGCGCCGTCAATGAAGATGTTTTTGATCGCGCCCGTGTCGTTGGCGACGGCGCGCAGGTTGTCTGTGTGCTCGGAAGCAAGGCTGGCGCGGAATTTTTCAATGGCCGTCGCGCGCGCGCGCAGGGCGGAGTTTTGCGACACGCCCCTCGCGGCCGCGTCCGCGGGCGAGTTGAGGTCGTAGTCCATGAACTCTGATCTGCCGACGAGGCGTATGTCGTAATCGGGCAGCGTCTTCGAGTGCGACTTGCCCGCGTTGCCCTTCTGCGGTGGTGAGGCGTGGGCTACAGCGCCTGATTTCGTCAAGGGGATCATGGAGGCGGCTGCGAGGACAAGACCCAGCAGTCCCAAAAGCAAACTCTTACGCATTGGTTTCTCCCTTCAAATCTATCGGTGGTGGTGGGTAACTGACTTCAGTTGAGGACAGGGCAAAGGGAACTCCCGACAGTTTTCGGAGGCGTTGATCGCCTGTCACGCGATCAAGCGCAGGCCCCGCGAATTCGGCCGGTTGAGAATGCCCTGTGTGCGTTCTTGATGTCTGACGAGTTAGAGCGTCGAGGGGCGGCATAAAACTCGTCCCGCCTCCGGCCGCACCGTGCCGAGACATGCGGCACGATGATGCGCTGACGGTTGCTCCGTCGGGCGCAGTTGACCAAAACTTACAGGCGTTCTTTCCTTCGTAATGCGTCGAACTACCGTGGTCAGGCCGGTCGAGGTATGGCGACAGGTTGCATCGCCGTGGTCGCGGTGCGGCACAGGTTAACAGAGTCCGGGCAAGTTGTTAATACTTTTCGCGCGGCGGTTGCCTCTCGCACGGTGCGCGCCGCACGTCGAAAGTGTGATGCGCGAAGACTTCCGCTATACTGGCGATTGAATAAACCTGCACATCATTTAGAGTTGATAAGACTATGACACGAGATCAGAGGGGTGCTTTGTTTCGCAGCGAGGAGTTGTTTCGCCTCGTCGCAGAGAAGATCGAAGACTTCGCCGTCTTCGCCATCGAGTTGGACGGCACGGTCGCGAGTTGGAATCCCGGCGTCGAAAAGTTGCTCGGCTACAGCGAAGAGGATTTCGTCGGCCGCGACTCCTGTATCCTCTTCACGCCCGAAGACAACGAGCGCGGCGAGTGTGAGCGCGAGATGCGCGCGGCGGCCGCGCAGGGGCGCGCCGAAGATCGACGCTGGCACGTGCGTCGAGACGGCATGCGCTTCTGGGCGAGCGGGTTGTTGATGGCGCTGCAAGATGAGGCGGGCGTGTTGCGCGGCTACGCGAAAATTCTTCGCGACGAGACGGCGCGCAAGGAGATGGAAGATCGCCTGCGCGAGTCCGAAGCGTTCGGCCGCAACATACTGGAAAGCATCTCGGATGCCTTCTACGCGCTCGACCGCGAGTGGCGCTTCACATACCTCAACGGCCAGTGCGAACTGTTGGTGCGGCGCAGGCGCGAGGAGTTGCTCGGCCGGAACATCTGGGAAGAGTTTCCCGAAGCGGCGCGCTCCGTTTTCCAAGAGCAGTATCACCGTGCGATGGCCGAGGGGGTCGCCGTCACGTTTGAAACCTTCTACGCGCCGCTCGAAGCGTGGTTTGAAGTTCGCGCCTACCCTTCGCCCGCCGGGCTGTCCGTCTACTTCCACGACATCAACGAACGCAAGCGCGCCGAGGCCGAGCGCGACCGCCTGCTCCGAAGCGAGCGCGAGGCGCGCGCAGAGGCCGAACGCCAGCGCGACTTCGTGCAACTCGTGCTCGACCGCGCCCCGCTCGCCATCGGCGTCATGGAGGGCGCAGAGCATCGCTTCGCGCTCGTCAACCCCGGCACGGAACGGTTGACCGGGCTGACGAGCGAACAGTTCATCGGCCGCACGCATGCCGAAGTCGTCCCCGAAGCGCACGAGGTGGTCGCCCCCATACTCCGGCGCGTGTATGAAACCGGCGTGAGCGAGACGCAGGAGATCACGGCCATGATGCCGAACGGCAGCGAGTCGCACCTGCGCGTGACGTGGACGCCTTTGCCCGGCGCGGACGGCCGCCCGCGTGGCGTGCTCTATCTCTCGCTCGACATCACCGCGCGCAAACGGGTCGAGACGCGCCTGCGCGAAAGTGAGGAACGCTACCGCACCCTGTTTGCGTCCATAGACGAAGGCTTTTGCGTCCTCGAAATGCTGTTCGACGAGGGCGGCAAGGCGACCGATTATCGTTTTCTGGAATTCAACCCGGCCTTCGAGAAACTAACGGGCATCCCGGCCACGGAAGCACTGAGCGGCAAGACCGTGCGCCAACTGATCCCGAACCTCGAAGAACACTGGTTCGAGATTTACGGGCGCGTCGCTTTAACCGGCGAACCCAACCGCTTCGTCAACGGGTCGGAGGCGATGAACCGCTGGTTCGACGTTTACGCCTTCCGCGTCGGGCAACCGGAGGAGCGCAAGATCGCTCTCCTGTTCAACAACATCACCGAGCGGCGGCGCACCGAGCATGCGCTCAGCGAAAGTCAGCAACGCCTGCGCACCGCGATGGACGCCGCGCAAATCTATTCGTGGGAGATGAACCTGACGACGCAGCGAGTGGAGTGGTCGGAGAATGTCGAGCGGGTCATCGGCTTCCCGCTGCCCTCGGACTTCGGCAGCGTTTTGGATTTAGTTCACCCGGATGACCGCGCCGCAACCGCCGGGCAGATTTTAGCCGCCGTCAAAGACGACAGTCAGGTTTACGAATCGGAGTTTCGTCTCGTCAACCCGGCGACCGGCGAGAGCGTGTGGGTGTGCGGGCAGGGCGTGATCACGCACAGTTCGGCCGACGGCCAGCCGCGTTTCTCCGGCATCACGCAAAACATCACGGAGCGCAAGCGCGCCGAACGCGAGCGCGAGCGTCTGCTGAGCGAGGCGCAGGAATCCAACCGGCTCAAAGATGAATTCCTCGCCACGCTCTCGCACGAACTGCGCACGCCGCTCACGGCCATCCTCGGCTGGTCGCGCCTGTTGCAGATGAGCGACTTCGACGAGGCGGCCACGGCGCGCGCTCTGCGCACCATCGAGCGCAATGCGCAGGCGCAGACGCAACTGATCGACGACCTGCTCGACACCTCGCGCATCATCACCGGCAAACTGCGTCTGGACGTGCGCCCGGTCGATCTGGCGAGCGTCGTCGCGGCCGCCGCAGAGACCGCGCGCCCCGCGGCCGAAGCCCGCGACATCAGCTTGCAGACCATACTCGACACGCAGGCCGGCCCCATCTCCGGCGACCCCGACCGCATGCAGCAGGTGGTCTGGAATCTCTTATCGAACGCCATCAAGTTCACGCCGAAGGGCGGGCGCGTGCAGGTCAGGGTGGTGCGCGCCGACTCACACGTCGAGATCACTGTGGCCGACACGGGGCGCGGCATCGCGGCCGAGTTTCTGCCGCACGTCTTCGACCGCTTCCGGCAGGCCGACCAGACGACGACGCGCACGCACGGCGGCCTCGGCCTCGGTCTCGCCATCGTGCGCCAGTTGGTCGAACTCCACGGCGGCACGGTTCGCGTCGAGAGCGAAGGCGAGGGGCGCGGGACGAGTTTCACCGTCAGCCTGCCGCTCCTGTCGTTGCGCCGGGAACCTGCGGGCGATGCGCCGCGCGCGCACACGGACGCGCAGGGAGAGGAGGCTGCCGCCGCCTCCCTCAATTGTCCCCCCGAACTACAGGGCTTGCGCGTGCTCGTCGTGGACGACGAAGCGGACACGCGCGAGTTGCTCGCGGCGGTGCTCACCTCTTGCGGCGCGGAGGTGATTCAGGTGGCGACGGCGGCCGAGGCGTTGGAGCAGGTCGAGAGCGCGCGCCCGGACGTGCTCGTGACCGACATCGGGATGCCCGAAGAGGACGGCTATTCGCTGCTGGCGAGAATTCGACAGTTGCCGCCGGAGCGCGGCGGCCGTATGCCCGCGGCCGCGCTGACGGCCTACGCGCGAGCCGAAGACAGGGTGCGCGCGCTCCGCTCAGGCTTTCAGATGCACGTGTCGAAGCCGGTCGAACCGGCGGAGTTGATCACCGTCGTCGCCAACCTCGCCGGGCGCATGCGCGGCGCGCAGTAAAGTTCGGGAATCAATAGTAGAGTTCGGGATCAAGATGGCGAGTTGTAATTGAGTCTGAGAAGCTGTTGGAAAAGTAAACCTGTTCGTGTCCCGTCAGGGACATTTGATAATAGCCCGGCGATTTATCGCCGGGGATCGTGGGCGTATCTTTACACAGAGTCCCGTAGGGACGATTGAAGGTTCTTAACTATTCAATCGTCCCTACGGGACTCACTCATGATGTTTCAACTTGTCCCCGGCACTAAAGTGCCGGGCTATTATCAATCGTCCCTCACGGGACTCGTTGAAATTACGTCTAAGCGCGTTATTCGAGCAACGGATTTGAGGAGCGGATTATTCGAGCACGAGGTTTTTGGTCTCGGTTGCGCGCAGGGCTTCTTCCAACTCTTTCTGCTTCACGCCTTCGCGCCCGTCGTAGCGCAGGAATTGCGGAATCAGTGCGGAGATGATCGCCGTCCCGACGACGCATAAAATCCCGCCCGACACGATTGAAGTCCTGACGCTGAACAGCGCGGCGACCAGACCGGCCTCCGCATCGCCGAGTTTCGGCCCGGAGGTGTAGCTGATCATCTCCAACCCGGCGAGCCGCCCGCGCAAGTGGTGCGGGATCGTCTGGCTCCACATCGTCATGCGAAACACGCCGCTGATCATGTCGAACGCGCCCGCCAGCGCCAGGCACGTCAAGGCCAGATATAAATTCCTTGCGAAGCCGAAGCAGATGATCGACACGCCCCACATCGCGGCCGCCAGCGCGACGAACAATCCGTGACGATACACTTTGCGCGTCCACCCGGAGGTCAGCGTGGCGAGGAGCGCGCCGACCGACGGTGCGGCGTAGAAGAAGCCGACCGTGCCCGCCCCAAAGTGTGCGGCCATGGCCGGAAAGAGCGCGGTCGGCATGCCGAAAAACATGGCGTTCATGTCGATCAGATACGTGCCGAGAATTTCCTTGCGTCGCCAGGCATAATGCACGCCCTCGACGACGGATTTCAAAGTCGGGCGAGGTTCGGTTTGCACGGCCTTCGGCACGGCGCTGAGCAGGAAGACGGCTGAGAGCGAAGCGACGAACGTCAGGAGGTCTATCGAGTAGGCGACCGTCGCGCCGAAGCGTGCCAGCATGATGCCTGCGAGCGACGGGCCTAAGATCGTCGTCACGTTCCAGCGCAGGGAATTCAGCGCGCTGACCGAAGACATCAACTCCGGCGGCACGATCTTCTGCATCAACGCTTCAAACGAAGGGCGTTGCAGGGCGGCCAGCCCTGCGTGGAGCGCCGCGCACACAAAGAGCACCCACACACGCGGGCGCGGCATGAGCGCATTGGCGACGAGCAGGCACGTCACCAATGTCTGCCCGATCTCCGTCAGCCTGAGCATCCGGCGTTTGTCTATGAAGTCTGCATACGCGCCGCCGACGAACGCCATCAACAGGATGAGCGCGAACTCCGCGACGCTGAGCAGCCCGACGAGGAGCGTCGAGCCGGTCAATTGATAGACCTGCACGGGGACGACCACGAAAGACATCGCCGTGCCGAAGGCCGAAATCAGTTGGCCGAAGAACAGCAGGCGATAGTCGCGTGAAATTCTTAGAGGCGAGATATCCAGCAGCATAAAACCGGCAGACGAGCGATCAAGTGCGAAAGAGATCAATTTATCACGCGGTAGTCAAGCGAGACGAGTCCGCCGCGTTTAAAAAAGCTTGCGCCGGACGATCCGGCTAATGTTATTATCTGCGCGCTGACACAACTTTGAGAAGTCGGCGCTGCCGTGGCGTCAATCTTCAGAGGCCGTAAGTCTCAACCGTTCACGGAATGTCGGCCAGCCCCGATTCTGTGCTCACATCCAACCAGTATTCATAGGTCGCCTTCTCCGAACCTCTCGCTCAGGAATTGTGCCTCCGGCCTTAAGTCAACGGAACAGTCGCCCCGGTCTGCCGCGACGAAAGAACGTCATGCCCCAGCACATCAAAAAGCAGGAAGAAGTTCTGGACTGGATGCACAAGCTCGACATCTTCTCGGAACTCGCCGCGCGCACCGCGGACGGCGGCTACGAAAATGAACTCGACCTCGATGTCATCCTCTACGGGCGCGGCTATACGGGCGGGCGCGTCGGCCCTTACGTGCGCCTGCTGCGCTACGAAGCGTGCGAAAAGCTGATCCGCGAGGACGAATGGAGCATGCAGCCGCGCTCACAAACCGCGCGCGCGATGAGGCACGCGGGCGGGGCGGACGACGGGGCGGACGAGAGCGAGCGCGAATGGGACGGCAACAGCTTTTTCGTTCTCGTTGACGGAAAGCTGCAAATCGAATTCAAGGACGGCAACAGTTTCGAGTGTGACGAGCAGGGAAGAATCATCGGCGCGATGATTCTGCTCGAAGGCGACCCGGCAGACTACACGGCCGCCGTGCCGGAGGGCGCGAGCGCCACCGTCCTCGAATTCAAACGCCCGGCCATACGCCTCTTGCGCAAGTATCGCAAGTTCGCGCAAGCCTTCGATGCGAATTATCGCGAGTACGGGCTGAGGTGCGTCCTGCGCGATGTGAACAGAAAGAAATCCGCGCGCGGCCTCGGCGGCTTCATCTCTAAGGCGCTCGCACTTATTCGCGGACAACGCGCCGAGCAGCCGCTGCGGGATGAGCAGTGGAAGGAGATCACGCAGCGAGCGAGTTTCGAGGTCTTCGACAAGAACCACGTGCTCTTTCAGTCGGGTCGCCCGATCACGCATGTCTTGATGGTCAAGAAAGGTTGGATCGAAGTGGCGCGAACCACGGCCAGTGGGATGGCTGCGGCCGGTGGCGGCGCGGCCGCGCGGCCGGGCATACACTATCTCGGCGCGGGCAATTGCTTCGGGCTTGAAGCCATCACGAACGAGGACGCCACTTGGGACGCAACGGCGACGCTTCTGGCGCGCACAGAGTTGTTGACCTTGCCAATCGAAGACCTGCGCACCGAACGCACACTGGCCGAGGCCGTGCGCCGCGTGTTCTCAGACTTCTCCGAGGCCGACGAAGAGAAATTGTTGGAGGCCGAACCGGAAACCGTGTTGGAGGCGCGGCGGCAGGAGATCACGTCCGGCCTCGTGGACGGCACGAACCTGCTCGTGATGGACATGGACTTGTGCGTGCGTTGCGGCAACTGCTCGCTCGCCTGCCACAAGGTTCACGGCCAGTCGCGCCTCATGCGCCGCGGCATCCAGATCGAACGCCCGCGCACGCCCGCCGCCGAAAGGTTGCAACACGTGCTCGCCCCGTCGGTCTGCCTCCACTGTCAAGACCCCGAATGCCTGACCGGCTGCCCGACCGGCTCCATCGCACGCTACCCCGCAGGCCAAATCGACATCAACCCGCAGACCTGCATCGGCTGCGGCGACTGCGCCACGCAGTGTCCTTACAATGCCATTTCGCTCGTCGTCAGAAAAGATGAGCGGCGTCGAGCGACCGCCGGGCACAAGTCCGCCGCCGGACAGTTGCCTGAGACGTGGTGGCACAGGTGGAAGGAGCGCGGCGCGCATTACTACCGGCAGAGCAGCATCAGGTCGGCGGAGGTGGAGCTGACTCCGCCGCGAGACTCCGCGGGGGCGGAGTCTCTGGTCGCAGTCAAGTGCAATCTCTGTCACGGCACGTCTATCAATCCCGCCTGGGCGCGCTGGCGCACCGCCTATTCGTGCGAGGAGAACTGCCCGACGGGCGCGCTCGTGCGCGTCAACCCGCGCGAATACTTCAGGGAGATCAAGAACGTCATCGGCACGATCTACGTTGACCAAACGCACGCCATCGGCCGCAACATACACCAGCGCGACATCCCCGCACGCCTCTGGCACGCGGGCGGCCTACTCGCCGTGCTTGCCGCCATCGGCGCGTCGCTCTGGGCGGCCAGCGGCTACGGGCTGAACACGCCGCTCCCCGGCACAGTCTGGACGCTGCGCTGGCTGACGGGCTTCGTCGGCCTCGGCAGCATCGGCGTCGCCTTCGCCTATCTCCTGCGCAAACAGATTTACCGTTGTCGCGTCGGGGCGTTGCGCTACTGGCTGCTGGCACACGTCTATTTCAGCGTGATCGGAGCGGTCATGTTTCTCGTGCATGGCGGGCGGCAGACCGGCAGCCTGCTCACCTCCGCTCTCATGATCTCGTTCGACCTCGTCATCCTGTCGGGTCTCTTCGGCCTCGCCTGCTACAAACTCGCGCCGCGCATCATGACGCGCATCGAGGGGCAGCCACTGCTCATCGAAGATTTGCGCGAACGCCGCGCCGAACTGCACGAGGAACTCAAGCGTTTCGACACGAGCGACGAACGTCTGCGCCAACTCATAGGCGAACACGTCCGCAGTCGCTTCTTCACGATGGCTTACCTGTGGCGGCAATTTCTGCGGCGCGAATCGCTGACCCGTCTACAGGCGCGCGCGCGCGAAGAGTTCGACCGGAAAGCGAAAGCGTTAGACCTGGATCGCGCGACGCGCGCGCAGCTCATCAAGGCGGTCGAGACGGCGGCCATGTCGCGCCGTGTCGAGGCGCTCATCTACCTCCACCGGCTGCTCAAGCTGTGGGTCGCGCCGCACGTCGCCTTTACCATGGTGATGCTCGTGCTCCTCGCGGTGCATATCGTGCAAGTCATCTTCTTCGCAGTTCATTAAAGACCGCGCGGGTGTGAGCGGGGAGACGTGTCAGCCATGAACGAACAGCGCGCAACCTTCATCGTGAGCGGAGACCTCCACCGCGAGGGACGCGAACCGCGCGAAGGGCATGGGGAGCGCGAGAAACGCAAGGAGCGCGAACTGCGCGAGGGGCGGATCGCGATCGGCAGTGACCGCGAATGTCACATCCGTCTGGACGAGCACTTCACGATCTCCGGGCGGCACGCCGACATCGAGTGGGACGGGGAAAACTTTTACCTCACGGACGCCGACCCGGCACACATCACCTTCGTCAATCATCGCGAGGCCGAGTACGACGAGCCGGTCGCGCTCGCCGGCGGCGACATCGTGCAGATCGGCCCCTACGTGCTGGAGATCGAACACGAGGGCAGGGCGAGGCTGCGCATCACGGTCACGCGCCTGCTCGTCAACAGTAGCTTCCTCATCAAGCGCGACGAGGCCGGCGAGACGACCGACGCGGGCAGGTGGGAGGGCGAGGTCTTGCTGATCTGCAACCCGCCTGACCAGACGGCAAGCGGTTCGACCCACGGCAAGTTGATCTTGAATAAGCCGAAGGTGTCGCCGCTGCACGCGGGCATCAGCCGGTTCAGAGACCCGCTCGACGAAACCGTCTCCCGCTTCTACCTGATCGATCTCAGCGCGTCGAACAACACCTATCTCAACGGGCACGTGCTGCGCACAGACGAGATGGCCGCACTCTCCAGCAAAGACGTGGCGCAGATCGGGCCTTTCGATCTGACTTTCAACGTGGAGGGCGAGACGCTGCACGTCGTCGTCAGGTTGAGCGTGGATGACAGCGCGATGACCGGCGTCGCCGCCGCCGCAGAGCCTTCGGGGAAGGTCGAGACGGGAGCGACTGCTCCGTCGCAGGTGGCCGCCGATGCGCTCAGAATCTTCTGGGCGAAGCGCACGCGCGGAAAGGCCGCGCGCCTTTCGCCGTTTCAGTTGCAACGCACGACGCCGGGGCGCGTCGGCAAAGCCCGCTACAAGTGGCGCCCGACGACAGACCTCGCGCGCACGTGGCCGCTCACCTTGCTGCTCTGGTGTGTCGTCGTGCCGGTCGCAGCCTTCGCTCTGGTGATGGCATGGCTCGGCCTCTCGACCTTCTCCCCGCGTGCGCTCTCCGCGGCGCACGCGGGCGCAAACTTCAACCCCGCACGCCCCATCGCACGGCAGGCAAACGCCAACGCCTGCACCACCTGTCACACGCGCGGGCGCAGCATGGAGACGAACTGCGCGACGTGTCACCAGACGGACACCTTCACGGCCACCGTCACCGCGCCGCACCAGGCCGCCGGCATCGGCTGCATTAGTTGCCACTCGGAGCATCGCGGCGCGGAGTTTCGCCCCGGCCTCGCTCCCTTCAACGCCTCCTTCCAGAAAGGCGGCCGGTTAGACGAAACGTGCGCCGGTTGCCACAACGACCAGAATAGTAAGCTCTATCAGGGGCGTCGCGTCTTCACGCCGCACGGCGGCACGTTCGGCTATCCGGTGGTGAACGAACAGTGGAAGTGGGAGGGATTGGACGAGGAGACGTGGCGGCAGAAGCCGGAGGAACTCAAGCAAGTTGTGGCGAACTGGCCGGTAGCGTCCGGGGACGAAGGCGGGCGGCGCAGCGCGCAGTTCCACGCCCTGCATTTGTACCGCGTGCGCACGACGGGCGGCCTGACAGGGGCAGAGGGAGGCGTGGTTTCCTGCTCGACGTGTCATAAGTCTTACGGCGCGTCGCTCGACCGCGAGACGCCGCGCACGACCTGCGTCGCCTGTCACAGCGGCAGGACGGACGCGCAGACGGGACGCGCTCTGCTCGCCTCCGATCAACCCGACTGCACCTCCTGCCACGTCCAGCACGTCAGGGACACGCGCCGGAAGCATCCGCTGCTCGCCTCCCGCTTCGCCGTGGAGAAGGGAAGACCATGAACAACGTCCAATTGATCATCACGGCCGGGTTGCTCTTGCTATTCCTCCTCGTCAATCAACTGGCGGGCGGCAACGACTCTTGCACGCACTGCTACGGCGGCTTGCCGTGGTACGGCTGGGGCGGCGGTTTCGTCGTGCTCTTCATCGCGGGAGTCGTCTTCGCGCGCTGGCGCGGCGAGCGCGCGCACAAAATGTTAACGGCCGACGCGCCGCCGTCAGTCATGCCGGAGTCGAACGAGCGTTGGAACGAGGAACTGCGGCGCAAGTACGACTCGGACGGCCCGGACTTTCCGCACCCGGTCATCATCGCCGAACGCTGCATCGGCTGCCACGCCTGCGTCGAGTCGTGCCCGCACGACGTGTTGACCATCAGTTACACAGAGAATCATCAGCCGGTTGCCTCCGTGGTTGACCCCGACCTGTGCCTCGAAGACACCTCCTGCGAGGCCGCCTGCCCGGTTAATCCGAAGGCTTGCCTCGTCATCAACACGGCGAAAGAGATCAAGAGTTTGCCCGCGCCGCGGCGCAACCCCGACACCTACGAGAGCAGCGTCCACGGCTGCTACATCATCGGCGACGTGTCGGGCACGCCCCTCATCAAGAACGCCGCCAACGAGGGCGCGACCGTCATGGTTCATCTCGCGAACGAGTTGCACACCTGTGGCGTATGCGACGTGCAGCCGGCGTTGGATTATGAAGTGGCGATCATCGGCGCGGGGCCGGCCGGGCTGTCCGCCGCCGTGATGGCGAACCGGCTCGGTCTCCGTTACGTCTGCATCGAGCAGGACAGGGTGATGTCCACCATCGCCAAATATTCAAAGGGCAAGTACGTCTTCTTTAAACCGCAGACGACGACGTGGGCGGGCGCGATCCACCTGCCGGGTCTCGAAGAGTACGTCGAAGAGGTGCTCGAAGAGGTGCTCGAAGAGCCGGAGCGCGGGCGCGTGGCGCAGATGCTCGCGGCGGAGCGCGCCGTCGCCCGGCGGGCGGAAGAGAGACGCGCGGAGGAGAGCCGCACCGGCAAAAAAATCGAGTTGAAGCCTGAAGACAAACTCGCCCCCGAAATCGTAGAGACGCTGGCCGCCGCGCGCACGCGCTATCAACAATTGCTCACCGAAGAGGTGCAGAACACGCTCGCGCCCGAAGCGCAGCAACGTCTGAAGCGTGCGCGCGCGCGCTTTGATGCCTTGCTGGAGGGAGAGGACAAATACCTGCTCGGACAACTGCTGGCCGGGGAGTGCGCCGAGCAGCGAGAGGATGTTGACGACAGGCGCAAAGTTAACGATGGCGCTCTGCGTCGGCATCCCCGGCTCGACCTCGCGCGTCGCCAGTGCGGCGCGCAATTAGAGGCAACGATAGAGGCCGGAAAACTCTCCGCCGAGCGATTCGAAGCGCTTGCAGAGGCGCGCCGCAAGGTCGCGGGCGACCAGCGCGAGGTGCTGCTCAACACGTGGTTTCTGAACATGAAAGACAACGCCGTCGAGGTTAGAGAGAAAGAGAGTTGCAGGATGGTGAAGCCGGCCGCGGACGGCGACTATTTCATCATCCAGACCGAGAGTGAGAAGGGACAGGCCGCAAGCACGGAGGAAGGGCAGGTGGGCGCGGATAAGTTGCATACTTACCGCGCGCGCCGCGTCGTCCTCGCCATCGGTAACAGCAGTTCGCCGACGAAGCTCAAGGTGGACGGCAAAGAGGTGAATCAAAAGGTCAGGCATGGTGGCGAGGAGAAGGAGAAGGTTCAGTACCGCCTGTCAGACCCGAAGGCCTTCACCAAGCTCAAGCTGATCGTCGTCGGCGGCGGCAACTCGGCCGTCGAGGCCGCCGTCGATCTGGTCACGTGGCGCGAGGGCGACCAAGTCGTTTTCCGTCCGCCCGAAGAACAGAACGAGGTCACGATGTTGGTGCGCGGGGCAGACTTCAAGACCGATGTGAAGTTCGGCAATAAGCAGCAACTCTATCGCTGCATTGACCGGGGGCTGATCACGCTGCGACGCAATACGGAGATCGCGGAGGTGCGCGCCGACGGAGAGGTGGTGACGAAGAACTTGATCAACGGCAGGCGCGACCCGCCGCTCCCGAATGATTTCATCTTCGCGCTCATCGGCAGCCAGCGCCCGGCCGCGCTGTTGACGCAGATGAAAATAGAGATCGTCAAATGAGTGCGCGAGTCCGTGGGTCGGTGGCGGATGCATAGAAGTGATGACTGCGGGGGACCGAAAAGTTCCGTGATGTTATCATACCGGGCAAGCAGTAAGTTTGAAGGACTACCCGCCGCGAGGGAGCGGGGAAGAAAGTGAGCGCCACTTTCTTCATCGGCACGCACGCTCGCGACGTCGGCCGCGCACTCATCGACAACCTCCCGTCGAAGGGTCTCGCCACCCGTTTGAGCGCGCCGCTCAAGCGAAAGTTAACAGACGAAAGTGAACTGAAGGGATGCGCGGATGAGCGACAGTGATAATGGCAGCGATCTGTTCGGCGCGGAAGGCGAGCACCGTGGCGCGGGCAGCGAGTTTCTGATCGTCGGGCTGGGCGCATCGGCCGGCGGCATCCACGCGCTGAAAGAGTTCTTCGCGCACGTCCCGGCCAGGAGCGGCATGGCTTACGTAGTCATCCTGCACCTCTCGCCCGACCACGAGAGCAAGTTGGCGGAAGTGCTGCAATCAACCGCCTCGATGCCCGTGATGCAGGTGCGCGAGCGCATCCGCGTCGAGCCGGATCACGTCTACGTCATCTCGCCGAACCAGAGCCTCTCGATGAACGACGGCCACCTCTCGCACTCCGAGTTGAGGAACATCGAGGAGCGACGCGCGCCCGTGGACATTTTCTTTCGCACGCTCGCCGAATCGCACCACTCGCGCGCCGTCTGCGTCGTGCTGTCGGGGACGGGAGCAGACGGTTCGATGGGCATGAAGCGCGTCAAGGAGCGCGGCGGCATCTGCATCGTGCAGGAGCCGGGCGAGGCCGAATATGCAGACATGCCGCGCAACTCGATTGCGACCGGCCTCGTCGATTACGTACTGCCCGTGGGGCAGATTCCCGCCAAGATCATCGGCTACAAGCAACACCTCGACAAGATCGCCATTCCGGTTGACCCGGAGGCGCGCCCCGAATCGGACGACGTGGCCTTGCACGACATCTTCACGCAACTGCGCGCGCGCACCGGCCACGACTTCAGCAACTACAAACGCTCCACCCTGCTCCGTCGCATCGAGCGGCGCGTACGCCTCCACGAACTCTCCGACCTGCCCGCCTACGGCCGCCTTTTGCGCATGCTGCCGGACGAGGCGCAGGCGCTGCTTAAGGATTTGCTCATCAGCGTCACCAACTTCTTCCGCGACCCGTCGGCCTTCCTCGCGCTCGAACGCAGCATCGTCCACAAGCTGTTCGAGGACAAGGGCGAGGACGGACACGTGCGCGTCTGGGTGGCGGGCTGCGCGACGGGCGAAGAAGCCTACTCTTTGGCGATGCTGCTGAGCGAGTATGCGCCGCAGACGCGCGCCGCACCGCACTTGCAGGTCTTCGCCACAGACATTGACGAGGAGGCGATTGCGAAGGCGCGCGAGGGACTCTACACGCTCAACGACGCGGCGGATGTTTCGGCCGAACGCCTGCACCGCTTCTTCGTGAAAGAGGTTAAGGGCTACCGCGTGCGGCGCGAGATCAGGGAGATGGTGCTCTTCTCTACGCACAACGTGATCAAAGACCCGCCCTTCTCGCACCTCGATCTCATCACCTGCCGCAATCTCCTGATCTATCTCAACCGGGCGGCGCAGGAGCGCGTCATGCAGGTGTTTCATTTCGCCCTCAACCCCGGCGGCTTCCTGTTTCTCGGCACGTCGGAATCCGTCGAAGGCTCAAGCGAGTTGTTCATCCCGCTCGACAAGGAGAACCACATTTTCCAGAGCCGTCACGTCGCCGCGCGCCCCCCTGTGCCCGTCCCCGGCCTGTCGCTCGCGACGCGCAACGCCTCGCCGTCGCCCCCGGTCGCGCGCTCCGCGCCCGAAGCGAGCGCGCAGGAGGAACGACTCTCCTACTACGACCTGCACCAGCGTCTGCTTGAGCAGTACGCGCCGCCGTCAATCGTCGTCAACGAGGAGTACGATGTCGTACATCTATCGGAGCGCGCCGGGCGCTACCTGCAAGTCGCGGGCGGCGAGCCGTCGCACAATTTGTTCAAACTGGTGCGCCCCGAACTGCGTCTGGAACTGCGCACGGCGCTCTATCAGGCCGCGCAGCGGCGGACGAACATCGAGGCGCAGGGCTTGCGCGTGGTGCTGGACGATGGGCAGGCGTCGGTCGTCAATCTCTCCATCCGTCCCGTCCTGCGCGAAGAGGACGCGACGCGCGGCTTCATCCTCATCGTCTTCGAGGAGACGGGCGAGGCGCGCGGCGCTGAAGTCGAACGGGTGGAAGTGGCCGGCCACGCAGACCTCTACGCGCGCCAACTCGAAGAAGAGTTGATCCATCTCAAGTCGCAACTGCGCGCCACCGTCGAGCAACAGGAGTTGCAACAAGAGGAGTTCAAAGCCTCCAATGAAGAGTTGCAGGCGATCAACGAAGAACTGCGCTCGGCGACCGAGGAATTGGAGACGAGCAAAGAGGAGTTGCAATCGGTCAACGAGGAACTGACGACCGTCAATCAGGAGTTGAAGATCAAGATCGAGGAGTTGAGCCAGTCGAACAACGACTTCCAGAATTTGATGAACTCGACCGACATCGGCACGATCTTTCTCGACCGCGCGCTGCGCATCAAACTCTTCACGCCCGCGGCGCGCAACATCTTCAACCTCATCCCAAACGACGTCGGCCGACCGCTCTCCGACATCACTGGCCACCTCAACAACGGCGCGCTCATCGAGGATGTCGCGCGCGTGCTCGACAAGTTGCAGCCCATCGAGCGCGAGATCGGGACGCACGAAGGGGGCTGGTATCTGATGCACATGCTGCCCTATCGCACGGCGGAAGATCGCATCAGCGGCGTCGTCGTCACGTTTCTGGACATCACCGAGCGCCGGCTGGCGGAGGAGAAAATCCAGAAAGCGCACGAGCGTTTCCGTCTCGCGGAAGCCGCCTCGAACGGCTTCATTTACGATTGGGAGATCGCCCGCGACATCCTGACGCGCAGCGACGGCCTCAGCCGTGTGTTGGGCTATGGTCTGGAAGACATCGCCGTCAAGAGCGCGGGCTGGGTTGAGTTGATTCACCCGGAAGACCGCCCGCGCGTCGAAAACGAAGCTCACCGGATGCTCGCCGGAAATTCGAATCATTACGCCGTCGAATACCGCGTGCGCCACCAAGAGGGGCAATACGTCAACGTGCTGGACAAGGGACTGGCGATGCGCGATGAACAGGGACACGTCAGGCGCATCGTCGGTTCGATTATAGACATCACCGAGCGCAAGCAGGCGGACGAGGTGCTGCGCCTCGCCCACGAGGAATTGGAACGGCGCGTACGCGAACGAACGAGCAAGCTGGCCGCCACCAATGAAGCCTTGCGGCAAGAGGCCACCGAGCGCAGGCACGCCGAGGACACGCGCGCGCACCTGCTCGGCCAACTCGTCACGGCGCAGGAAGACGAGCGGCGCAGAATCGCGCGCGACCTCCACGACCAGATGGGGCAGCAACTCACGGCGCTGCGCCTGAAACTGGAAACGCTGAAACACCGCATCGGCGACAACCGGGAGGCGTCGGCGCAGGTCGAGCAGGCACAATCTATCGCCCACCAGATCGAAGCCGACGTGGACTATCTGGCGCGCCAGTTGCGCCCCGCCGCCCTCGACGACATCGGCCTCAAAGACACGCTGGCCGATTACGTCAAGAGTTGGGCGAGCCATTTCGACATCCCGGCCGAGTTTCACGCCAGCGGGTTCGACGGCCATCGTCTCCTGCCCGACATCGAGACCAACCTCTATCGCATCGCGCAGGAGGCGCTCAACAACGTCTCCAAACCCGCACAGGCCGCCCGCGTGGATGTCATACTCGAACGACGCGACTCGAACGTCGTCCTCGTCGTCGAAGACGACGGCGGCGGGTTCGACCCGGAGGCGAAGGCCGACGATGCGAGCCGTGGGATGGGACTGGCGGGGATACGCGAGCGCGCGGCGCTCATCGGCGGGGCGGTTGAGTTCGAGTCCGCGCCCGGCGAAGGCACGACCGTCTTCGTGCGCGCTCCGGCCGTGCTCGTCGCCCCCGAAGGAGAAGCATGACGAAGGCCAAACTGCGCATCCTGCTCGCGGACGATCACGAGACGGTGCGCGAGGGCTTGAAGATGATCGTCAACGCGCAGGACGACATGGAGGTCGTCGGCGAGGCGTCCGACGGGCGCGCGGCCGTCGCGCGCGCAGAGGAGCTGTTGCCCGACATCGTGGTGATGGACGTTTCCATGCCCCACCTGAACGGGCTGAAGGCGACCGTCAAATTGAACCAGTCGTGCCCGCAGGTGAAAGTGCTGACCCTGACGCGCCACAGCGACGACGGCTACCTGCAACAACTGCTGCGCGCAGGGGCGGCCGGCTACGTGCTCAAGCAGAGTCCGCCCGCCGAACTGCTCCACGCCATCCGCGCAATCGCCGCGGGCGGTAAGTATCTCGATTCGACGCTGGCGGGCAAGGTGTTGGACAACTACACGGGGAAGCCTTCGGCTGCGCTGCGTATCGCGCCGGGTAGCATCTCCGAGCGCGAGGGCGAAGTGCTGCGCTTCATCGCGTGGGGTTACAGCAACAAAGAGATCGCCGCGCGCCTCGAACTCAGCGTGAAGACCGTCGAAGTCCACAAGGCCAACGCGATGAAGAAACTCGACATGCACAGCCGCATCGACATCGTGCGTTTCGCGCTGCTGCAAGGCTGGTTGCAGGACAATTGAACACGCCCCTCCCGCGCCCATGATCTCCCGTCTCGTTCCTGGCGCATACTCTCCCGTGAACGCCTCTCTTTGCCACGCCTCGCGCCGGTAGTCGCATTCCTGGTTCGAGTAAAAACCTGCTCGACCCGCTAGGGAATTTCCCTATTAACTCTTCGCATTTTCCTGATAGGCAAAAGACTTCGCCCTGTGCGATATGTATGCGGGCAATTTTCAAAGAAAAACAGTCCATATCGGTGACTGTGCTCGACTCACACGGCAGGCTCTGGAAATTGCCTGGTTTCAGTCGCAAATTTGAATCAGACAGACGCAGAGAGGGTGAGTTAGTCTAACTCACCCTCTCTGCGTCAGACCGAAACTGCCACCTCTTAATGAAGGGCGAGTAACTTTGGAAGGATTAATGGCATGAACCCCTCGTCCGCACAAAAATCCGACAGAGACGGCTCGTTAAACGGTCTGTTAGCCAATCAACTTCTCAAGGCTTTGCCGGAGGAGGATTTCGCGCGCCTGCTGCCCGCCCTTAACCCCGTCTCTTTAGACGCGGGCGTCAACCTGTACGAGTCGGGCGCGGAAATCCGGTTCGCCTATTTTCCAGAGAACAGCGTCGTCTCACACCTACACATTTTAGGGGACGGCAACACCACCGAGGCGGCCATGATCGGCCGCGAGGGCATCGTCGGGCTATCGGCCGTCTTCGGCGCGCCCCCGCCCGCACATTGGACGCAAGTCACCATCGGCGGCGAGGCTTTGAGAGTCGAGATCGAAACGCTCCGACGCGAATTTGCCCGCGGCGGCGCGCTGCAAAAACTGCTGCTCGGTTGTGCGAGCGACCGCCTCGCGCACCTCTCCCGGCGCGCCGTCTGCAACGGCCGCCACTCGGTCGGAGAACGTCTCTGCTGCTGGCTCCTCATGATTCACGACCGCGTCGGCGACGACGAGTTGCCGCTCACGCACGAACAGATCGCGCGCCACCTCGGCACGCGCCGCGCCGGCATCACGGAGATCGCACAGACCCTGCGCGAGCGGCGCATCCTCAGCTACAGTCGCGGCCACCTGCACATTCTCAATCGCGCGGCTCTGGAAACCTCTGCCTGCGAATGTTACTGTGCGATCCAGCAGCGGGTCGTCAGCCACAGGAGCCTGAACTGATCTTCCATGTCCGAGATGCGCCCACACGAAAATCGTATTCTGGCCGCCCTGCCCGCCGACGAATACGAATGGCTCGCGCCGCACCTCGAACCCGTCGCGCTCACCCTCTCTGAAATCCTCTTCAGACCCGACGAGACGCTCACACACGTCTATTTCCCCACCAGCTCAATCGTCTCCCTGCTCACGGATTTATCTGACGGGACGGGGATGGAAGTCGGTCTGGTCGGGCGCGAAGGCATGGCCGGCGTCTCGGCCATCCTCGGAGGCGACGAGACCAAGCTTGGCACCGTGCAACTGGAGGGCGAGGCTTTCAGTTTAAAGGCCGCTCAACTGCAAGCAGAGTTTCAACAGGGCGGCATGCTGCAAAGCGCGCTCCTGCGCTACACGCACGCGCTGATGACGCAAATCTCGCAGTCGGTCGTGTGCAACGCGCGCCACGGCGTCGAAGGACGACTCGCGCGCTGGCTGCTCATGTTCCGCGACCGTTCGGACTCTGACGAGTTTGAGTTGACGCACGAGTTCATGGCGAACATGCTCGGCGTGCGCCGCGCCAGCGTTAGCGAGGTCGCCTATCATCTACAGGACTTGAACCTCATCAGCTACCAGCGCGGCCGCATCAGGATCACAAACCGGCGCGGCCTCGCGGAGTTCGCCTGCGAATGCTACCTGGTCGTCAAAGAGAAGTTTGAAAACTTCCTCCTCTAGCCACTTCGCCCCGCTCCGTTTAACTTCCGCCTTCCAAGCCCTGCCCCGCGCGCCATCCCGGTTTCTTGACTTGCACCCGGTCGCGTTGCACAATCCGAATCAAACGTAACTTGATCGCAGACGACTCTACGTCGGACGCCCGCACTCTGCCGCTGACGGGAGGGCGCGGGTTCGGCAGAGACGCATTGTGAGAGGGAGAAGTGTCAGACATGAAAAGTGCCAGGCGCATGCCGCCGGTCGAATTTATTAGTTCGACTCGGGCGGGTTACAAACAATTTAACTGAGCGGGTCTCAAGACCTCCCCGGCGGGGAGCGCACACGAAGACCCATACCTGCACAATAAGGCCGGTGAGCGCCGCGCCGCACTTCGTCTGATCTAGAGACGACGCGACGAGTCGCACGCTGGCCTGAGCCTCAGGAAAGCGAGCCACTCGTCAACATGAAAAGATTCACGCTACTGTTTCTCGCCGCACTCTTCTGCTGCGGCATCACCCTCAACTTTTTCGGCGGCGCAGCGGCGCAACGCTCGCGCAAGCCGACGCGGCCTCGGGTGCAGGCGCGCGCCGGGTCGTTCGTCGCGCCGCGCGAGCGGAAGTTCGAGTTTGAGTACCGTGCGACGGTCAGGGAAGTGCCCGCCGGGGCGCGCCGGCTCGAACTCTGGATTCCCGTCCCGCACGACACGCCTTTCCAGCGCATCACCGGGCTGAGCATCGATTCGGAGCACCCCTACCGTCTGCACACGGCGCAGTACGGCAACAGAATCCTGCACCTCAGCCTGAAGAACCCGCCGCCCTCCGGCCTAAGCGTCACCATGCGCTTCAACGCCGCGCGCAGCGAGCACATTCAGGGAAGACTGAGGCAGGCCGAGGCCGCCGCTGCCACAACGGTCGTCGCGGAAGAACGCGACCCGAACATGGCGCGTTGGCTCGCACCTGACAGGCTCGTGCCGATTGACGGCAAGGTGCGGCAGTGGGCGCAGGAAGTGGTGGACGCGGCGGGCGCGAAGACGGATTTGGAGCGCGCGCGCGCCATCTATAATCACGTCGTCGCGACGGTGAAGTACGACAAGAGCGGGCAGGGCTGGGGGCGCGGCGACATCTATTACGCCTGCGACGCGCGCCGCGGCAACTGCACAGACTTCCACGCCATCTTCATCGGCTACTGCCGCGCCCTCGGCATCCCCGCGCGTTTCGCCATCGGCTTCCCGCTGCCCGCAGACCGCGGCGCGGGACAGGTCAGCGGCTATCATTGCTGGGCGGAGTTTTACGCCGCAGGGATCGGCTGGGTTCCCGTCGATGCATCGGAAGCGGCCAAAGACCCTGCGCGGCGCGAATACTTCTTCGGCGCACACGACGAGAACCGCGTCGAGTTCACGACGGGACGCGACCTTGTGCTCAACCCGAAGCAGCGTGGCATGCCGCTCAACTATTTCATCTACCCTTACGCCGAAGCGGACGGGCAGCCGCTCAACAACGTCGAGCGAGGTTTCGCCTACCGAGACGTTTCGCCCGCCGCAACAAACGGCGAGCGCGAATAGCAAACCGGGTGAGGGTCGAACCCGCTCGGTGCTTAGTGATGTCCTAAGTTGGGCAATAATATAGTTGACTCACCTGACGCAGATATGACAAGAGAGCCTTAGCCGGCGAGCGTTGGCCTTTGAGCTGCGTGCGGGGCAGGAGGCGGATTCTTTCCCGCTTGATCTCTGTGGCGTGTAGTTAAATGGCGGGGTGCTAACAGAGAGCATCCTGCTAAACTAGAAGCGGCTTTTGACACGTATGAGGCATGTGAGGCCGAATCAATCGGCTTTTGCCGCTCTCTTACGTAGTTAGACGGAACGTGTCGGCTTTTCCCGCTCTATAGCGGACTTATGCCGAATCGTTCGGCCTAATATGCGTTAGGCGCACGAACTAGCTAGAGGAAACATATGGCTTTAGATTTCACCATTCTGTGCCCTAAAATCGAAAGGGCCATTGATAAGATTGAGAAGGCGTATCAAGCTACACAGGGACTAATTTTGACGGAGGATGATCTGAAGTGCATTTTACACAAAGAACTCACATCTTTACCAGAACTGCGAAGACCAGCACCTAGTCAAGATGATCATATACTTGCCAGCTATGTCCATGCTGAGGTGTCTTGGTATGGAGAGGCTTTCTATGGCTTCCGAACGCTTTCTATCAAGCCAGATATTACAATACTCGAACCGGAGCACCTGAGTATCTTACACGGATATGTACCACTGCCTCGCCCAAGATCAAGAGGCACAATTGATCTATTTAGTGGTGCAGGATCGCTATTCTTTGATAGAAACCCTTCTCTGCCGAGTAAACAATTTGCATTTGGAGGTAAAGCCATTACTTTTGAATTAAAGTTTGCTAGGCGTGGAATTAATGAAATGATGCTACGCTTAATAAAAGATGATTACGAGCAGATATTGCGGTTATTTCGCATACTTGACAATCGTGGTGAAGGCAATACAATTTTCAGCTACTTGGTTATTTTTGATAAATATCAACAAAATCTTAGTGCGGGAGATTTTGCCGAGTTCTTTAGAAACCATGAGTCTAGCAATAGACATAAAATCATCTATAAGTCTGGAAACATGACCAGACGATTCGCTTAACATTCAAGCGGCTCGCACCCAATGTGCGCCTAACAACTCATTCAACCGGACGCTCGACTTGCGAGCCTTTCATCATTCATTATCGCGGTGTAGGTTGGATAGTTGCTCTCGCGCCGGTTAATTCGGGCGTTAGGCAACATCTCGTTGGGTAAATCTATGTATGGAAGACTTCCAATGAATCAAGAAGAGCCAAACCAGCAAATACAGGAACTCTTTTTATTACAGCGCGTGGCTATGCGGATTAATTCCATCTTAGACCTTGACGTTTTGCTCGAAGAAATCGTCGGCGACGTGGCGGAAACGTTCGGCTACACGCGCTCGGGCGTTTTGCTCAAAGATGATGCGACCAACGAACTGGTCATCGCAGCGGTTCGTGGCTGGACGACAAATTACCACCTGAAAGGCGAGCGTTTCAAAATCGGCGATTACGGCATGGTCGGGCATGTCGGCGCAACAGGCGAGACGTATTACGCGCCGGACGTAACGGTTGATCCTTACTACCAAATCAGCGAAGAATTAACGCGCTCGGAGGTGGACATCCCCTTGAAAATTCGCGGGCGGCTGATCGGGGTTTTCAGCACCCAGCATAACGAGTTCGATGCCTTTCCACCCGGACGAATTCAACTGCTCGAAGCGCTGGCGGGACACATCGCCACGGCCATGGAAAACGCCCGTCTGTTTCAAAGAGAACGTCTGGAAAAACAGCGAGCGCTGGAAGAATTGGACGAAGCGCATGGCATCCAGCACAGTTTATTCCCGAATCAATCTCCAGTTATCTCTCGGTTTGAAATCACCGGAATCTGTCTCCCCTGCCGTGCAGCCGGCGGCGATTGGTATGACTACATCCCTCTACCGGACGGTCGGTTGGCGGTCGTGCTGGCGGACGTTTCCGGCAAGGGTATGGGCGCGGCGTTGCTCATGTCTTCAACGCGAAGCATCTTGCGGCTTCACGCCGAAAGAGGATTGCGACCAGCGGAAGTTTTATCCAATGTCAATCGCGTGCTGCTGAAAGATTTTCCGACAGCTAAGTTTGTAACAATGATTTACGCTATTCTTGATCCAAATAATGGCACTGTAACCTTTGCCAGCGCGGGACATCTCAGCCCTCTTTTGGTTGATTCAAAAGGCGCGAGCTTTCTGGAAACTGATGCCGGCTTGCCCCTGGGAGTATTTGAGTGTGAATTTTCCGAGCGCGAAATACAGATGACGGCGGGAAGTCGTCTTTTCCTGTATTCGGACGGCATTACCGAAGCCAACAATTCATCATTCGATGAATATGGAGCAGCGCGCTTGCATGCTCACGTGTCAAATCCTTCGACTTCAGTTCAGAGTCTTTTAGATGATATCAATACTTTTGCGACTGGTTTTCCCGCTACGGATGACATAACGGTTGTTCTGGTACAGGCGCGCGAGTAATCAGCTTGAATTTAGTGCGGGCGTTGCCTAACAAGCAGTTGGAGTTGACTCGCTTTCAGCGAGCATCTCAACCGCAGCGTGAGATGGCTGTTCTTTTACGAGAGTAATGATTACTTCCTCAGATAAGATTGAAGAGTTACGCCAAAGGCTTAGGGCAGCATTCCCAAAGATCGCGCCACCTTTATCTGAGAATCTGACCGAACATCGTTGTGATGAGTGCGATGGCGTGAGAGATGATTTCAGCGGAGTTGAATGGTGGTCTGCTGACAACGCTCTAATTGACGAAAACTATGATGATCTGCCCCTCTTTACATCAGAGGCTTTTCATTACTATTTGCCAGCTTTCTTGCTTCGCTCGCTAGACTCATTTGATCCCGATAATGAAGTCTTGCAGTTCTCCGTTTACGGCTTGAGTCCCACAAAGACACCAGTTGATGATCCTCGTTATTGTGCAAGGTTGAATCTATTTACGCCGGAACAGATTTCTGCTGTTGCTAGCTTTTTAGAACAGATTCAACAGGATGAGAGGCTCTATAATTATTATGCTGATGTGGAGCGTGGATTAAGAAAGTTCTGGCATGTGGCTAAAGATGACAGCGCCATCTAACAACTCATTGAACCGGAGCGCAGGATAGCATTCCTTTCATGGTTGAGTTGTGCCGTAATCTTGTGTGCTGTTCGCCCGCGCCTGGTTAATTCGGGCGTTAGATGGCTTCTCGATTGGAGAGAGGAGAAACGTATGGGAGAGCAACGAATAGAATCGAAGGCAAGCTGGGCAGGTCAAGTTGCAGGTGGGTTACGTCATCCCCTCACTCTTTTAATAATTGGGAGTGTACTAAGTTATTTTCTGATCCCTTACATTAGTTCTATCTCCAATAAAAGACAATTACTACAAGAAGCAAGATTAAAGAAAGCGAGTGAGATAGTACACACTACTACGATGCTGGCTAGTCAACTGAATATTATCAGGTCAAGATTAGGTGAGTTCCATAAAGATAATATCAATTTAAGGCCGACGCCCAGTGAGCTTAAACAAAAGCAAGATAAATTAGCAGATGATATTAAAGCTCGATACTCAGAGTTCGATAAAGTTGCTTATTGGTGGGATAAGGATTTCTATCAAGATGCAATCATTCTCGAAATCATCCCACCTAGTGGCTCAAAACAGCTTAGTGATGATCTGCAAGCATATAATAAGAACCTTGTAGAAACTGGAAATGCTATATTCGAGTTTCGAGACGCCTGTATTTCATCGGATTATGACTTTGAAAAAGAAGGGAATGTCACTCAAATTAAGAAGCAAATGGATGGAAAATTGGAGAAGTTGTATTATGAGCGCGAAAAGCTGGTCAGCAATTTAGTCAAAGATGTTACCGCACCTCAGCAATAATCTTGTCAATTGAAAGAACTCTGATGTAACCCACATTAAAGATGTCCATGGCGAAGCGCCACCTGACAACGCCATGCAGCCGACCGCGACTCAGCGGATCTCTCATCGTGAACTTGGCCGTCGCGGCGTTGTCTGCGCGGCGGCTGATGGCGGGCGTTCGGTTGCCTCGCCTTGAATTTGAGAGACGAGCGCAAGACTTGTCGCTCGCGAGCGGCGCGCGGCTTCACTCAGTTTAGTTGAAAGCTTGCTTCTCACGTCGGGCCGCCGCGCTTCCTCATCCTCTGGACAGCACGAGGCGCACGTTGAATAATTCCGGTCGAAGTGGTCGGCGCGCGTTGTGTGATTTCAATCAAGGGCAGCCGAGCAACGGCATGCACCCGAACGCGAATAGCGCAGCCTTCATCCGCAAAGGGTGAGCCAACTATATTATCGCCCTAAATTGATTCGTACTCGGTGCTTTAATACTGTGCCGGCACACATGCGCGAAGCGTTATAATTCGCTCTCCGCATGCGAAGGCCGCACCCGGAGGTCTAGATGACAGAGGCAATGTCGCCACGCTTCAGGTCTGATTCGCCGCGCTTCCTCGACGCGCTCAACTACGCCGCAACCCTGCACGCCGGACAGGTTCGCAAGGCGACCTCGATTCCTTACGTCTCGCACCTGCTCTCGGTCGCCGGGATCGCCATGGAGCACGGCGCGGATGAGGACGAGGCCATCGCCGCCCTTCTGCACGATGCGCCGGAAGATTGCGGCGGGCTGCCCGTGCTCGCGGAGATTCGCGCGCGCTTCGGCGAGCGCGTGGCCGAGATCGTCGCGGCCTGCTCGGACACGTTCGAGACGCCCAAGCCCCCTTGGAGCGAGCGCAAGGTGGAGTACATCGCGCACCTGCGCACGGCCTCGCCCTCGGTGCGGCTCATCTCTATGTCGGATAAGCTGCACAACGCACGCGCGATCCTCTCCGACTATCGTCAACTCGTCGATGCCGTCTTCGCACGCTTCAAGCGCGGCGAGAGCCATTCCGTGCTGTGGTATTACCGGCGACTCGCGGACGAGTTCACACGCGCGGATGCGGCCTCGCCCCTTGCCGCGGAACTCGACCGCGTGGTGGCGCAGTTGGAGTCGCTTTCGCTGGCCGAAGACGACAGCACCGCACGCGCCGAACGGCGGCGCGTGTATGACGAATTGAACGAAGCCCTCGCCGCAGCATCACACTGACGCCAACTCGCGGCGCAAAATATTCCGTCCGGTCATCCGCCCTCACCGCCCGGCCACGAAGCCTCCCGCGCGGGTTGCAGACGTTCAACGTCTTTTCGGCGGGTCGGCTGTGGGATAAGAGCCGACGTGCGTGAACTTCACGAGCCGGAAGCGGTCGCCCGTCCATTCGTAATAATAGATTCCGCTCGCGCCGTGCCGCTCCTCGCCCGGCCTGCCTATGTTCGGCCGCCCGAGTCCGCGCAGCAGCCTGCTGTGCGGGCGGAACGTCCACAGGTCTTCGCCCTCCGGCGGGTCGTAATCCCCGATGATACTCGTCCACCCGTTCAACTCTTTCGGGAAATAGACGCGGCCGGTGCGCGCATCGATGATCGCACCAATCGAACAGCCCGTGCCGCACCCGGCGGCGGCGAGCGTGTAATGACCTGCGAAGTTGACGCCCTCTTCCCTGCGTGCGTCGCGCAGCATCGTTCGGTACTTGCGCGCGAGCGGGTGGCTGCGCAAATTGAGCGGCGCGACCTGCGCGCGGCTGACGGCCGCAGGGTAATCCTCCAAACGCGGCGCATCCGTCTCCTCCTGCGCCGCAGACCGACGCGGATTGACCGCAACGGCGAGCGCGAGACAGGCGACTATGAAACACAGTGTCTTCATTAAGAGTGCCTCGGAAAATTAACCGGCGGAACATGAAGGCACGCGGATAAGTTGGTCATGTGCAGGCATGTCTTTCGTGTCTTCCCTGTCGGTTGTGCTCGATAAACTTCAAAGCGGCGGTGGGCATGCGGGGCGTCTGGAAGATCGCGTTCGGCGTGTGCGAGATGTCTCGCGGCCGTTCAAGGGCTGGACGCGGCTTCCGTGGTTTCGCCGAGGGGCAACGCGGGACACTCTTCGAGTTTCTCCCTGAGATATTCGTAGAGCGAACGCTCCAGTGCCGCGCCCCTCTCGCGGAGTTGTTGAAGCAAGTGCCGGCGGGAAAATTCGCCCGCGCGCATCAGCACGGGTGAACCCATGTCGCACACGGAGGCTTCCGCCGCCACGTGGTCGAGGGAGTAGCCCGCGGCTTCCGTGAAGGTGATGGCGCATTCAGTGCGCGTGTGTTTGTCGAAACAGAGTTGGAAGCCGATGGTGCGCCCGCTCGCGTCGTACCAGACGAACAGATCGAGGTTTTCATCGTTGAACCAGCGGCGCGGCCCCTGACCGGGGATTTGTGTGACGTTGTATATCTCTCGCAGCATGAAACTATCCGGCGTCCCCCTTCAACTTATACTACCCTGTGAACGCCGAAGAACGCGCGACGGCACAGGCACTATAACGACTTTCGCGCCTTTGCCTCCACTAAAAAATTGCTGACCGGCGGGCGTCTTCGAGAAGCGCATAAACCAGCGGGGCGCAGCCGAAAGGGCGTCGGGAGCCTCAACATATGCGAGGCGTTCTGTATAATGCACGCCTCAAGTTTTATCCATCGGTCACAGTTTCCAGTTAGACCCGCCCGGCGCGGGCGAGGCTCGCGGCGGCCGTGTCGCCGGGCAGAGCGAGGAGGAGGATTAAGAGATGGCGGCACAGCCCCCTGCGAACGAAGCGGCGCGGCTCGAAGTCCTGCACCAATTCGAGGTGCTCGACACCGACCCGGAACAAACTTTCGACGACATCACGCGCCTCGCCGCCTACATCTGCCACACGCCGATTGCGATCATCACTCTCGTCGATGCTCACCGGCAATGGTTCAAGTCGAGGGTCGGTCTATCACTCACAGAGACGGCGCGCGACGTCTCCTTCTGCGCCCACGCGATCAAACAACCCGGCCCCCTCGTCGTCCGCGACGCGCTGGACGACGAGCGTTTCAGAGACAACCCCCTTGTCAGAGCCGATCCCTACATCAGGTTCTACGCCGGTTCGCCCCTGACCACGGTCGAGGGCTTCAACCTCGGCACGCTCTGCGTAATTGACCGCTACCCGCGCGAGATCACGCCGGAGCAGATGGCCGCCCTGCGCGTGCTCAGCCAACAGGTGATGACCCAACTCGAACTGAGACGCACTATCCGGTCTCTGACGCGCTCCGTGAACGAGGCGAAGAAGAAGGTCTCCGACCTAGAGCAGCGTCTGCGGAATGAAGGATAGCGGCCGGCGCGTCATGCAAATTTATTAGATTGAACCGTCCTCCCGAACTGTGCTAGTGTGCCCGCAGCGTTTCCTCTCCGGTTTCGTCAGACGCTACTGCTGCCAACTCCTCGCAGCCACCGCCAGAAGCGCGTATCCTGAACCTAACCGGATCACACGGTGTCTCTCTGCCGGGAGGTTTATTGATGCGTTATACGGCCTGCGCCCGTCCTCACCCCGCGGCTGTCTCCGGTGTCAAACGGAGCCTTCGCCCCACACGTCCCTTCACAATCTTTATTCTCTGGCTGTGCTTGATCGCGGGCTGTGCGCCCGATGCCTCGGCCGCCGATTGCACGACGCCCACTTTCGCCCCGCCCACTGTCTACGGCACGGGGGCTGCGCGGCGCGTCGCGGTCGCCGATTTCAATAAGGACGGTAAACTCGATTTCGCCTCGCTCAATTCCGGCGAGTTCGGCTCCGTTTCGTTGTACCTCGGCGACGGCGCGGGCGCGTTCACGCAGGCGGGCGGTCTCATCCCACTGGGAAATACTCCCGTGGGAATCGCCGCGGGCGATTTCGACGGCGACGGATTCCCAGACCTCGTGGTAGCCAACGACACTTACGTCGATGGAGAGGGGACGGTGCTGTTGAACCGCGGCCTTGCTTTCGACGTGAGACGCCCGCTCAGTTGGAGTAGCGCGAGTTCCACCCACGGTGCCTCGACCTCGGTTGCGGTCGCCGACTTGAACCTTGACGGTAAGCTGGACGCGGTGCTGACAAACTTGAATAGCGGGGGGAGGTTCGGGTTTTCCAGGCTACTCGTCGCTCTCGGCGACGGGACAGGCTACTTCCCCCTCGGAGGGGTTTTTCAGGTCGGTGGCTCGGATGCTTTTCCGCTGCATGTCGTGGCGAGAGATTTCAACGGCGATGGCAAGCCCGACCTCGCCGTGGCACAGCCCTACGGTGCCAGTCTCGTAATTTTCAACGGCGACGGCGCGGGCAATTTCAGGTTCGGCAACAGCTACTTCGGCGGGGGCGTCTATTTCATCGAACCCGGCGATTTCAACTCCGACAATAAAGTTGACTTGGCGCTTCAAACCGGCAACACGTCAATTACGATTTTGCTCGGCGACGGCGCAGGCGATTTCAGTGCGACCTCTATCTCCACCGGGGGAGTTTCGCCCGGCAATCTCACGACCGGCGATTTTAACGGCGACGGTAAAATTGATCTTGCCACAAACGATCAGGGAGCGGGGAGCATCCTGATCCTGACGGGCGACGGGGCGGGCAACTTCAACCCGTCCGCCGCCTACAACACGGGCGCGGCGTCGCCGACCTTTATCCAAGCCGCCGACCTGAACGCCGACGGCAAATCCGATCTGGTCGTCGCGCACGAGAGCGGGCGAAGCGTCTCTGCGATGCTCAACAACTGCGGCACGGGCGACGCCGCCCCGCGCCTGAATTTCAGCGCGGCCGCTTACACCACGCGCGACGAACAGACGAGCACCGCGTTCGTCGCGGTCAACCGCTACGGGTCTTTGGCCGGGGCGGCGACGGTCAACTATGCCACCTCCGACGGAACCGCCGTCAGCCCCTCCGACTACAAGGCCACGTCCGGCACGCTCAGTTTCGCCGATGGCGAGGCGAGCAAGAACTTCACCGTGGAGATCATCAACGACACCGTGCAGGAACCGACGGAGACGCTCAACCTGACGCTCGCAAACCCGACGGGCGCGGCCGTGCTCGGAACTCTCGGCGCGGCGACGCTGAATATTCTTGACGACGATTTCGCGCCGACCCTCTCCGTCAGCGATGGGTCTCTGATCGAAGGCGACTTTCACGCGCGTTCGATGTTATTCGACCTCCGCCTGAGCGCTCCGATCAATGTGGAGTTGAAGATTAATTACGCCACTTCCGATCTCTCGGCGACGGCGGGCGTTGACTACGCCGCCGCGAGCGGCACGATCATCATCCCGCCCGGCCAGACCGGCAGCGCCCCGATTCCGGTCGTCATCAACGGCGACACCCTCGGCGAGATCAACGAGACCTTTCTGCTCACTCTCAGCACGCCCGACAATCCCAACATCGGCGACGCGCAGGGCGTCGGCGTGATCATCGAAGACGACTCGGCGTGCCCGTCCGCGAGTTTCGCCGCGCCCTCCGATTTCGACGCGGGCGCGAACCCGTCTGCCATCGCGGCGGGCGACTTCAACGGTGACGGCAAGCCAGATGTCGCCATCGCGCATCTCGACTCGGCTCAAGTCTCCCTCCTGCTCGGCAACGCGAGCGGCGGCTTCGCGGCGGCGAAGAACATCCCCGCCACTGCCTCGAACGGCATCGCCGCGGGCGATTTGAACCACGACGGCGATCTCGATCTCGTGACGAGCGGCGGGTCGATTCTGCTCGGCGACGGCGCGGGCAATTTCGCCCCGGCGGCGAACGTCAATCTCGGACAGCTTCCTTATTCCGTCAAAATCGCAGACCTCAATCTCGACGGCAAGCCCGACCTCGCCGCGACCAATACAGGCGCAGGCACGGTCTCGGTTCTGCACGGCGACGGCGCGGGCGGCTTCGGCGCGCGCGCAGCCTATGTCGTGGGAACGAGTCCGCACCATCTGACGACGGCCGACTTCAACGGCGACGGCAAGCCCGATCTGGCCGTCACTAATTCGAACTCGCACAACGTCTCCGTCCTGCTCGGCGACGGGTCGGGCGCGTTCGGCGCGGCCGTGAATTTCGCGTCGGGACAAAATCCGCAGGGCATCGAGCCGGGTGATTTCAACCGCGACGGGCGGGTTGATCTCGCAGTTGCGAACGAAGGCTCGAACAGCGTCTCAGTCCTCTTCGGCAACGGGGCGGGAGCGTTCGCCGCGCCGACCAACATCGGCGTCGGTATGCGCCCGGTAGGCATCGTCGTCGCAGACTTCAACGGCGACCGGCAGGCCGACGTGGCCGTGGCGAACTTCACGAATGACCTGGCGATTGGGAGCGTCTCCGTGCTCTTCGGAGACGGGGCGGGACATTTCACTCAGCACGCCACGTTCCCGACGCGCCTCAGTCCGACGGCTCTGGTCGCGGGTGATTTCAACGGCGATGCCAAACTCGATGTGGTCGTCGTCAACCGTTATTCCCGCAGCGTCTCACTCCTGATCAATTCCTGTAGCGCCCCTACGCCCGCGACGGTGCAATTCGAAGTGGGCAGCAATTCACTCATCGAGGGCGATGGCCGCGCCGCCATCAGGGTTACGCGCAAGGGCGATGCCTCCGGCTTCGCCTCCGTGGATTACAATACGTCTGACACGGACACCTTCACCGTCGCTTGTTCCGACACGGCCAACAACAACGGCGGCGCATACGCTCGCTGCGACTTCGGTGGCGTCTCCGGCCGACTCGACTTCGCCGCGGGCGAGTGGCAGAAGACCATCTTCGTCCCCATCGTTGACGACGGGCATGACGAAGAGTTCGAGACTTTCCGTGTCCTCTTGTCGAACCTGACGGGCGCGGTCTTCGGCACGACGCGCACGACGACCATCACCATTCACGACAACGATGCGGCCGGCGCGCCGAATCCCATCTTCACCGCGCCATTCTTCGTCCGCCAGCACTATCTGGATTTCCTCTCGCGCGAGCCGGAGGTGAACGAACCGTGGTCGGGCGTGCTCGCACGTTGCCCGAACGTCAATAACACCGACGCGCGGAGTCCTTCGGCCGGGTGCGACCGCATCCACGTCTCGCAAAGCTTCTTCCGCTCGCTGGAGTTCCAACTCAAAGGCGCTTATGCGTTCCGCTTCTACAGGCTGGCCTTCAACCGCCTGCCCGAATACACCGAGATCGCCACCGACATGAGCTTCGTGAGCGGCGTGACCCCGGAAGAAGTCTATGCACGCAAGGCGCAACTGTCCCGTCTCTTCACCGCGCGGCCGGAGTTCCAGACGGCTTACGGCGGCCTGTCGAATAGCGCGTTCGTCGCCGCGCTCCTCGGCAGGTATCAAATAACTCAGATCAACACACCCGACCCCGAACAGCCCGACGGGACGACGAAGGTTCTGCTCACACAGGCGGGCTTGGTTAACCGCCTCGACAGCAATTTCCTCACGCGCGCACAGGTGTTCCGCGCCGTGGCCGACTCCGACGAGGCGAGCGCACTTGAATTCGATAACGCCTTCGTCGCGATGCAGTATTACGGCTATCTCCGACGCAAGCCGGAAGCGGCCGGTTACGAGGCGTGGCTCGGTGTGTTGCGGCGCGGCGACATCCGCACGATGGTTGACGGCTTCATGAACTCGCCGGAATACAAGCTCAGGTTCGGCGGTTTGTAAGCACACACATCGACACCCAAGCGAAAGGCCACCCATCTGCGACGACGCGGGCGGCCTTTCGCGCGTTCATCCCCTTGTGATTTGGTCAGCACTTCATGCCGGGTTGCTTGGTGAAGAGTACGTTAGCGTACGAGAGTACGATTGCGTACGGATTACCTCGCGGGTCTCCGATATAGCCCCACCGTTTAGGTTGCTACTCAAGTTTTGGTGGCGAGGGCGATTCGGGCGCGGAGGTGGTAAAATTTCCGTCGGTCTTAAGTAGTGCCATTTCAGGAGAACCGCGAAAGCCGCCTTGCGCCGCACGGGCTTCATGTTTCGGCTTCGCCCCTCTGCTGGAAATCGTTCTTTAACTCCGACCGCACAGCGCCCGACGTTTGCGTCGCGCCGGAGCGTGTCCGGCGCGGCGGCTTAATCTTCAATGCAGACCGCTACAGATACCCTCCGCGCGACTCACCCTGCGAGCCACGACAAGCGAAGCCTGTTGCCGCTGGCCGGCAACGCCTTCCGCCTGTTGGGGCTGTCGGGTCATGCTTCGCAGAGGGAGATTTACGCGGCGGCTTCCGCCCTGCGGCGCGCGATCAAGTTGGGCATGGTGAAGACACACGCGCCCGGCATCGCCTGGCTCGGCGCGCTCGAACCGACGGAGAACGGCGTGCGCGATGCCCTGAGCCGCCTGACCGTCCCCGCACAGCGAATTTACGAACGCCTCTTCTGGTTCTTCGACCCGCAGGCGGCCGCAGTAGTAGTGGCGGCGACGCACGGTCTCACGTCGCTGCAAGATTCGGCCGCACGCCTGTCGGCGGATGGTAGTCCTTCCGCGCGACACGACCTCGCACTACTCTCGCTCGCTCTCATGCTCCGCCTCGACCCCGCGCTGAAACTCGCGGACGACTGGCGGCGCACTTACGCGCTCTGGAAAGAGTTGATCGAGGGGAGAGAACTCTGGTCGCTGTTGATGGCCGCCGATCTCAAAGGCGACTTCGAGCAGACGACGACCTTCGGCGAGATCGGAGAATTGCGCGCGCGCGCGTGGCGTCTCGTCACCGCGCCGCTCGCAGAGATCGCGAAGGACAACATCCTGCGCGGTGAGCACGCGCAGGCGGGTCGCGCGCTCGCCGTTCTCTACGCATCGGGTTTGCCGCAGACGCTCGCGAACGAATACGAGCAGGAGATTCTGGGGCCGGTCGAAGATGAGTTCGAAGGGCTGCTGAGCGTGGCTTTCAGTAGTTATCGTTATGAGGTGAAGACTGGTCAGAACATCGGCGAGAGGAGGGCGACGTGCTGGCGCGCGCACGCCAGGTTCAATGAGGAGGTCAAGCCCGCGCTCAAAAAAATCCTTCTGTTGGGTGGGACAGAGAGCGCGTGCGTGCGTCGCGTATTCGCCACCGCCGCAGATGCGTTGGACGAATTGGCCGAAGGCTTCGAGACCGGGTACGACAAGGAATCGAGTATGCGAATCCTGCGCAAGGCGTGGCAACTCGCCCCGCCGGAGAGCGCCTCGCTCCTGTTAATCGAGGAACATCTCGCCGCCGCGGGCGATGCGAGCGAGCGGCCGCCGAAGACCGAGGACGACTACGCGCGCCAACTAAGCCTCGCGCTGCGCGAACCGGCGGTGCAGCCGGAGTTGTTCACGGCCTATGTGCAAAAGGAGGAATCGGAGAAACATCTGGAACGCTGGGGGAAAGGGGCGTCGAGGTTTGTCTTCTTCATCGTGGTCGCGCTCTTCGTCGGCAAATGTTTTAATAGCCTGCCAGGCTCGCGCAACCCGAACATCAACCGGGCGATGAACTTGAACGTCGCCGTCCCGCGTTTCACGCCGCCGCCGCTGTCGGAACTCAAACTCGATCTGCCGGTGGGTACTGTCTCGGTGCATGAGTTGGAAACAAAGTTGAAGGCGAAGACCGTGACGCTGCTGCACGTAGGCGCGAAAGGTGAATATGAGACGGGTCACATTCCGGGCGCGCTCTCGACACCGGAGGACGAACTGCCTGCACGCACGAAACGTCTGCCGAAGCACAGGCCGGTCGTACTCTATTGCTATTGCAGCGATCAGGAGGTGAGCCGGCGCGCGGCCGTCACATTGCTCATACTCGGATTTTCAAACGTCTCCGTGCTCGAAGGCGGCTACCGGGCGTGGCTCGATGCGGGGCTTCCGGTCAAACCGCCCCGGCCGGGGCTAGTCCAATACGGGAGCGCGAATTAAACTGAACTTGTTCGAGATGATTCCGCCCGACACACAAACCTTGATTGATGGCTACCGAAGAACTCCCCAACCAACTCGACGTGCCGCTCGCCTCGCTGATCGAGTTGGCGATTGAAGGCTGGCGTCTGGACAGTTGGCTCGCCGCGCAGCCGCCGGAAAAAGTCGCGTCGAAACTGCGACACGTCGCGCGTCGCCTGCAAAAGTTTTTGCAGGAGCGTGAACTGAGCGTGCTCGACCTGACGGGCAGGCGTTACGAGCCGGGGATGTCTGTGGAGGTGCTCGAAGCCGTGGCGGACGAACGACTCGGCGCAGGCGAAAATTTGATTGACGAGATGGTCGAGCCGATCATCCTGTGGCGCGACCGCGTGGTGAAGTACGGGCGGGTCGTCGTCCGACAGGGAGGCCGGGTGACGCTGCCGTTGAACTCTTGAAGCGTTAAGGTCTCGACGCGCGCGGGCACAGTTTCGTTTACAGTGGGGCACTTCAGTTTCGGTTAAGTGTGGTGATCGCATGAGCGCATTTATTAACTACGGCATTGATCTCGGCACGACGAACTCCTGCATCGTGCGGCTCGACGGCGACGAGATCAAGATCATACAGAACGCGGATCAGATGAACGTGGCGCCGTCGGTGGTGCGTGTGCTGCGTTCCGGGAGCGTGATGGTGGGGCGGCGCGCCTACAACGCCATCGCGGAAGACCCGGACAACGTGGCGGCGGAATTCAAGCGCCTGATGGGGCAGAAATTTCAACACCGATTTCCTTCCTCCGGGCGCGCGATGTCACCGGAAGAGCTTTCGGCCGAAGTCCTGAAGTCTCTCATCGGCGATGCGCGCCGACGGCAGGGCGACGCCGCAGACAACCCGGCCGCCGTCATCACCGTGCCCGCCGCCTTCACCGCGCTTCAATGCGAGGCGACGGCGCGCGCCGCACGCCTCGCCGGACTCGCCGAACACCCTCTGCTGCAAGAGCCAATTGCTGCCGCCCTCGCCTACGGCGCGCGGCCGGGCAGCCAGGACGAGCGCTGGCTCGTCTTCGATCTCGGCGGCGGGACGCTCGACATCGCCGTCGTCTCCACGCGCGAAGGGCGTCTGAGCGTGCTCGAACATCGCGGCGACAACCACCTCGGCGGCAAAGACATTGATCGCCTCATCGTGCAAAAAATCTTCCTGCCCCATCTCGCCGCCGAGTTTTCTCTGCCCGACGCGCCGGAGGCCGGGGGACGCCTGCTGCGCAAACTCACTTTGCAGGCCGAGTACGCCAAGATCGAACTCTCGACTTCGGAGGAAACCATCGTCAGCCTCATAGACCTCGGCGAGGACGCGGAAGGGCGGCTCATCGAATCCGAACTCCCGCTCACGCGCGCCGAGATCGAGGCGGAGATCGAGCCGCTCGTCGCGCGCTGTTTGCAACTGGCCGGCGACGCGCTGGCCGCCGCGCGCGTGCGCGGCACGGATTTGGATCGAGTGCTGCTCGTCGGCGGCCCCACGCAGATGCCTTACGTGCGCCGGCAGATCGGCGAGGCGCTCGGCGCGAAGGTCGATTATTCGCTCGACCCGATGACGGTCGTGGCATACGGCGCGGCGATCTACGGCGCGACGGTGGAACGCGCAGCCGCCCTGCCGCGCGCCGCCGCTGAAGTTGCGTCGAACAAGTTGGCGGTGCGGCTTGCGTTCGATCCGGTCAGCACGTCGCTCGAAGCGGCGGTCGCGGGGAAGATTTCAGGCGCACGCGCCGTCGAAGCGCGCGAGGTGAAGATCGACACCGACAACAATTTCTGGACGAGCGGCTGGCACGCCCTGAGCGACAACTACTTCGAGATTCCGCTCGTCTTGCAGGAAGGGAAGAACAACAATTTTCAGATCAGCGTGCGCGACGCAGAGGGGCGCGCGCTCGCCGTCGAACCTTCGGAGTTCTCCGTGCGTCACGGTCTGATGATCAGCGCGCCGCCGCTGCCGCACACGATCTCGGTCGAGCTGGTGAGGCCGGACGGCACGATTGAACTGAGCCCCGTCTTCCCGCGCCGCACGTTGCTGCCCGCCGAAAGGACCGTCTCGTATCGCGCCGCCAAGACGCTCAGGCCGAGCGACGCGGAAACCTCTCTGGCGATCAAACTCTGGGAGGGCGAGGCGCGGAGCGAGCCGCAGGCCAACAACTGGGTCGGCAACATGCACATCTGGAACGAACACATCCGCCGCCCCATCCCCGAAGGCGCGGAGATTCAACTGCACATCAAGATCGATGCCTCGCGCCTCATCACGGTGGAAGTTTTCGTCCCGCACCTCAACGCGAATTTCAGCGAGCGCGTCTACATCCCGCAGGACGAAGAACCCGATTATCTCAAACTGCTGGAAAGCGTCCCGCTGGAGATAGAGTCATACCTGCTGCGCCTGAACCTGCTCGAAGACCAACTGCTCATCGGCGACTACACTGATGAGACGGAGAACTTCGACTTCCCCGATGTGCTCTATGAAGAAGGCGACATCCCCCCGGCGTCTTTGGCGAGTGAGGACGAGCCACAATCTTTCCCGCCGGTCAACGACCACAGCCCGCAGGCCGAGATCGACCGGATGCGGCGCGAGATCGAGGATTTGGACATAGAGATCAGCCTGCAGCGAAGCGACCGCGTGTCGCTCGATGCCGACGCGGCGAAGGGTCTGGTCGAACGCGCGCGCGAGATACGCATGCGGCTGGCGAATCTCGAAAGGCGCTTCGGCGGGAATGTGAAAACCGCGCGCGCGACCGAGGCCGAGTCGCTCACGTCGGAAACGCGCGAGTACGTGGAGAACTACGGCACGGAAACGCAGAAGGCGCGCTTCACTGCGCTCGCGCGCGAGTTGGAGCGCGCCTCGGCGCGGCGCGACGAGCGCGGGATGCAAAAACTCAACAGCGCGCTCAAAAGTTTGCGCGGGCAAATTCTCTATTCGCAGGAGTGGTTCTGGCGCGAGTGGTTCGAATATTTCCAGCGGCCGGGGCGCGCGTTCGTCAACACCGAAGAGGCCGCGAAGTGGATCGCGCAGGGGACGGAGGCGATGCAAACGAACAACGGGGCGAAACTCGAAGAGGCCGTCAGGCATCTGTGGAAACTCGAACCCGTCGCAGAGACGGCGGCGGATAAGGAACGCTCCATGCGCCCCGGCTTGAAGTTGTAGTGCGCTCTGCGGGGCAGGTAGCGAGCGGGGAGGAGGCGAACATGAATTTCAGTCTCTCTGATTTATGGGATTGGCGCGGCACGGTGGGGCGCGCCAAATTCCTCACCATCGGGTTCGCCCTGTTCGCGCTCAAACACAACCTCGACCGCATCGTCGCGGCCGAGTATTTCAATCGCCGCTGGACGTTATTCAACTACTGGCTCTTCCCCGAAGCGCCGAGCGTCGAAGACGCGCCGCTCAACCACCAGAAGTTTTACGTGGCGCTGCTGCTCATCGCCCTCCCCTTTATCTGGGTGGGCGTCGTCCTCACGCTCAGGCGTTTGAGGTCTGCGGGGCTGCCGCTCTGGCTCGTGTGCGTGTTCTTCGCCCCGTTCGTCAACCTGCTCTTCTTCATCCTGCTCGGCGTGCTGCCCGCACGCTCCGCTGAGGAAGCGGGCGCGCGCCCGCAGTTGCAGCATTACCTCAAGCAATTTCTCGACCGGATTATTCCGCGCGGCGCGTTCGGGAGCGCGTTTTTCGGCGTCGTCATCGTCACGTTGTTAACGGTCGCAGTGACCGTCTGGAGCGTCGAGGCGCTGAGCAACTACGGCTGGGGCTTGTTCGTCGGCCTGCCGTTCTGTCTGGGACTCGCCTCCGTCCTCATCTACGGCTATCATCAGGCGCGGACGCTGAAGAGTTGCCTCGCGGTCTCCTTGTTGTCGGTCGCGCTGGCGAGCGTCGCGCTCATGGCCTTCGCCATAGAGGGTTTGATTTGCATCATCATGGCCGCGCCGCTCGGTGCCGTGATCTCGCTCTTCGGCGGCTTCATGGGCTACCTTATCCAACAGCGCGACTACGACTTTCCGGAGTCGCCCCGCGTCTACACAACGCACGCCTTCGCCGCCGTCCTGCTGGCCTTGCCCGCGCTGATGCTGTTGGAACATTCGGTGCAGCTTGAGGCACCGCTCAGAGCCGTACGAACTTCCGTCGTGATCGACGCGCCGCCCGAACGTGTGTGGCCGAAGCTGATCGCCTTCGGGGAACTCCCGCCGCCGCAGGAGAGACTTTTTCGGACGGGCATCGCTTACCCCGTGCGCGCAGAGATCGAGGGGCACGGCGTCGGCGCGATCAGGCGTTGTATGTTTTCGACGGGCGCGTTCGTCGAGCCGATTGAGGTGTGGGACGAGCCGCGTTTGTTGAAGTTCGGCGTCACCTCGCAGCCGCCCATCATGGACGAGATGTCGCCCTACAGGCATCTGAATCCGCCGCACCTCAACAACTATCTACAGTCGCGGCGCGGGCAGTTTTTGTTGACGCCCCTCGACGACGGGCGACGAACGCTCCTCGAAGGCACGACGTGGTATCAAAACAATTTCTGGCCGGGCGTCTACTGGAATCGCTGGTCGGATCACATCATCGGGCGCATCCACACGCGCGTGCTCGACCACATCAAGAATCTAGCCGAGCAGTAGCGCGTCTTGAAACAAGCGCGCGCGACGAATGAAGTTTCAGGTATTCAGAATCGCTAATTGCGGAAAGGAATTTTGTTAATTGATGAGAGATAACAGACCTCGCCACACGGAAATGATTTTAAAGGCGCTCCTCTTTTTTGGCGCGCTCTTCTTCGTGGCCTGCTCCACGCCTTCCGAGAGCGCATCCACGTCCGCGCCGGCTTCAAACATCAAGCCCAGCCCCGAACTCCTGCAGCAGGCCGACGAGTGTTACGCTGCGCGTGACGATCTGGCGCGCGTCCGCGAGGGATTGGAGACGCTGCGCCGCGCCCGCGCCGTTAACTTCAACGACTTCGAGGCGGCGTGGCGCACAGCCCGCCTCAACTACACGCTCGGCGACAAAACCACGGACGCCGTCGAACGCGAAAAGGCTTTCCGCGAAGGCATAGAGGCCGGCGAGACGGCCGTGCGCGTTGAGCCGCAGCGCGTTGAAGGCCACTTCTGGCTCGGCGCGAATCAGGGCGGCTACGCGCAATCGAAGGGGCCGCTCTACGGGTTGTCGGCAGCGGAAGGCTTGCGCAAGGAGATGGAAACGGTCGTCAAACTCGACGAGGGCTTTCAGGGCGGGAGCGCGTTCATGGTGCTCGGCCGCCTCGACCTCGAACTCCCCTCGATGCTCGGCGGCGACCCCAAACGCGCTGTCGAAACGCTGGAACGCGGCATGAAGTACGGCGAAAACAATTCGCTCTACCGCCTGCGTCTCGCCGAAGCCTACATCAGGAACAAGCGCATGGACGACGCACGCAAGCAGATCAACCACATCCTCAACATGACGCCGCACCCCGCCTTCCACCCCGAACACAAAGAGGCCGTAACGAAGGCGAAGGAACTGCTCGATAAGAGATTCTAAGAAGCGGTTTGAACGAGTCCCGACAGCGACGATTGATAATAGCCCGTCGATTTATCGCCGGGGAGCGTTAGCGTCTTTTTATACACAGAGTCCCGTAGGGACGATTGAATGTTCTACTCAATCGTCCCTACCGGACTCACACATTATGCTTCAACTTATCCCCGGCCATAAATGGCCGGGCTATTATCAAATGTCCCTTCGGGACAAGCACACTCTGCGATTCTCTGTGCTTCCTCCGTGTCCTCTGTGCGTGCGGTGTTGAATGCTTTTTCTGACCGGTATCTAAGGTGCAGGTTCGATGCGCAGCCACTCGAATTTTCCGACCGCGCCGGGTGCGCCGCCCGACGTGAGCGCGATGCGCACGTAGCCGAGATGTGTGCCGTCAACTTCGTCGCCGACGGGCGTCCACGTTTTTCCGTCAACGCTGTAACTGAAGCGATAACGCGCGCCGTCCGTCGCCGTCATGCGCAGAGAGATCAACTGCGCCGTCGTCTTCGCCGCGGCCAGCGTGCGCCGCCCCTTGCTCTCCATCCGCCACACCTTGATCTCCCCGCCGCCGGCCGCGACGCCGAGCGCATTCTCCTGATCGCCGTAGGCCGACAGACCCGCGAGCGCCCCGCGTGCCTGACCCGCGAGATTGACCTCGGTCGTCGCCGTGTAGTTCGCGCCGGGCGCGCGCTGCGTGATGAGTGCGGCGAGGACGTCTTTGGATTTCTTGTCCGAAGCGGAGAGGCCGAGTCGCCCGCCGCGCTCCGTCTCGATAGAGATCGAGGGCACGCTCCATTGCGGCCACTGCCAACTCGCCCCAATCGCGGGCGCGTCGAAGTCGTCGAAGAAAGAGTCCTCGCTGACAATGACGCCGGAGACGGGCGGACGCGGTGCGGTCACGCTCGGCCCCCGGCCGCCGTTGATCGTAGGCCAGCCGTTCGTCTCCCAGGTAACTTCATCGAGCAATGCCTCGCGCCCGATGTGGAAGGCCGCATCCGACTTTCGGTAGGCGTGGTAGAGCAGGTAATCCTTCCCCTGTTTGTTCGTCACGATGCTGCCGTGGCCGGGACACTGCCAGACGTTGTTCTCGGCGAGGATCGGGTTGGCCGGGTTCTTCTCCCAGGGGCCGAGGAG
>DASVPS010000358.1:0-7449 GCA_036389555.1 Pyrinomonadaceae bacterium
TATGTGTTACTAACAGCCTGCTAACTGCTTAACGCTTTAAAGATGGCCCCGGACTTGCTAGACAAGTTCCTGTAGAGACGGGAACGGCCTTGCCTAACTCTCAAACTACTTCCTAAGTAACTTGGTACTTTGTAGTAATACTTGACACGCTGGCCCTCAGCCGTTATTAGTTCTAATGAGCTTGTTAGCAACGCGTGTCTTATGGGCTTAGGTTGTTTTTACCGCAAAAAAAGGGTTTATTGCATGATTTATTTGAGCTTGGCTTGGTTAGTTGACAGGTTTTTAGTGTACTCTAATGATTAGGGAATTGGCATAAATTTTTGTCCGTGTCAGTTATACAGACACAGTGGACACTTTTCACTTAACAAAATCGAAGTGCAAATAGTTGATTGAAGAGTCAGGGTCAAAATCTTAGAGGGCGGCCAGCGTGCGGTTGGTCGCCCTTCTTCTTTGGGCGTGCGCGCGTTCTGGTTATACTGCTGGTGATATTGCGAGTTTATACTGTCGGGCAAATTCTATGACGGGCGAGTGGATGCCGGCGGAGACGGGGACGCATCAGGATCACGTTATTGCGCACGTGGTCGGCGCGAGCGTGCTCGGCTATTTCGAGGCCGACGACGCGCTGCACCTGTCGCTCGACATCGGGTTTATCTGGACGATTTTCCCCGACGCCGAGATGGGACTCGTGCCGGAGTCGCTCGCGTTGAAGGAGTTGAACGTCGGCGACGCGCAGCGCGCGCGGCTCGCAGACGACCTGCGGCGTCTGCACGACACGGGCGCGGCGGGCGAAACTTTTGCGCGCGTCACGCCTGCTCCCGAAGGCTGTTTGATCGAGGAGGTGCGCCTGTTTGAGAGGGATGAAATGCGCAGGCTTGAGATTCACGGCGAGACGGCCGCACTGTTCGTAGAGGCTTCGACGCTGACGGGCGAGATGAGCGTCGGGCAATTGCAGGCATGAGGGTGAAGCAAAATCAGGGAGGAGCGATAAATGGTTTCTACGCAAACGGGCAGTGGCGGAGATGAGAACCGGCGGTTGAATTTGGACGCGGCGGCGGAAGGCAGCACCGAGACGCCGGGCGGCGGCGACGCCTCGCTCGAAGAGGCCGCCGAGCGCGAGCGCGAATACTTATGCGCCCGGCTTCGCGACGAATTGCGACGCGACCCGACCGAGGAAGAACTCAACGAATGGCTGCGCGAGCATACGGAAGGATACTGATGAGGGATGAGGGATGAGGGATGAGGGATGAATGAAGAAAAGTGAATCGTAAATCGTAAATCGTGAATAGAGAAAACCTGTTCTTTCTATTCACGATTGACGATTCACGATTTACGGCTTTTCTTCATCCCTCATCCCTCATCCCTCATCCCTTTGTTCTACGGTGTGGTTTCGACCATCAGTTTGTTGTCGATGCTGCGGACGCCGCGGACGGCGTTGGCGATTCGTTCGGCGCGATCTTTGAGTGCCTGGGATTTGACCGAGCCGATGAGCGTCGCCTTGCCGCCGATGACGGTGACGCTGATGCCGACGAGTTCCGGGTCGTCGGTGTAGCTCTTGTTGATGCGTGATTCGAGCGTGGCATCATCCGCGCCGGAGTTCGCCGGGGGCGCGGTGGTGACGACCGGGGCAGACGTGGCGGGCGCGGGTTGTTCGATGATGACGGGCTGCGTCTGCGCGGGTTGCTGCACGATGATGGGCGGCTGCTGCACCTGCTGTTGCGGCAGCATGAGCGGCGTCGGCGCGGTCGGCAGCGGCGTCGGCGGCGCGGTGGCGATGTTGACGTTGGTGTTCGTGGCGTCCGTTCCGCTGTTCATCCAGAAGAAAAGGATGAGCGCCGTGGCCGCGATGGCGACGAGCGCGACGATGGCGACGGTGGCCGTAGAGAACCCGCCGCGGTCGTGATCGGGCATGCGCGTCGTGCGCGTGTAAACTTCCTCGCGGCGCGCGGTCGGCGTCTCCACCACTACGCGGCTGCGGCGTTGCTGTTCTTCGTCATGTGACATAAACGGTTCGTCTCCTGATGAATGGTTCGGTCGGAATTTAATGCGCGCGAGGTCGGACTCAAATTGTTAAAGTTCGCGCGAGGCCGGTGTCAATGAGACACACAAAAGAGAGTGGCCGCTGGTTCAAGTCGGCCACTCTCTCGTGTGTGAATCTGTTTAGTAGCGACGACGACGTTGGCTGCGTCTGTAGAGCGCGCTGCCTGCCGCGCCCGCGACCGCGCCGCCGATGGCGGCCTTCTTGCCGCCGACCGCGCCGCCGACGCCCGCGCCGAGAGCCGTGCCGCTGGCGACCGTGCCGATGGTGCGTGTGCGGCCTTTGAAGCGACGCCGCGCGGCCTTGCGGTTGAAGGCGTAGAGGCCGGCACCGCCCGCGCCGATGGCCGCGCCCTTCTTGCCGCCGATGAGGCCGCCCGCCACCGCGCCGCCGCCAATAATGGCCGCCGTGCGCGCCTTACGGCCGAAGCGTGAACGACGTCGGCGTTCCTGCGCAGAGGCGTCGGCCGGGATGAGCATCGTCGCCAGAAGGAAGAGGCACGCCAGAGTTGCAAGTAATCTTTTCATGTCAAATGTTCTCCTAATAATTAATCCTGCCCGAAAATCTTTGATGAGAGAGACGCATCGCAACCTCCGCATGGTGCAAATCTTATTCCGCGAAGCGGCTGGTGGCAAGACTTGAGAAAACGCAATTTTCCCGCCACTTTGATGCGGGCAAGTTTTCGCGCCCAAAGAGTTTTACTACAGCCCCGCATGGTAGCCGTACAGACAGGGATGAGGGCGGAGGGATGAGGGATGAAGAAAAGCCGTGAATCGTAAATCGTAAATCGTAAATAGAAGGAACAGTTTTTCTCTATTCACGATTTACGATTCACCATTCACTTGTCTTAATTCATCCCTCATCCCTCCGCCCTCATCCCTTTGTTTGACCTCGCCCGCATGCTCTCGCATAATCCGCGTTTATGAAGACGGCAATCATTCATCATCCCGTTTACGAGCAGCACGACACGGGTGACAACCACCCGGAAAGCCCCGCGCGCTACGTCGCCGTGATGGAGGCTCTGCGCGGCGACGCCGAATTGTGGGCGGAGTTGTTGGAACTCGAAGCTCCGGCCGCGCCGCGCGGCGATGTGCAGGCCGCGCACACGCCGCAACACTTCAAGCGGGTCGAACGCGCCGTGAGCGAAGGGCGCGGCTACCTCGATGCCGACACCATCGTCTCGATGCGTTCGCTCGATGCGGCCTTGCGCGCGGCGGGCGGGGCGTGCCGCGCCGTCGATGCGCTGATGACGGGCGAGGCCGAGAACGCTTTCCTGCCAGTGCGCCCGCCCGGCCATCACGCGACGAGCGAGAACGCGATGGGCTTCTGCCTCTTCAACACGGTGGCCGTCGCCGCGCGTTACGCGCAGTCGCGCTACGCGGAGATAGAGCGGGTCGCCATCGTCGATTGGGACGTGCATCACGGCAACGGCACGCAGGGGATTTTCTACGACGACCCGAAGGTCTTCTTCTTCTCCGCGCATCAATACCCCTGGTATCCGGGCACAGGCTCGCGCGGGGAGACGGGGCAGGGGCGCGGGCGCGGCTACACCCTGAACGTGCCTCTCAAAGCCGGAACTTCGGCGCGCGTACACCGCAGCACGTTTGAAGCCGCCCTCGAAGAGATCGCGGATAAATTCACGCCCGACCTCATCATCATCTCGGCGGGCTTCGACGCCCACGCGGGCGACCCGCTCGGCCAGTTGTTGCTGGAAGACGAAGACTTCGCGCAAATGACGCGCGCGGTGAAAGAGTGGGCTGCGAGCGCGTGCGCGGGGCGCATCATCTCCTGCCTCGAAGGCGGTTACAATCTGGAGACGCTCGGCGCGACGGCGCGCGCACACGTCCGCGCGCTTCAAGAGATTTAAGATTTCAGACGGAGTAAAGCAATTGTGAAGAACTAACTTTATGAATAATTACCTCTGTTATTGGAAACATCGCACCGCCGCTCGAAACATAGGCTCTATGTTAGACCATGCTGCGAGCAACCAATTTGGCAAGGTTGATCCGGGGGATATTCTTTGGTTTGTGACATACGAGCACGGTACGCTGTATTTAATCGGCAGAATGCAGGTGGAGCAAATTGTTAGCCAGACTAAGGCTGAACGCATGATGGGAGAAAGGCTTTGGGAAGCGACATACCATGTGATTCCCAAAAAAGGCACAGAGTCATTGGTATCTTCTATAGACTTTATGGAGGTTGCACCTGTACTTCGTTTTGCAAGCGGTATTCATCGTCTCCCCCCTGATTTTACGGCGCAGTCAGTCCGACGCATGCGGCTGTTAACCACCGAGAGTGCTGGCATCTTAGAGGCATTGTGGCATGCCACAGTGCTGACACCATCTGAAAACGGAGGAGACGGTAAAGAGGAACTTTCCATTGATATTGCGGAGAAGCCCCGCGCAGGGGGGCAAGGATTTTCGGTCACTCCTGAAGTTCGCCGTGCCATCGAGTCATATGCAATGCAACGCGCTACCCAATTCTTCATGGAAAAAGGATATGACGTTAAGGATACATCGAGAGGTAATCCCTTCGATCTGTTTTGCACTAACGGCACTGATGAATTGTTCGTCGAAGTTAAGGGAACTCGAACACGCGGGGAGACAGTGATGCTTACGAAGAATGAGGTTGGATTCGCTCGCAAGAACCGCGAGCGTATGGTGTTATTCATCCTTCATTCTCTCCACGTTACATCGGATGGCGGTATTCGGATAAATGGTGGTGAGTATGAAGTTTTTCATCCGTGGGATGTTGATCGGGGTACGCTCATAGCCACGCAATATTTGTATACCCCAAATGAATAACATGAATTCGCCGAGGGTCAGGCGTGGTGAAACACATCCGACTTTGAGGACGTACAAGGTGAGAACTTCAGGGCGGCGCGGGTTGAAGCATTGATGGAAAGTCTGAAACAAACAAGCGAACAGGTGCGCGCGTGGCTGCGGCGCGTGATGCCGCGCGCGGCCGTCCTGTCGGCGGCGTTGTTCGTCGTGTGGCTGCTAATTCACAACAGCCGCTTCTACCAGGAAGGCATCGTCGGACGTTTGTTCACGCTTGCGCTCATCGTCATCTATTTCACGGCGGCATATTACTCACTGATCGGCCTGCGCTGGTTGAAGCGGCGCTTGATGTGGCGCGTGCGCCGGCGTCTGGTCATCACCTATTTGTTCGTCGGGCTGACGCCCATCGTGCTGCTCATCACGCTCGCCGCGATGGTTGACTTCGTGGGCTTGAGTCAAGTGATGACGCGCATCGTCCGCGTCCAACTCGTGGATAAGGAGACGCAGGCGCACGCCAACGCGCGCACGCTGGCGGAGGCTTTCCTGCGCCTGCCGCAGAACGGCGAGCGCGCCGCGCAGCAGGCGTGGCTCGACGAGCGCGTCGCGCAGCTTCAGCCTTCGCTGCCGGGCGCGCGCGTGGCCGTGTGGAGCGGCAGCGCCGCCGGAGGCCGGCCGGACGAAAGCAAGCCCGCGCAGTTTGTCACCGAACCGCGCGACGAGCGCGTGCGCGGGGTGGGCACCGACCGCACGCCAATCGGCGCGCCGCTGCCCTCGTGGTTGAGCGCGCTCGAAGAGTGGCGCGGCTTCACCTACCTGCCGCCGCCCCCTTCGTCCACGGAAGCCTTCGGCACGCCCTCGATGCGCGCCTTCGTCCGCGCCCGTGCGGACAACCGGGAGGTGTCGCTGCTGTTCATCGTGCCGGTGAGCCGCGTGCTCGTCGAGCAGTTGCGTCTGAACACAGATCTGCAAGTGCACCCCTTCTTCCTCGGCGCGGACATCACCGCCATCAGGTTCAATCAGGACTGGTGGGGCAGTTCGGTCTCCATCGGCCCGCCGGGCGTGAGGCAGACGAATCTGGATGACGAGCGGCAGATAGAGATTGCGGAGGGCGCGCGCCGCGTCGTCATAGACTTCCGCCGGGATCAGTTGGGCGATGAGGTCAACACGAGTTCGATGATCGTGCTGCCCGCAACGAATTGGACGGACGGCGCGGTGTCGCAGCGCGGCGCGTTCCTCTGTAAATTCTCCGCGCTCGCCATGACCAATCAACTCTTCGAGGAGAACGACCTCGGAAAGTTGTTTCAGGGCAAGCTGGTGCTCGTCGCCGTCGTCTTCCTGCTACTCGAACTGCTCGCGCTCCTCTCCGCCGCATGGCTGACGCGCGCCGTCACAGGCACGGTGCATAAACTCTACCGCGCGACCGAATACATCAAGCGCGGCGACTTCTCGCACCGCGTCCGCGTCCGCTCGCGCGACCAACTCGGCGAACTCGCCGAAGCCTTCAACGAAATGTCGGCCAACATCGAGTCGCTCTTGCAGGAGCGCGTCAAGCACGAGCGTCTGGAGCGCGAAGTGGAGATCGCGGCAGAGGTGCAGGCGCAACTCTTCCCGCGCAAAGTGCCGCGCCTCACCGGGGCGGAGATCGTGGGCGAGTGCCGCGCGGCGCGCGGCGTGGCGGGCGACTATTACGACTACGTAGAGATCGCGCCCGGCCTCATCGCCTTCGCGCTCGGCGATGTGGCGGGCAAAGGCATCTCGGCCGCGCTCGTCATGTCCAACCTGCAAGCCTCTCTGCGCGCGCAGGCGACGATTCTCGCCGAACGCATACGCGCGGCCACGCGCACGGCCGCCACCGCCGCAGCCCTCGGCGGCGCGAGCGGGCAGACGAGCGGCGTCGAGATGCCATGCGGCGTGACGGGCGTAGATGTCTCTTGCGCCGTCGAGCAGATGGCCGCGAGCATCAACGAGCAACTCTGCCACAGCACCGACTCGAACCGCTTCGCCACGCTCTTCATGGCGCTCTACGACGACGAATCGCGCCTCCTTCGCTACACCAACGCCGGGCACAACGATGCGCTGCTCATCCGCGCCGGAGGCTCCATCGAACATCTCACCGAAGGCGGGACGGTGCTCGGCGCGTTCGAGTGGGCGCGCTACACCGAAGCGAGCACCACGCTCGAACGCGGCGACGTGCTCGTCATCTATTCCGACGGCATCAGCGAGGCAGACAACCCGCGCGGCGCGGAATACACCGAACACCGCCTCGCACACCTCGTGCGCAAAAACCGCGACCAGACGGCCGACGAACTACGCCGATTGATCTTTACAGAGGTTGATAACTGGACGGGCGGGCAGGAGCGCGACGACGATCAAACGCTCGTCATCATCAAGAGCTATTAAAAGCCGTGAATCGTAAATCGTAAATCGTGAATAGAAGAAAGCGGTTTTCCTCTATTCACGATTTACGATTCACGATTTACTTGTCTTCAGTTAACTCTGATGCGGACGACGAAATTGCCGCCGTTGTCGCTGTAGTCGTCGTCGTTGATGGCAAGGATAAGGCGGCCGTCAACCTGTGCGTTGAAAGTCAGTTGATTGCCGATGAGAAACGGTTGCGTGATCTGGCCGTTGGAC
>DASVPS010000359.1:0-7113 GCA_036389555.1 Pyrinomonadaceae bacterium
GTCCATGGTGACTTATCGTCACGGCGCATGATGGGGTTCGGTAGGTCGGCGGCACCATTCAATTAACGACTCTCAACTGAGGTCAGCCGTTATCACGTGCTCACCGTCCCGTCTGTTCAATCTGCTGAGCGAAGAACGCTATATCTTTATATCTCAGTGAGGCTATGCTGCGGCTGCCGCGTCACTATGTCTGAGCGCCTGCGGGTCGAACTCTGTCTCATCTCGCCACAGCGCGTAGAGTATGCCGGCTAGTTTTCTCGCCAACGCGACGCAAGCCTTCGCCCTCCCGCGCCGTGCCGCGATGCGCATCGCCCAGTCATAGAATTCAATTATGTAAAAGCACAGGCTCGTTTCCACGCGGCCGACATACCTATAGATAGTCGCTTTGCCCGCCAAACGTCGAGCGGCGGTGTTGACTGTTCTTTGAGGTCAACACCGCCGCTCGAACGCTATTTCAGGTCAGGCGCTTATGCCCTGAGTAACCGTCAAGGTTCACTGAATCTGACAGCCTGAACATAAAGCCCTACAGGTGCAGTTAGTAGAGTTCCATGTGCCCCCATTGATCTCGCATTGCTGCGCGGAGGTCGAGGAACAGGTGATGGGCGTCGGCGTTGGCGCGGCCGTCGGCTCGTAGCCGGGACGGTCGTCGAAGAGTTGCGCCCAGCGCCCGTCGAAGCCGCCGTTGGCCGCTAGGTACCACGCGCCCACAAGCCACATCCCGGCTTCGTGGTTCGTCTGGTCGCTGGTGATGACTCCCGAGTGCACGAAGAAGTCGTGCTGCCACCAGTAGGAGTTGTGCGAGTCGTAGTAGCCGCTGGCCGCGCCGCGCGTGCGCCCGTAGCTGTCGTATCCGAGTCCTTCGAACCCGCCGAAGCCGTCTGATCTATAATCAAATTCCGGCACGGATGGTTCCGAGTTCACCTCGGCGGAGTAGTTGCCCCAGATCTGATTTTTACCGAGGGTGGCGGCGTCCGCGCCGACCCCGTCCGACTTCCCGCTGTCACGCGACCTAAGGTAAAAGAGCTGCATCCCGGCGCTCACCTCCGGCAGCCCTGCCTCGTTCAAGATCGGACTTTCCAGCAGGATGTACTTCCAGTCGTCCGCCGTCCAGTGGAGGTACCACTGATTACCCGCCCAGTGCGTCGACGAGATGTCGGCGATGTCCTGCAACTCATACGTGATGCGCTTGGTCGAATACCATGGTATCTCGGTGCCGTTATCAACGTGGCTGGCGAGACTCGCTGCGGTCGCGTAACTCAGAGGCTTTGCTTTCCACGTACTTACCGCCGCCGGAGACCCTTCGGGCACAAACACGTAATGCACGTTGTTGTCGCTTGCCTCAAAGAGATTAACTTCGGCTTCCGCCGACGTGTTCATCCGGCTCGCAATCGTGCTGTAGGGGGTCTTGACGTGCCACAGCGCGTGCGCGTGATAGCCGTAAGGGTCTCCGAGTTTATCCCAGTCGTTATCATCGGCCGCCCAGAGCAGGATGTGCTTGCCCGTCGCCGTCTGCATGAAGTTCAGCCCGCCCGTGTCGTAATAGCGGCGGATGAGCTGCTCCTTGTGCATCGTGGCCGTGACGTGATTGACGTACTCGCCGCCCCCGCCCGGCGTGCCGGTCACGCCGCGCACCAGGATTTCGACCCGCTCCCAGTCGTGTATGTCTTGGCCGTCCTTATCCGTCGCGTGGTAGATGTGATAGTAGAGCACGAGCGACTTGCTGCCCCCCTCCATATATTCGATGAGGGCGGTGTAGATCGTCGGGCGAATGCGCCAGTTGCTGTAAGCGCCCGTCTGGTATTGTGCGGCGGTGATGTAGTTGTAGACGCCCAGCCAGTTGACGCGATTGTTAGAGAAGTTCCCATCCTGATCGAAGTCGAAATTGGTGATCCAGTCGCGTCCCTGCTTGTTGTTGTTTCCATCCGCGCGCTGGAGGATGATCGGTGCGTAGTAATGCAGGTACGCCTGACGTTGCGCTTTGGTCAGACTCCAGGCCTGCGCGTGCGCGTGGCTCGCTCCGAAACCCAGTGTAAGTAAGACGAGTGCGACTATTGTGAGTGAACGTATCCCGGCCATAGGTCGGCCACTCGAAGAGGCGCGCGGCAGAGCCGACCCTATATTTTCCCCTGTTTGCGTATCACAGCGAGGTGACAGATTCATACGGTATTTCTCCCTATTTTGCATGTGTTGACACAGTAAGGTTCCTGGAGGCACGAGACCTGACAGGCATCGCGGCCTTCCAAGTAATTCCTTAATTTAAGAAAAAGTGACGTGAGGTTAACGAAGTTCGCCGGCAGTAGAATGCGATTAAGTTAACTCGTGCACGATATGCCAGTGTGAAGCGGAGTGTCAAATGCTCTGGGGGAGGATTGTGTTGCAAAAATAGCCATTCAGCTATTCTGATACCTCTCTCACGTTCTCTCAAATCGCGTCGTCAGGTTTCTTCATGAACCGTAACTCCTCGCCCTTCAAATGGCGCCACTACGCGCCAGATGTCATCTTGCTGTGCGTTAGGTGGCACTGCCGCTATCAGCTTTCTTATCGCGATGTCGAAGAAATGATGCGTGAGCGGGGTGATTTTCTGCGCTCTAAAATAATCCTCGCAACACTACCCAAGTGCGCGCGAGTTGTCCGCGCCGGGTCACATCACAACTCCGGAGCGGGCGACCGTTCAGCTCAAGGTGTGTTCTCGAATGCAAGCGACGCGGAGAGCGTCCGGTGCTGGTCGCTTCAGCAAATAATTAGCAAATTCCGCCAATAATTAGCAAATTCGGCCTAAAGAACGGCGTTGTAATTTCCTGACCCTGTTGTACTCTTCGACTCTCTTTGGTTTGTTGATATTGTCCCTCACCTCACTCTGTCCGCCCTTACGCGGATTACTCACGCGGGAGCAACGCTCCCGAAAGGAGACCCTCATGTCAAGACGTAAATTGATGCTCATCTTCTCGGTCACGATAGTCGCCCTATTAGTGACCGCAATGCTGATGCCCGCCTTACCGCTCGTACCGGCTTCGCGTGCTCAAACCACGAGCCGTGATATTAACGGTTCATCTGATCGCGCGCCGGAAGATTTGGAGTCAAGATTTGACAATGCCGAAGCGCATGACAAGGAGTCCATTGAAGCTGACCCGTACGCGCCCGACGATAGCGAGACGACGACTACCGCTTCCACTTCTTCCACTTCTTCCACCACGCCGGGTGCGAAACTCTACCCGATTCCGGTTCCTCTGCCCGGCGGTCTCGGTCACGTGGCTAACGGAGTGGGAACGCGCAACGCCGGCTACGGCACTATCCGACTGCGCGGCGCGCCTGCCGGTTCAGTTCGCGTGGGCGCATATCTCTACTGGGGCACTATCCAGAACGCTCCGCCCCTCGCCCAAACGATTCTCTTTAACGGTGTGAAAGTGACGGGGAGGCTTATCGGTACGGGGCAGAGTTGCTGGTGTGGCGGAGTCTTCGCTGCCTATCGCGCCAGCGTCATCGCTCTGGTTAACCCTGCTATCAATGCCGACTACCGCGTCTCTAACATGCCGAGCGCAGTCACGAATGGCAGCGACCCCTGGAATTCTCCGTGCGTGCTGCCACTTTCCCAGGGTGCGAGCCTCGTGGTCGCTTACGCTCACAGCAGCATTCCGCCTGCGGCGCGAGTCTACATCAACGACGGCACGGTCTTTTTCGCTAACGGCGCCGTCAACATTTTCAACCCGCTTCCCTGGCCGGTTCCACCTTACACACGAGTCAGGCACACGCGCCTCGGCGGCGATGGTCAGGTCGGCGGCAGCACCTTCTCCAATCTTCCGATTACTAATGAAAGAACGTTCCTCGGCGTTCCCCTGACACAGATCAAGGGGCCGGGCTCGCCCTTCAATGGTGATTCCGATTGGAACGGCGATGACGGGGTGCCCCTGAATCAGCTCTGGGACACTCATACCGATTCGTTCAACAAAGTGCTGGTGCCATTCGGCGCGTTCAACTATAACGTCACCTACACGGCAAACGGTGACTGCATCTATGCGGTGGCTCACATCCTGAACACCTACTAACATTGCAGCCACGATAAGTATGCATTGAGGCGGCGGGTCTCCCGTGATCCGCCGCCGCATGCAGCGACAACTTTCGGCAGTGTCGCAAAATTTATTTTAGAGCGCAGAAGGTCACAAAGTGACTCTTCAACGGATTGCCATCTGGAACAGCGAAGCGACGAACCTCATCTGCCTCCGGACATCGCTTCCTGCTAACCCTTTAACCTGACCCTTCCTCATCAGGTTCAGGTAGTGTGGCAAAAAATATTTTAGCCGCGATGTGCAGCGAATGAGGTGATTCATCTGTCCCAATATATTGTGCTGCATGGAAATCTTTGTAACCCTACCATCATGAAAGGTGCGAGGGTTTTTTAACACTCTGACATTAATATTGGCCGCAATGTAAACCTGAAGGGTCGAATTATGACACCCGAACTAATCCAAAAACTGGAAACACTAGACCTGCAACTAATCTTCAATGCGTCGGGCCTGTGGTTGTTTGACCTTTCCGCGCGGCCAGCCATGCGTTGACGTTGGCTTCGAGCACGTCGAGCGGAACCGCGCCGGATGAGAGGACGACCTCGTGAAATTCGCGCACGTCGAATTTATCGCCGAGCGCAAGCGCCGCGCGAGCGCGCAGGGCTTTGATCTTGAGTTCGCCGGTCTTGTAAGCGACGGCCTGACCGGGCCAGGAGATATAGCGATCAATCTCGTTGATGATGTCGAGTTCGGTCTTCGCGGCGTTGTCCAAAAAGAAATCAATCGCCCGTTGCCTGGTCCACTTCATGCTATGGATGCCGGTGTCAACGACGAGGCGCACGGCGCGCCACATCTCGTAAGTGAGTTGCCCGAATTTGGCATAAGGGTCGTCATAGAGTCCCATCTCTTCGCCGAGCGATTCGGCATAGAGCGCCCAGCCTTCGACGAAAGCCGTGTGGCCGCCGTAGCGTCGGAAGTTCGGCACTTCGCCGAGTTCCTGCGCGAGCGCGATCTGCAAGTGATGTCCGGGCACGGCCTCGTGGAGCGATAACGCCATCATCTCGTACTTGGGGCGCGTCTCCGGTTTGTAGAGGTTGACGCGGTAGGTGCCGGGGCGCGAGCCATCAGCCGCCGGACGCTCGTAGTAGGCGGTGGTCGTGTCGGGCGCGATCTTGTCGGGGATCGGCTCGACGCCGTAGGGCACGCGCGGGAGTTTGCGGAAGACTTTGACGAGTTGCGGATCGATGCGCTTCGACATCGCGCGGTAGGCATTCAGGAGTTCCTCCGGCGACTTGTAATAAAACTTCGGGTCGGTGCGCAGATGCCCGAAGAACTCTTTGAGCGTTCCCTTGAATCCGACTTTGCTCTTGATGGTTTCCATCTCCGCGCGGATGCGTTTGACTTCCGCAAGGCCCGTCTCGTGAACCTCTTGCGGGGTCATCGTCGTCGTCGTGTAGCGGCGCACGAAGTAGGCGTACATCTCAGCCCCTTGCGGCATCTGCCACGCGCCGACCTCCGTGAACGTAGCGGGCAAATATTCGCTCACGAAAAACTGCTTAAACTTTTGATAGGACGGGATGACATGTGCGCCGATGGCTTCGCGCGCGCCTTTCGAGAGACGTTCGCGGTCGGCGTTTGGGATTGAGGCGGGGAAATTTTTGAACGGTTTGTAAAACGGACTCTCTTCCGCCTTCGTGACGAGCTGCTTGTCAACCTGCGCGGGGATGCGGTCCATGATGATTTTGGGGAGGACCATCTTCGTCCGCGCGCCTTCGCGCAGAAGAGCCGTGGTCTGCTCGACGAAGACGGGCAGGGCGCGCAGACGCGCGATCCAGTCTTCGTAATCCTTGACGGTGGTGAAGCGCAAATTGTCAACAATCTAGTCGGCGGTCTGGATGCCACCACGCTGGTTGAGCGCGACGAGATGCCAGCGAAACTTGTGGCCTTCGATGTCCGTCTCAAAATCCTTCTTGAAGAGGTCGTAGCTCAAGGCGTCGGCGGGCGACAGTTGTCCGCGATTAATGGCTTTGAGACGCGCGAGGATGGCGATGTCGTGCAGGTGCCTGCGCTCGATGGCGGCGAGTCCGACGTCCTCCCAGCGGTCGTTGTAGCGACGATCGCCGAGCCTCGAAGCCCACGTCGGGTTCTCCCGCATCGTGTATTCCCACTCTTCATCAAACAGCGCGTGGAGATTTTTCGTCGCTTCGTTCGGCGCGCTGTGCTGTGCCGTCACAATGACAGCTGCGGCGAAAAAGAACGCGGCGGCGGATAGGCTTGCGAATAATTTTTCGAGCATGGCGCGTATCCAAATCTCTCGTGGGTAAGGGGAGAAAGTAAGAATTGAACTTCGGGCACAGGATACAACAGGGAGATGCAGCACGCATGTGAGGGAGTAGATTGGCAGCGGCAAGTTGAACTTAGACCGGCAGAAAAACGAAAGCGCGACACCCGTCGCCGGGGAGTGGCAGGGCATGAATTACCGCGCGCCTGCCCGCTAAAGATTATTCGGGATAGCGGGCTTACGGGAAAACAGTCGCGCTTCCTGCTAACAGCCGGGTTCGAGACGCCAGACATATCCGCTATATCTGGTGGTGCATGACCCATTTTGAAAATATGCGGCCATACAAGCTTTATGCAAAAAAATTGCATCGGCCGGAAGATGAGTCGCCACAAGTAATTGACGCCGGGGCGATTTCTCGTCAGGTGTTTTCAACAACGCTTCGGATAATAGCGATTATGTGGTTTTCCCCAGTTAGCTATCACAGCCGAACTCTTTACATTACAGAATCCGAGGCATCATAAAGGAGGGCGGGGAGGACCATCTTCACAGGTCTTCAACTTCACGACTCTTTACGAAAGGGCCATTCTGTTAAGAGTTGTCGTCGGCGTGCTAGAGACATTCCATTGGGGTATGGGATACGATGCTGCTTGTTTGAGTACTTCATCTTGGGTAATGAGCACCGTATTTACTGCGAGATAGTTATCAAAGTGGCATTAAATATATTTGATGTATCATGTTTCTTTGCAACTGCCATAACGGATCTTTATAGCTAATTGCAATTGAATGTATCCAAGAATAAGCTTTCACCTATGAGAGCTTATTCGTTAGATT
>DASVPS010000360.1:0-20268 GCA_036389555.1 Pyrinomonadaceae bacterium
GCCTTCAAACCCGCGCACCATTATTTATCCTCGGAGAGGGAGGAAACTACCTCACATGAAGATCATCACTTCGCTCGCGGGCATCTTGTTGGCAGCCGTCGGCGGCGTAGTGGCTTACCGCGCCGCCTTCGTCGCACCGCACGCGGCGGTCGTCATCACCGAGACGGGCGTGCGCGAGATGCCGGACATGTGGCGCATCCTCTCTGGAATCGCGCTCTTCGTCGTCGGCACGTGCCTCGCCTTCATCGCCCTGCGCCCGCGCCGCCGCCCATAACGCGCGCTTGACGACTTTTCGCGCCCTAAGCTACTCTCTTCATTCGTCGCCCACACGACACAGTCAACAAAGGGGCCGTAGCTCAGCTGGGAGAGCGCATGACTGGCAGTCATGAGGTCAGGGGTTCGATCCCCCTCGGCTCCACCATTATCTTCAACGGTTTAGGGACGATCCTCGAAATACTGCCGTTTTTGTTGCCCCTCTACTTGCCCCTCTAAAGTCGGATTTGAGGCTTTGGAGTTGAGAATTTCAGGAGAATTCCCCTCCCGGCTGGGCACGCGGGGCGACGCTTCAACGCAAATCTCACTCCTGAGAATTGAACCATGAATAATCAATGTCCTCGCTGCGGCACGTTTAATTCGCCGACAAATAGGTTCTGTGGCTCTTGCGGAACAAATATCGCTCCCAGATCACCGAACAAGTCGTCAACTAAAACATTGCTCGTGGTCTTCGGCGCAATTTTACTGGCTGGCGCCTTGCTGATCGTCGCCGCGTTTATTCATTCAATGCGGCTACAGTCCGAAAGACGAAGCACATCCATATCGGATAGAAACCAAACAACCGCGCCATCCCCTTCCATATCGTCAACCCCTACTTCAAAACAGTGGACACCGGCCGAGCGTTTAGCGAAGGCCGAGGACATGTGGGACGACGGGAAGGGATCGAGTTCTGAAAGCGACTTGTCGGCTATCGTCGAACACTTAAAAGCCATTCCCTCAGATGCCCGCGAATCCAAGCAGGCCAAAGCCATAAGGACGAAGGCAGAGGCTCGGCTCGCAAAAATCAATCGAGACAGGACATTGATCGGCCCCAAGCCTGACGACCGCGGCTGGAAAGGGAAAGTCTTCTGCGTAGATCGTTACCTCAAAGCGAATCTGAATGATTACGAGAGCGCGGAATATCTGGAGTGGTCGCCAGTAACGTCCATCGAGGTGAAAGGTGAGCCTTATTGGGCTGTCAGATTAAAGCTCAGAGCCGCGAATGGTTTCGGAGCGAAAATCCTCAAAGAGCCAATCTTCCTGATCAGGCAAAACGCGGTGGTAAGAGTTGAAGGTTTATGAAGATATTCACCCTGCACCTCGAAAGGTCTTTTATGTCCAAAGTTCTATGCGCGGCGCTTTTATCAATCATCTTCGCCTCTCCGGGAACGTCGCAAAGCGCGCAGCCCACTGCCACGCAGGCGGAGAAGGCGACGGTTTACGTCTACTCATACAAGCACATCAAGACACTCACCCGCGTTGACCCGCCGGTCTATCTCGACGGCAAAGTGCTCGCCAAGCTCGACGGCGCTCGCTACTTTATCGTCAAGCTCGATCCGGGCACCCACACATTCCACCTCAAAGATAAGAAGCGCGGCGGTCTCGAAATGGAGTTCAAAGCTGGCGAGACCTACTACATCAGGATGGAGAAGTCCGAGGGCACAATCGTGCATGCTGCTGGCCTCGTGCTCATGCCGAAAGAGAACGCGACTTTTGACATGAAGCAGATGCGGCCGATCAATCTGAGCGACATCAAAGACCGCTCGGTAGTCGTGACTGAATATCCGCCCGCGCAGAAATAATTCCCCGATGAGCACGAAACGCCTCTTCTTCTTCTGCGCTGAATATGCACGCCGGCGTCCCCGTCCCGTGCAGGCCGTCGGCGCGAGCCAGTCCGTTCACATACTCGGCTTTGCTATCCAGACCGTGGAGGAAGACTTCGAGGCTCTCGTCGGTGACTTACGCGAGCGCGGGTTGCGAGACACGCAGGAGCGCCCGGACGAGTGGATGCACGTCGCAACGACTTACCGCGAGGTCGAGCGGGGGGAATTAGCGATGATGTACCGGGAGGTCGTTGGCGGCGACGTGGTGGACGAGGACGGCGGCAGGCCGAAGGAGGTGTTCCCGGATTCATTCGGCTCGGACGGCGAGCCGCTGTTTGACGGCAGGCCAGTGACGATGACGACGCCGGTAGAGCGTAAGGATGAAGACGACGATCCAAGCGTGGCCTGACGACAACTTCTATCTGGACACGTAGCCAGATAGAAACTTTGAACAGCGGTCGCGAACCGCTCCCCGATGCACGAAGGGCGACGAGTCACAAGCTCGTCGCCCTTCATCCCTTATCCCTCACTCTCTATCACGCGAAGCAGCGCGCGAGGAAGGTCGTCAGGTTCGAGACGTTCGAGGCGATGTTGGCGAGGTGTCCGCCCGTGCCGGTCGTGATCGTCTCCTCCGTCGCCACGCTTGCGATCTGCGCCTGGCAGTCATGAGGTCAGGGGTTCGATCCCCCTCGGCTCCACCATTATCTGCAATAAGTTAGGGGCAGCCACGCGGCTGCCCCTAACTGTTTTGTGTGCCTATAGTCTGCCGAGTCTAAATATTAGAGACTGTCCGGCACACACATTGATTAAGATCGTCTGTATGTTTCGTGAGCTAAAGGACAATCGATTTTGGATGTCGAGCGGGCGCACATCGCATAAACGTTTTTCCCCTAAGCCTCGCTACTGCCCCGAATCTACAAAGGTGATCGTGAGTGGGTCGGGGTTGTGTACGGAGACAAAGCTGCTCTGGTCGCAGTGATCATCGCTCTGGAAGGCGTAGGCAAGGTTCTCCAGCGTGTTCGCGTGGATGGCCTTCGAGTAGTAGTTCGTGGTTGGGTCTTGGTAGAACTTCTCCTTAGCCATGCACCATGCGCTGTTCGCCGCGTTCGCCAGCTTCGTCGTCGTGAGCATTACCGAGCGGTTGAAGGCGGCGTAGAGCGTGCCGAGCAGTTGGTTAGCGTAGTTCTGCTGGAGCGAGTGTGGCTCCCCGCACCCGGAGGCGCAGAACGGGGTGTTCTCGAACAGTTCCTGGGTCGTAGGCACGTTCAGGACGATTGGCTCGAGGTTCGGCAGGTCGCTCGTCGTGAATTTGAACTTACCGTCGTTCTGCACACGACCCGTCCAGGTCACGAAGTTGGGGGAGCCGACCGGAGGGTCTCCCACGAACGTCAGGTCGGTGTCCTTGAACTTGTCCCAGACTCGCTCGGTGTACTCCTTCAGGTAGTCCGCGTCGAACAGCGGGGTCGGGGTACGATGGCTCTTGAAGGCAGTGATGGCGGTGCCCGGCGCGAGCACACGCTGGGTGTCGGGGAGGATGAGCTTGCTGAAATCAGGGTTCGCACGGAGGTCGGCGAGGAACTTGCCGTAGCCGCCCGGCAGCCAACCACGTAGGTATTCGACGGGCTTCCGCGTGCTCGGTTCCGTACCCGCGATGTGGAAGGACAGCGGCAGGTTGGCGCTCTGGACGACGGAGAGGTTGACGTTGAACAACCCGTCCGAGCCGGCCGGGACGTAGGTGATCTCGAAGAAGTCCCACGGCGTGTGGTAGTTGGGATCGGGCGTGTCACCCGGCATCGGCGGTAGTGGTCTCCTGTCAAGGCCGACCGGGAACAGGAGAGGCCCACCGGACGAGACGTACAGGCGGGCGGCGTTCATCATTGGGAGATCGACAGGAGCGGACGTGACCTTGATGGCGAAGGCGTCGGTGGGCTTCGTTGACGGCACGCTCGGCACGACCTTGCCCGCTGCATCGAGGTATATCGGTGTGCCGTTCGCGGGGTCGAGTCCGTAGTATGCGAACCAGGTATCCTTGCTGGCGTTGACGAACTTTACTTGCATGTTGCACCTCCAGTCTGGGGGTAGTACGACGGGGCGATATTATCATCCTCGACGGTGTGAAGATAGACCCGTAAAGGCGTACACGCAGCCGAGTCGCTCTCTGTACTTTGACTCCTTGATTACATGCGTCAGAGAGTTTGCTGACTCCAGGCACCAAGCGTAATAGTCAGCACGTTCGCTCCGCGTGGAAGCGGATCGAATTTTGACGGCACTTCCGGCTGGCCTGATGGCGCGGGTGGCACGGGGCCGGCGTTTTCATCGTAGGCAAAACCATATGCCTGACCCATGGTAGTCCCTCGAGCGCAGGTGGTAGAGCCCTTAGCCTGTATAAAAACCGGGATATTATCTTTGCCGGCGGCTACTGTGGCGGTGTGCATAAACAAGGAGAATAAATTCTGTGTGGTGGCCGAAGGATACCAGTTGGTTTGCGTCCCCCAGTACTGAGAGGAATATCCATCTGCTCCTGAAGTAGGAGCCGCATTAGCCACCCCTCGATTCAGCGCGCTGACGAGCTGGTTTTGGAGATTCAAAACGACAGTTGCCTGCTCGGCCGCATAGCCGCCGAAGTAGGCGAAAACACCCGCATTGGCAAACACCATAGCGCCGCTGGTCATAAACATACCGGGAATTTTGGAAAATCCATACTGGGACGGGGCGGGCTTGCCTGTTTCCGTTCCGCTTATCACGACGCCGGTAATGTTGTTGCCGGCATCGCGTGTAACGGATTTGACGGTGGTGTTGTTTGGATCTACGCCAGCGCCCGACACATACATGCCGACGAGGATATTGGTATCAGAGGGCAGGGCTGTATCGAAGGTCAGGGTGGTGTTGTCGAGCTGGCCGGAAATAGCTGTGTCAGTCCCTTTGTTATCGAACGCGAGTGTGCAGAGGCCAAGCGGGCTGAACACATTTAGCTCAAGGCCATTCGTCTTGCCTTTGAAGTGCAGTGCCGGATGAGAAAGCCCGTTCGTGGTCGGCAGGGGTTGTTCTCCGATAGACTCGACTGTGTAGACATCGGCGCTAATGCTGCCTGCCGAGACGCCCTGAATGCTGAGCTTCAAGTTTGAAAACAGGGTTTTCAGATCATTATCAAACAGGCTATTAAGCGGACTCCCCAGATTGGTCAGCTCGTTAGTCTCGTTGGTCTCCGTGAGGTAGAGACCGGGGTTGAGGAGACCACCGCTGTTTGTGCTGTACTGCAAGTCTAGGAAGGGCGCAGATTCAGGGCCGATTCCATTCATAAAAGTTTTGTAGGCGGCAAAAATAGCGGCGCGATTAAATCCGGTGTTAGCTGAAAGTGGCTGTCCTACGGCACCGTGGGAATCGTTGAGGGTAAGGTTCAGCGGGAAGGTCAGCCCATCGACGGTTTGCAGGTCAATAACCGCACCGTAGTTCAAATCGACGACGGTGAATTCGGCGAAGGTATACGGGGGAGCATCGGAGTTGGGTGGATTTTTTACGTTGATAACATTGGCACCGTTGCCCGTGTAGCTCACCTGTGGAGCATTTGGGAACTTGCTTTTGTCGGCAACAAAAAAATAGATGCGTGCCCCATCAATGCGAGCGGATGGATCGAGAGGGGGTGTCACATCAATACTGATTTGAGAAATTTCCGCGCCGAGCTTGAAGACCGGCAACGTTCCGCTTGCCTTCCGAATCGGCACAAACCTGGCAGTTGTGGTTTCGTTTGCCACATCCAACATCTTTCTGGATGTTGTCGAAAACCCGAGGACATAGATTGTGTACTGCTTTTCATCCAGGCCGGTCTGATTTTGCAGTGGGATACTAATGATGTCAGTGGCTGTGTTGGTCGATTCCATCATTTACTCTCCTTAATTAAACATTAATACTTGCAGGGTGAATATCTTTAGAACTTCGGGTACGAAATTATTCGAGGTGCATTTCACTGCCGATCTAAAACTCAACACGCCCTTCTCCTTCGACTCTATCGCCTAATGCTGATGGACGCCTTGTTGCTGGACGTGCCGCGCAGGCTGACGCTGATCAGCACTTCGCCCGCGCTTGCCAGTTCGTCCGGGAGCTTGACGACGAGTTGCGTGACGCCGTCGAGACCCGGAGCCTTCGCTGCGTATTCGACCGCCAGCGGAAACGTCCGCTGCTGAGAGTCTTCGGCCTGCGCCGTGAAAGCCGTGTGGCTCTCGCCGGGCAGCAGCTCTGCGTTGTAGACGAACAGGGAGATTCGCGTGCGCTGGTCGGCGCTGAAGTTGTGTAGCGTGAAGAGCGTGAAGGGGCCGCTCAGCCACGTCACGGTGTCGAGCGCAATCGCGCGTTGCGTGTCGCCGTCCGTCAACAAGACCGGAGACTGGCCGGGCGGGTAGGGCGTGGGCGTCGGCGTGGGCGTCGCCGCCGCGTTGACCGTCACGTCCCACTTGCGCGTCTCGGCAAGCAGTTGTTGCGGGTCGTGCCGAACCTGATCCGTGTCGTCCCGCAAAAGAACTTCGACGGTGTGCGCGCCCGCGTTCAGAGTCGCCGTGTCGAGCGTGAAGGCGTGCGTCTCCGAGCGCGGCGTGCCGTCCACGAACCACGTCACAGCGAGCGCGTGCGTTAAGGGCGAGAGGGGCGAGACCGAGAAATCCTGCGCCTGCCCCTGCGTCAGCGTGAGGGTCGCGCCGGAGGGCGCGGAGGCGTCGAGCGGCGAGACGAAGTTGTAGATGCGTCGGATGTGCTGCTCGGTGTTGATCTGATCGAAGGGGCGGCTGAGCGACCTCATCTTGGAGTTGAAGGTAGGGCGGTGATAACCGTTGTTGCAGTACAGCGCGCCTTCGTAAAGGCCGGGCACGCCGTTCGTGGTAGTCGTCGTCGGGACGGGTGTCGAAGGGTCGATCCAGTGCAACCACTTGATCTCCTCGCGGTTGGTCTTGCGCATGAGGTTCAGCGCCGACGGCTCGCCGAAGACGGTGCAGTGCGAGCCGCCGTACTCGTCGCCGAGGAGGCCGAAGCTGTGACCGACTTCGTGCAGGATTAGTTCGACGGCTCGCACCTCAGTCGAGGCGACGGCGATTTGCCCGCCGGAGCCGCCGTACTCCGGGTCGTTGACTATCACGAGCTTGATGTCGAACTGAGAGGGCGCGAAGCTGTTGTTGAGGACGTTGAAGGCGCGGCCAAAGTCCACGCAGATCGCGCGCTGGGTGCCTTCGCACCTGTACGTGGCGTTGAAGGCCGTATTGACGAAACTGCCCCGTTCGGGGTGGTCGGCACCCGACTGCGCGCTCACGACGTCTATCCGGTGGACGTTGAAGTAGCGTTGGTATTCCTTGTAAGGCTCCTGCTCGAACCAGAGCCGTACGAACTGCTCGATGTCGCTCCGGTACTTATCCATCTCGGCGGCGGTGTAGCCGTCGCCCATGATGGCGATGTCCACGCGGTTCTCAGGCGAGCCGTTGTTGACAATCGTCTCGAACGGCTCGGCGGACGCCGCACGCGGCAGCGCCAGCAGGAGCAGCAGAAAGATGAGGGCTGAAAATCGGCGGGGCGGGAACTTCATGGCGATGACATCCTCCGGCGCTGACCGTCTACTGGCCGCGGAGTGGAACCGTGCTCAGCAGTTGCAGAGTGAACCCCTCGCCCGACGGGAGCGGGTGGTAGAAGCGTAGCTCCGTGGCCTCCGTATCTTCCGGAATGTGGACGACGAACTCTGCGCTGGGCTGGTACAGGCGTACGCCTTCTAGAACGCCGTCGGCTCCCGGCCATTCCGAGCGCAGGACGCGCGGGTCGGGAATCAGAGACGACCAGCGCAGCCGAGACTCCGCATCGACGGTCGCCAACAGCACGTGCTCCGGCGAGAGTTCGAGGGAGCGCTGTCTCGCCACCGAACCCCTCCCGCGCACCTCCCCGGCGACCGCCGAAGTGACGGGGGAAGAAAGCACGCCGGCGCGCAGCGCCTCCGGCTTCGAGCCCTTCCGCGCAGGGTCGTTCCAGGAGATTTTGAGGCCGCGGAAAGAGCCGCCCGGCGCGAGCAGCGCGGACTCCTCGACGCGCACCCCCGCCGCCGACATCAGTCTCCGCAGCCGTTCATACACGCCGGTGACGCCTTCACGCTTGGCCCTCAAAGCCTCTGCAGCCGGGGTCTTTCCGCGCCCCCCGGCCATCTGAGAAAAGCCCAGAGAGGCCAGCGCCGATGCGAGTAGAATCAGCGAACAGGCGAGCCATTTCTTCAAAGCATTCCTCCGCCCGGGTAAATTCCGGAATCACTTTCCCCTGAGCTTTATGGTTTCTTCTTGAACCCGCGCCTGGTCTCGAAGGAGCGGCGTACAGCCACAAGGATGAGGACGCCCAGGCTAACGAAAACCAAAAACCATGGTGCCACAGCAACCTGGCCTGCGTACCAAGACATAACACTACAATAAGGTGAAGAAGGCAATACCAAGCCACGCCATAACTCTCGATGAAGTCGGCTTGGCGATCAAGACTCTGTCGGCATTAACGGGCTGCGACATTTACTTCCCTTAGCTAAAAGCGAGTAATCTAACGCCCGAATTAACCCGCGCCGAGCGCAAGCATCCAATGCGGAAAGGATAAACTAACGATGAAAAGAATGCTATCGAGGCGTCGGGTTGAATGAGTTGTTATGCTGCTCCTATCACTTAAAGAAAATGAATGGTTAGCCATTTAACCGACAAAATGGGTTTCGTTATCTTCTAGTGCCGCATTAATTATAGATCTAAGCTCATACAAATGCCTTGAGACACTTCTGATCGGTAAGACGTAGATTGCGAAAGAGAAAATCAGCATGCCAAGAGCTACGCCGAACTCAAATCTTAGTGTGCTATAAAATGAAAGAACCATCGCCACATAGCTGACAATAAAATAAAGAACTTGCCGGAGCTTTTGGTACACAATGTTGCTTTGATATAAGGCCAGTAGATGTGGCTGCTCTCTGAGTTTACCCACTTTCTCTTCAAAATTCTTTTGCCTAAGTTTCGCTTCCTCATCTTTTTTCCTAGACCGGCGCACATACCATTTATCAGTCCAGTCTTTCGCATAACTAGCAAAGAAGCTCATTAAAAATGCTAAGAGCACACTAGCAAACCAGAACGCCGGAGACGTAACCAAGTTCTTTATGTCATTCATGGCTTCGGTATCCTATCCTAGCAGCATAACGCATATTGTGCCGAATGATTCGGCCTAATTCCGTCATAGAGCGGCAACAGCCGACACGTTCGGCTTAACCACGCAATGTAGCGTAGAAAGCCGAATGATTCGGCGTAACACGCCCGGATGCGTGTATTATGCCGCTCCCGCGTCTTGCAAGCTTAGCAGAGTTCTGTGCCTCAATTCATCTTGCTTCCTTGCGTCGAATCGTGGATGCTATTCGCCCGGCGCGGGTTAATTTGGGCGTCAGGCAGCAGGGAGTTTGTTGTTTGGTAGCGACTGAATTTCGGAGATATGAGTCGAGCAGCCAAAAGTTTGTTTGTTTTCGGAATTTACCTCTGCGGGTTGGGTTTGATTTTGCTGCTCGTCCCAAATTTGATTTTGCCGGTTTTCGGAGCACCGCCGACGAACGAAGTCTGGATAAGAATTAATGGGATGTTCCTGCTCTGTCTGAGCTTATATTATGTTCAGGCGGCGAGGCATGAATTAACGACCTTCATCCGTTGGACGGTTTGGACGCGCGCCGCGGTTATCATTTACTTCGCCGCTTTCGTGCTGTTGGTTTCGGCTCCGAGAGCGTTACTGCTGTTCGGTCTGATTGATTTGCTGGCGGCGATTTGGACGTGGATTGCTTTGAAAAAAGACGGGGCGCGTTGAAGATAATATTTTGAGGCGCATGGATGACAACACGCCGCCTGACAACCGCATGCGCCCGACCCGGTACAGCGTGGATGTCATTCGCTGGATTGAAGGCTTATGCAGTAAGTGTGCGAGCACGTGATGCCGGGCGTGATGCACAGAAACAAACGGGCAGTCATGAGGTCAGGGGTTCGACCCGATTCGGCTCCCCCATTATCTTGAAAGACGTACGGCCACCGATCAGGTGGCCGTAACGTTTTTTTGAGCGTGTGAAGGAGAGTTATCTCAAGAGTTGGTGGTGTATCAGGGCTGGCCGAACCTGAGTCTGTATTCGACGGAGTTGAAGAAGCCGTTGACCATCGTGCGGAAGTCTCCGGGATGGGCGTTCAGATAGTTGAGCCAGCCGTCGTAGCCGCTCTGGTCGGGCGCTCTGCGCAGATAGCCGAAGTATTGCATCGCGACGAACGCCCCGTTGTACTCCGCCCCGTTGACTTCATCGCTCTGCACGACGGCGCGCAAGACCTGCGCGCGCGTTAGCGTGCCGGCCGCCAACTGACTCGTTAACCCGTCGGCCGTCAGCGTCACCTTCTGCCCCGTGTCCGGGTTCTGCGGGTCGGTCGTCGTAATAGTCGTCAGGTTGTAGCGGCCGAGAAGCGTGCTCACGTAAGTCTGCTGAGTCATCGCCTCGTAAGTATTCTTGAACTCAGGCCGCTCTGTGAAGTTGTCGGAGAAGGCCGTGCGCTTGGCGTAGACCTCCGCCTCGGTCTCGCCCGTCACGCCGCGCATGTCGGCGATGATTTCCGCATAGGAGGGCAAGCGGCCGTGCGCCACCTTGTAGAACAGGTAGACGTAGAAGCCTTTGAGTTGGAACTCCGGCGACTGGAAGAAGGAACGCGAGACGAGGTTGCGGTCGCACTCGGCCGAAGGACTCCGCGGGTCTCTGTTATTGACGTTCGGGCAACGTGCGAGCACGCCCGACCACGGTTCGTTCACCTCCGGCTCGCGCGAGAGGAAATCCAGATAGTGCTGGCGGACGAAGAAAGTCGAAGCGTCGATGGGGTTCGGCTGTATGGCCGCGCTGTCGTTATCGGTGATGGTGATGGTGGCAACGCTCTGCGCGCTGAGCACGCCGCCCGAAGCAGTGCTCAGGCGAATCTGCAACGTCTCATCCACCTCGTCGTGCGCATCGTCGATGACGGGAATGCTGAGCGTCTTGGCGGCCTCGCCGGGGGCGAAGTGCAGGCTGTCGACGCTCGTCGCGTAGTCGCAACGGGCGAAGGCTACGCCGGGCATCGCAGTTTGGTCGTCGCACCTGACGGCCGCAGGGTTATCGAGCGTCGCGTATTGAACGTCGGCGGCTCCCGTAATGTCGCCGAGGCGCGTGACGGTAATCGTCGCCCTGCCGTTATTCTCGGCCACCCTGTAATTGGCGGCGCTGAATTGAATCGTCCGCGGCTTCGCGGCCACAACGCCCGGAACGGGCTGCCATGCGGGGCTTGCGTCGAAGTCAGACGAAGTGGTCAAGCGGCGCGGTTCACTGCCGTCGGCCTTCATCACATAGATGTCCAAGGGGGGCGTGCGTTGACTGGTATGCGCGATGAGCGTCCCGTCAGGCGACCACGCGGGGCTGGCGTTGCCTCTCCCGTCGTTCGTGATGTTGGTCACGCCGCTCCCGTCTGCATTCATGACGAAGATATCGCTTCCGTTACTGAACGCCATCCGCGACCCATCCGGCGACCACGCGACTTCAAAGGCATAACCGAGATTCGTGAGTCTACGCTCGTTGGTGCCGCCGTCGGCGTCCATCACGTAAATGTCTCCTAATCTAGTGAACGCGATCTTCGTGCCATCCGGCGACCAGGTGGGAGATGATTCCTGAAACGGTAAAGGCGTGTTAGTAAGCCGCCTCTGGCTCCAGCCGTCGGTCGCCATGACATATATTTCAGGGTTGCCGTCGCGGTTGGTCAGGAAAGCGATCTTCGTGCCGTCGGGCGACCATTTGGGCTGCTGGTTAAACGCGCCGGAGTTGGAATTGTTGGTCAGCTTTTTCACGTCCGTGCCGTCCGCATTCATGACAAATATCTCTAACGGATTGGCACCATCTCTGCTGCTGACAAAAGCGATCTTCTTGCCGTCGGGCGACCAGGTGGGTTGATCATCGGATGCCGTATGGTTCGTGATCGGCAGACGCACGCTGCCGTCGGCGTTCGTGAGAAAAATATTTACGTCGGAATTTCGGCTGACGTAAGCGATGGAGCCGCGCGGGTCTGGCGCGGGAGTCGGGAAAGGCGTCGGAGTTGGCGTCGGAGTTAGCGTCGGCGTCGGTGTCGGAGTCGGGTCGAGCCGGGTGAAAGTCACCGCCGGAGCGTTCGTCAGGCTTCTCAGTGAAGATTCCGAAGTGTGGCTATCGACGACGAAAGCCTCAGGCTCGCCGCCGGAAATACCGACGACCGGAAACAGGTTGGTGTTCCCCTCGCCGTAGCGCACCTGAATCGTGTTATCCCTCCGCAGTTCGATCTCGAAGCTGACCGGGTGCTCGCCGCGCGTCGTAGTCTCGCTGAGCGGCGTGTCGAAGGTGACGGCCTGCCAGCGATAGATGACGCGGTCGTTATCCGGCGTGACGATGTAGATGCCATCGCCCGGCCGACGGTCGATGCGCAGGTCATCCCATAAGCCCGCGAGCATGCGGTATCCGTTAAGCGCCGCGCGTGAACTTTCGGCATCATTGCCGCCCTCAAAAGGATTCTGCTGGCTCGCAGGCTTTACCGGCGGCTGGTCTGTGAAGTACAACGCGCCATTGGTGGAGATGGTCACGGAACTAACTAGCTGGTCGAAAAAGCGGAAGCTGAAAGGCAGCGCCAGATTGACGAAGTAGCGGTCGTCTCCGTTGAGACTGAGGCGCGTTCCGCCGGTCGTCAAAGCGCCGGTCGTCGATTGCGTGATCTGATATGGATAGGCGTCGCGCTCGCTGCTCGACACGGCCACCGACGCAGTGCTTTTGTTGCCCGCGTTGTCGTAGACATTAAGGGTCAGCGTCCCGGCGGTGTGGCGATAGGGGATGGATGCGCCGATGGTTGTGGGCTGCCCGGCTCCCCCGACGCCCTGCGCGCCGAGGGGAAAGCGCGCGCCCGTCGCCGCATCGGTAAAGAAACGTTCGAGGAGCGTCGCTGTCCCGTTCATGCCGTCATCGCCCGGCATGGTGAAACTGATCGCGAGACTCTGCCCGCTCTGGTAAGAGACGCGAAGATCGTTGATCGGCGCGGGGGGCGTCGAGTCGTTTTCCGTCGCTGCCTGAAGAGTTCGGTGTGCGTTCAGGCGTCCGGCGTAAGTCTTGCCCTTGAGGCCGATGACGAGATCACTATTGATGACGAGAGCATCGCGCAACCTGGCGACCGTGATGTTCGGCTGCGCCGCACAGACGAGCGCCGCCGCTCCCGCGACGTGCGGCGCGGCCATCGAGGTGCCGCTAAAAGACGAATAAGTGTTGTGCGGCGTGGTGCTCAGAATGGAACTGCCCGGAGCGCCCATCTGGACGGAGCGCACACCGTAGTTTGAGAAGTTGGAGAGGTTGTCGCCCTGGTCTGTGGCAGCCACCGCGATCACGTTCGGCGCGTCGTAGCCGGCCGGATAGTGCGGATACCAATCGTCATTCTTCGCGCTGTTGCCGGCGGCGGCGGCAAACAGGATGCCGGATGCGTCGAGCGCACGGATGGCGTCGAGCGCGGCTTGCGAAAAACCTCGCCCGCCATAGCTGTTGTTCAAAACTCGTATATTCGCGCCGCGCGTTCCGCCCGAACTCTCCCAAGTCTCCCGCATCATCTTCGCGTATTGATAAGCGCGTATGAAGTTGGCGGTCGTGCCGCTGCCGTCAGCGCCGATCACTTTTAACGACATCAATCTCACTTGCCAGTTGACCCCGGCGATGCCAACTCCGTTATTGCCCGATGCGCCGATAATTCCGGCGACGTGCGTGCCGTGTGCATCCGTCTCGTTGTCGCCGGATGCGCCGTCGTAAACGGTGGCATCGTTATGCGCGAAGTCGTAGCCGTGCGCGTCGTCTATAAAGCCGTTGTTGTCGTCGTCAACGCCTAGAGCGCCGCCGCTTTCTAGAGAGTTGCTCCAGATATTGTCGCGCAAGTCGGGGTGGCTGATGTCTATGCCTTCATCGATCACGCCGACCACGACCTGACGACTGCCGGTCGTGATAGCCCATGCTTCCTCCGCGTGAATATCTCTGGTGCAGCAACCGTCCAGAAAAGAGCCTTTCAGGTTGTGCTGCTCGCGGTAGCGCGGATCATTGGGAACAACCTCTTTGCGCCAGATGTAGTTTGGTTCAGCGTACAAGACATCGGCGCGCGCACGGAGCGCGACGAGCGCCGCCCCGGTCTCGGCGGGCTGAACGCGCGCGAGGCGCAACCCCTCGACCAGGGATGCCTCGGTCAGTCGTTCAAACGCCACATTGATGTCACGGCCGCCCTGCTGTCGCACCGTCATCATCTGACGATGGTTTTTAGCGACGGCCTCATCCGCAAAACGCACCAGAATCTCTCCGGGAACGAACTCCGCGCCCTCCTGATTCGACTTGTCGCGTGTGGCCGCAAGAAGACGGTAAGACGGGGCTGGCCGGCCACTTCCCGCTGAGATATGAGGCAGGAAGATGGCACACAGCAGGAGGCTCAACGAAAGTGCTCCGACGAGGCGTGCGGCGGTTAACGCGGACATTAAAGTTCCTTTAGCTGATGAAGGCATCAATAGCTTTAACCCCTAAAACTGCATCCTGGAAAATTGAATGGAAAAGGAAATCCCGGAGCGACCGATTTGGATGAGTAAACGACCCCGCTCGTTGTCCTACAATGCGGCTTAAAACCAGTCCTGATTGAACTTGGTTTACCTGTGCCGAAAGGCTTCAAACAAGCCCACGCACGCGCTCGCCGCACCGGACGGCGAGGCGTCAGACATGAACTCTCGATCCCCGAAAAATCGTGAGCCGGGGCGGCGGAGTCAAACAGGCTCCGCCGCTTTTAATTCTCACTTTTAATTCTCACTTTTAATTCTCACTTTTAATTTTCGCCGTGGATTGATTACTCTGTCGCGTGCGGCGCGGTTGAGCACACAGGTCTTTTACCGAACCACGCACGGAAAGTCTCTGACCTCTTTTTGCTCTGATGGAGATCAAATTTTTCAAATCACCGGCCGACTTCCGCGCATGGCTTGAGAAGCATCACGCCACGGCGCAGGAATTATGGGTCGGCTATTACAAGAAGGATTCGGGCAAGCCGAGCATCACCTGGCCGGAATCGGTTGACGAGGCGCTGTGCTACGGCTGGATCGACGGAATTCGGAAGCGTGTGGACGACCTCAGCTATACGATCCGCTTTACGCCGCGTCGCCCGCGCAGCATCTGGAGCGCGGTGAACATCGGCCGCGTCGAAGAACTGACGCGCCAGGGGCATATGCGGCCTGCGGGCGAGAAGGCTTTCGCGGCGCGCACAGAGAACCGTTCGGGAATTTACGCCTACGAGCAGCGCACGCCGGAACTGCCCGACCCTTACGGCGCGAAGCTGCGGCGGAATAAAGCGGCGTGGAAATTCTTTGCGGCGCAGACGGCTTCTTATCGCAAGGCGGCGAGTTGGTGGGTGTCGAGCGCGAAAAGAGAGGAGACGCGGCTCAAGCGTCTGGAGAAGCTCATCGAAGACTCCGCCGGGGGGCGGACGCTCCCGCAGTTTACACGCGAGAAGAAGTCGGGTTGAGCTTCCGCGAGCGCGCGGATGTAGTTTCTCAGTTCACAGGAACTCAAACTCCGGCCGCAGGCCGACCGGCAAGCAGCACGCATCAAAGTCTCACCGGCACAACATATCAATTGAAGCTAACGCGGACATTTAATCCGACACTACAGCGCCGGACTCGTGCGACAGAAGCATGAAATTCATGCGCGCTGGTAGTCGGCTCGCGCTTTCAGAGCCATTTCGCAGGGCGGCTCAAGTGTTGGAATATTTGGAGTTTTTACGAGACGCGGCGGTCTCGTTCGTTTTGGGAATGGAGATTGCCAGAGGGTGTCTGATATAGTGCTCTCCTCAACAGGTCGCTTTCGCGTGTGAGTGTGTAAGGCTCGCGTGCATGGGAAGAATCGTTATATCTGTGTTGTAATATTCGCTTTCGCGGCGACCATAGCCACGCCACGTGCATCAGACATGCATGTCGCCCGTTCGAGAGGCCAAAGCATCGCCCGGACGAAAATCTGTACAGAGTAATATCTCAAGATTGTTCTGATGAAGATAGTAGCCAGCAAACACCCCATCCCTGAAGACCGGCGCGGCGACCCCTCGGGCGCAACCCTGTCGGCGAAGTTGCTGGACGCCAAGCAACTGCTCTTCAATCGCGAGTTCAGCCTGTTGGAATTCTTCCGCCGCGTGCTCGAAGAAGGATTGGACGAGTCGCAGCCGCTTCTCGAACGACTGAAGTTCCTCGCCATCTTTTCCAGCAACGTGGATGAGTTTTTCATGATCCGCGTGTCGGGACTCAAAGAGGAGTTAGAGCACGATGTGACGGAACTGTCGCCCGACGGCATGACGCCCGGTGACCAACTCGCAGAGATCAGGGCGCGGCTCCTGCCGATGCTCGCCGAGCAGAGCCGCTGTCTCGTCGAAGAGTTGCTGCCGCGATTGAGCAACGAAGGCATCGTCATCGCCTCTTACAACTCTCTGTCGGAAGACGAGCGCATCGCGCTACAGGACTACTTCGAGGATCAAGTCTTCCCGGTGCTCACGCCGCAGGCCGTCGATCCGAGCCACCCGTTTCCTTACGTCTCGAACCTGAGCCTCAACCTCGCCCTGATGGTTGCGCCGCTGCCGGAACACGGCATCACGAGTTCGCTCGTCGGCAAGATCGAGCCGCGTTTCGCGCGCATCAAAGTGCCGCCGCTCGTGCCGCGCCTGATCCCAATCGAAAAAGAGGGCTCGAAGTTCATCCTGCTCGAAGACCTGATCGCGGCCAACGCCAAGGCGCTGTTTCCGCGCATGCGCGCGAGCGTCTGCCACGCCTTCCGCGTCACGCGCGACGCAGACATAGACATCCGCGAGGACGAGGCCGACGACCTCCTGCGCATCATGCAACAGACGTTGCGCAAGCGTCGTTTCGGGACGCCCGTGCGCCTCGAAGTGGCCGAGGCGATGCCCGCCGACATGGCGCAGTATCTCACGCAGTCAATCGGCGTCGAGCCGGAAGACGTGTACCGCGTGGGTGGCCCCTTGAACGTGCCCGACCTGATGAAGCTCTACAAACTTGAGCGCCCCGATTTGAAAGACGCATCCTTCAAGCCGCGTGCGCCCGCCGCGTTGCGCCGCCCGCGCCTCTCCATCTTCGACGCCATCCGCGAACAGGACATTCTCCTGCATCACCCCTACAGTTCGTTCGCGCCCGTTACGGATTTCATCGCCGCGGCGGCGCACGACGAGAACGTCGCGGCCATCAAGATTTGCCTCTATCGCACGGGTCACAATTCGCCCATCCCGCAGTCGCTCATAGAAGCGAGCGAGCAGGGCAAACAGGTGACGGCCATCATCGAACTCAAAGCGCGCTTCGACGAGGAGAACAACATCGAATGGGCGCAACGGCTGGAAGAGGCGGGCGTCCACGTCGTCTACGGGCTGATGGGACTCAAGACTCACTGCAAGCTCGCGCTCGTCGTGCGCCGCGAAGACGACTCGATGCGCCGCTACGTCCACATCGCCACGGGCAACTACAATCCCGACACCTCGCGCGCCTACACAGACCTCGGTCTCTTCACCGCCGACGAAGAGATCGGCGCGGATGCCTCTGAACTCTTCAACTATCTGACCGGCTATTCGCGGCAGAAAGAGTACCGGCAACTGATGGTCGCGCCCGTCAACATGCGCGAGCGGATGCTTGAGCTTATTCGCCGCGAGGCCGACCACGCGCGCGCCGGCCGCCCCGCGCGCATGATCATCAAGATCAACCGGCTGGCCGACATCGAGATCATTCGCGCGCTCTACGACGCATCGCAGGCCGGTGTGGCGATTGACCTGATCGTGCGCGGCGTCTGCATGCTGCGCCCCGGCGTCGAAGGGCTGTCCGAGACGATCACGGTGCGCAGCATCGTCGGCCGTTTCCTCGAACACAGCCGCGTCTTTTATTTCGCGAACGGCGGCGAGGAAGAGTTCTACACGGGCAGTTCGGACTGGATGCCGCGCAATCTCAACCGGCGCGTCGAAGTGGTCACGCCCGTCCACGATGCGCGACTGCGTCGTCATTTGAAGGACGTGATTCTGGCCGCCTACCTGCGCGACAACGTGAAGTCGCGCAAATTGCAGCCCGACGGCTCTTACGAACGCATCCAGCCCGCAGAGGGCGAAGAGCGGTTCGACAGCCAACTGCATTTCATGGACGTTCAGCTTTAAGTTGAAACGTTAAAATTCATTTGCCGGAGGGGTATTTACAGTATGTTTCGAGCGAGTAAATTTCGCGCGCTGATGGTTGCTTTCTTTATCATCGCGCTCGGACTTTCGACGACGACCTTCGCCGTCCAGAAAAAATCTCAGAAGGCGAAGAAGCCGATGCCGACGGGCACGCCCGTCATGTGGCGCGAACCCACGGACATCGCCACGCGCGACCTGTTTCATGGTTCGGGCGGTGAGGCCGGTAAGCCCGACGCATCAAGCCTGACGCTCATCGAGAAAGTTAAGGGAGGCTTCTCCGAGAAGTATCGCGTGAGAGATGCGGCGGGGCGCGAGTGGGTGGCGAAGGTCAGCCGCGAGGCGCAATCGGAGACGGCCGCCGTGCGTTTGCTCTGGGCTGTCGGCTACGTCACGGAAGTCACCTATCTTCTGCCGACCGTGAACATCGCGGGCACGCCGAAAGGCACTTATGAAAACGTCAGGTTCGAGGCGCGCTCGAAAGACGTGAAGCGGCTCGATCCGTGGTTGTGGGAGAAGAACCCCTTCTCCGGCAAGCGCGAACTGCAAGGGCTGAAAGTGATGATGCTCCTCTTGAACAACTGGGACATCAAGGACGACAACAACGGCATACTCCACGTCAGGAATGAAGCCGGGGAGAGCGAACTGCACTACATCGTCAGCGACCTCGGCGCGACGTTCGGCAAGATCGGCAGCGGGCCGCTCTGGGCGTTGAAGCGCAGCCGCAACAACCCGGGAGATTACGCCGAGTCGAAATTCGTGGATCACGTTCACAAGGATCGAGTCTTCTTCCACTATGGCGGCAAGATGCAAAGCCTCTTTGAAGACATCTCGGTCGCAGACGTGCAATGGATCGCGGGACTGCTCTCGCGCCTGAGCGACCAGCAACTGGGCGACGCCTTCCGCGCGGCCAACTACAATCAGGAGGAAGTGGGTCTGCTGACAAGCGCGGTGCGCGCGCGAATCAACGAACTCGTCAACCTCCCGCCGTCTGAATCCTGAGATGCATCAACCTTCGCCGAGTTAGTCCAAACCGTCCGCACGCGCCCGTCGCTTGTCCGAGCGGCGGGCGCAGTAGAGTTAAGGTGAAATGCTCAGAAGAAACCAGCAGAAGATTCTGATCGTGGGAGTGCTCGCCGGGCTCCTCGGGTTCGCGCTCGTCGCGTTCTTAATGTCGCGCGGCAGCCAGCCGGACAATCCTCCCGCGACGCCGCAGGCGCAACAGACCGCTGCCCCCGACTCGCCTGCCCAGAACTCGGCGCAGGCCACGACCTCAGACGAAGCGGCGCGTGCTGCCGAAACCGGCACGCCGACTCCGGCGACCACGCGGCCGCAAGGCGATGCGCAGCCGCGCGCCGACGGCGACAGCGACTCCGTCATCGCGATGCTCTTCGGCGCGGACGACATCAAAGCCGGCCCCAACGCGCCGCCCGAAAGCTGGACGGTGGTTATTCCGCGCATCATCGTGCGGCTCGCGCTGGCGGCGCTGCTCGTGGCGGCGTTAGCCTTCCGGCCGCGCCGCGGTGTGCCTTCGCTGCCGCGCAACCCTTATGTGGCGCAGACGCAAATCCTGCTCGCCGTCGTCGCCTCTGCGCTGATGATGATCGTGGGCGACAGCGCGGCGCGCGCCTTCGGTATCTTCGCCGCCGCCTCGCTCGTACGCTTCCGCACAAACATCCGCGACCCGAAGGAAGTCACAGTTCTTTTGATCAGCCTCGCCATCGGACTGGCGACGGGCGTCGGCCGATGGGAACTCGCGCTCACGCTCGCCGTCTTCGTCTTCCCGCTGCTCTGGGTGCTCGAACATTACGAACTCGGACAGGTCGTGCGCCCCATCCTGGTGACGGTCAAGACGCGCGACACGGCGCGCACGCAGGAGACGCTCCTCCAAATCTTCCGGCGACACCGCTTCAACGCCGAACTGCGCCAACTCGACCCGGCAGATACGGAAGAACCCGTCGGCTGCATCGTCTATTTCCTGAACATGAACCTCAACATCAGCACCGACGCGCTGAGCGAAGAGATCATGTCGTCCGACCCGCAGCACATAGAGGGCATCGAATGGGAACAGACGAAGGGCACGGGCAGCCAAATCTATCAATAGCCCGCGCGCAGGTCGCCGAACTTCTCGACGCAAAAAAAACCGTGGCCGCTTACCAAGGGTAAGCGGC
>DASVPS010000361.1:0-19083 GCA_036389555.1 Pyrinomonadaceae bacterium
GATGGCGCGGATGGGGCGGCTGTGGACGGTGACGACGTAGTTCTTCCCGAGGAAGATGTTCAGCTCGCGCAGCTCGAGGTCGTCGTCGGGGCCGACCAGCTCGGCCTCGTAGAGCACGATGAAGTAGTAGCCGGGATATTCTTCGATCTTCGGCCGCTGGTGTTCGTTGCGGCAGTCTTCAATCGAGAGGTGGTGAAAGCCGAACTCTTCGGCCAACTCCTCAAAGTCGCTGCTCGTCGGGTCGGTCACGTCCGCCCAGACGATGTTTTGCGACACGACGCGCAGTTCGCTGATGTCGGCCGCGAGGCAGTTCTCGTCAAAAGCCTTCGTCTCCGTGTTGAGGCACACCGTCCTGATCAATTTATTTTCCCTCTCATAAAAAGTCGGTATTGAGTATACTGCCACGCGGAGTTTTGCAAGCAAATTCTTTCACCGCCCCGCACGCCGATTGATGAAACCGACTCTCCCGCGCCGCGCGCCCGCGCTGGCGATAATCCTCCGCCTCGCCTTCCCCGCCCTGCTCCTGTTCTGCCTCGCCCTGCGCGCCGCGCCCGCCGCGCGCGCCCAGCAACCCTTCATCACCGACGACGCCGACGTGACGGACAGGGGCAAGTTTCATTTCGAGTTCAGCAATCAATTCGACCTGCTGCAACGCGATGCCTTCCCCAGCCTCAGACAGAACACGGCGAGTTTCGAGTTGGCATATGGGCTTTTGCCGCAGGTTGAGATCAGCATCGAAGCCCCGCTCATCACGATCTTCAATGCGCGCGAAGCGGGCACACCGCGCACCGTCTCCGGCGTCGGCGACACGAACGTTTCCGTCAAGTATAACTTCCTGCGAGAGCGCGAAGGGCTGCGCCGCCCCGCCCTGACCTTGAGCGGCGCGTTCGAGATTCCGACGGGCAGTGCGCGGCGCGGACTCGGCAGCGGCGTCGCCGATGTTTCGTTGAACGGAGTCTTGCAGAAATCCGTCACGCGGCGCACCAAGTACCGGCTCAACGGCGGCATCATCTTTTCCGGCAACACCTTGACCGGCGCGGTCGGACTCAAAACGCGCGGCACGGTCTACACGGGCGGCACGTCCGTCGTACGCGAGTTCACGCCCAAACTCCAACTCGGGGCGGAGTTGACCGGCGCGCGCGCGCGGAACGCCGGCCTCGGCAAAGGCCAGTTTCAAGGGCAATTCGGCGGAAACTACGCCCTGCGGGATAACCTCTCGCTCGATTTCGGCCTCGTCGCCGGTCGCTATTCCGCCAGCCCCCGCCTCGGCGCGCAACTCGGTCTCTCCTTAGACTTTTAGCCCCCGCCCCGCTTTTACATAACTTTTACATTCGCCGCCCCCCGCGCCTGCTACGATAACTCCCGCCCCCAACATCAAATACTGGCGAGCAGACGGGTTGGAACTTATCCACGTAGGGGAGAGTAAAGAAAAATTATGGCAACGCAGGGCATGAGCGCGCAACAGATCAACGCGCAACGTGACGGAACAATCAACTGGGCGACGACCATCACGATGATCGTCTTCCACCTCGGCGCAATCGCCGCGCTCTTCATGTTTTCATGGACGGCGCTCTTTGTGACGCTCGCGCTGTGGTGGATTTCCGGCAGCCTCGGCATCGGCATGGGCTATCATCGCCTGCTCACGCATCGCGGCTTCAAGACGCCGAAGTGGGTCGAGTATTTCCTGACCGTCTGCGCCACGCTCACGCTCGAAGGCGGCCCCATTCAGTGGATCGCCACACACCGCATCCACCACGCGCACACGGAACAACCCGGCGACCCGCACTCGCCCCGCGACGGCACCTGGTGGGCGCACATGGGCTGGATTCTGACGGGCACGGCGCAGCAGCACGACGAAGTGACGCTTCGCCGCTATGCGCCCGATCTGATGAAAGACCCCGTCCACGTCTGGCTGTCGAAATGGTTCTTCGTGCCGGTCGTCGCGCTCGGCGTGCTGCTTCTGGTCTTCGGCGGCTGGTCGGTCTTCTTCTGGGGCATGTTCCTGCGCACCACCTTCGGCCTGCACGCGACGTGGCTCGTCAATTCCGCCACGCACCTCTGGGGCACGAAGCGTTACCGGACGGAAGACGACTCGACCAACAACTGGATCATCGCCCTCCTGACCTTCGGCGAAGGCTGGCACAACAACCACCACGCCCACCCGCGCGCCGCGCGCCACGGCTATCACTGGTACGAAGTTGACATGAACTGGTACGGCATCCGCGCGCTCCAAATGCTCGGCCTCGCACGCGACATCAAATTCCTCCCGCGCCAGACCGAAGCCCGCGCCGAAGAGGACGAAGACGCGAACGCGCTCTCGCAAGCAGCTTAATAAGCCATCGAGAGCAGGAACACAGGCTCAAGGGTCAGGGGTCAGGGGTAAAGGAATTTAAGACGAAGGTCTTTTCCTTGACCCCTGACCCTTGACCCTTTTCCCTTCCTCTTTCCTTTCTGCCTCGCGCTTCCTTACAATGCACGCATGCGCCTTTCCGGTCGCCGTCGTAAATCCACCGCGTTCTTCATCACGCTCGGCTCTTGCCTGGTCGCGCTGGCCGTCGCGCTCAACGTCGGCTGGATTCTGCTGAACTGGCGCGAGGTGGCGATGCTCGTCCTCGGCATCATCTTCTTCAGCGTGATCATCGCCGGCCTCGTCCTGAACACCACATTCCTCGTACGCGAAATCCGGCGCAACGAACAGCACGACGCCTTCATCAACGCCGTCACGCACGAACTCAAAACGCCCATCGCCTCGATCCGCCTCTACCTCGAAACCTTGCAGACGCGCGAGGTGGACGAGAGACAGCGGCGCGAGTTTTACTCCGTCATGCTCGCCGACAGCGACCGCCTGCTCCACACCGTCGAACAGGTTTTGCGCGCCGGGCAGACCGGCGGCGGCGCGCGGTTCAAGCGCAAGAACGCACCCGTCATAGACCTCGCAGAGATCGTGCGCGACTCGCTCGAACTCGCGCGCACGCGCTATCCGCAACTCTCGGAAGGCGCGTTCAGCTACGCGGAGAAATTCCGCAACGGCGAACGCCCGCTCGTCCACGGCGACTCGGACGAACTGCGCGCCGTCGTCTCGAACCTGCTCGACAATGCCGTCAAGTATTCGCCCGACGAGGTGCGCGTCTCGGTGCAGGTGATGACGATTGATGCGCGGCGTCTGGCCGTGCGCGTGCGCGATCAGGGCATCGGCATTCCGCAGGTGCAACTCAAACGCATCTTCCGTCGCTTCTACCGCGTGCCGGGTCGCTTCATGGCGCGCTTCAAGGGCACGGGGCTGGGGTTGTTCATCGTGCAATCTCTGGTTAAGAAACACGGCGGGCGCGTCTACGCAGAGAGCGAAGGCGAGGGGCGCGGCAGCACTTTCACGGTGCTCTTGCCGCGCGCGGAGGGCTGATGAAAGCGAGCGTCCTCATCGTCGAAGACGAGAAGCATCTGGCCGACGGCCTGCGCTTCAACCTCGAAGCCGAAGGCTACCGCGTCGAGACGGTCGGCGACGGCGAGACCGCGCTCGCGAAGTTGACGACCGAAGGCGAGCCGCGCTTCGATGCCGTCATCCTCGACGTGATGCTGCCCGGCATCAGCGGCTTCACCGTCGCCTCCAAACTCCGAGAGGCCGGTCAGTTCGTCCCCGTCCTGATGCTGACGGCGCGCGGCCGACCCGAAGACGTGCTCAGCGGATTTGAGGCGGGCGCGGACGATTACCTCCCCAAGCCCTTCGAACTCGCCATCCTGCTCGCGCGCCTGAGCGGCCTGCTCCGCCGTCGCGAATGGCTGCATCAGGATCGAGATCAAGCGGAGGCGGCAAACACGCGCGCCACCGACGGCGACCGGACACAGTTGACGAACGACGACGCGACGGATGCCTCGTCGCCTCGCGCGGCCGAAGAAGTATTCGAGTTTGATGGAAAGACGATTGACTTCGATGCGTTGGAGTTGCGCGTGCGGGATCGCACGGTGCGTCTGACTTTGATGGAGGCGGATTTGCTGCGTCACCTTATACGGCACGCCGGGCGCCCCGTCTCGCGCAAATCAATGCTCGAAGAAGTCTGGAACCTGCGCGAAGACACAGACACGCGCGCCATCGACAACTTCATCGTGCGCCTGCGCAAGTACATCGAAACGGAACCGGCCAAGCCCCGCCACCTCCTCACCGTGCGCGGCGTCGGCTATCGCTTCATTCCCAATCCGACGAGTGATGAATAAAAGTGATGAGTGATGAATAAAAGTGATGAGTGATGAGTGATGAGTGATGAGTTAAAAACAGGTGTCTTTCACTCATCACTCATCACTCAACACTCATCACTTTTTTACTTTCCCCTCACCGAGCCGCTGATCTTCTTGCGCGCCGTTTCGCCGGTGCGCAGCACGGGGAGTCCTTCGTCAACTTCGGCGTGCGGGCGCGGGATGACGTGCGTGGCGACCACCTTGCCGACGCGCGCGCCGGCCGCCGCGCCCGCGTCCACCGCCGCGCGCACCGCCCCCACCTCGCCGCGCACGATGGCCGTCACCAGCCCCGCGTCAATCTTCTCGTAGCCGACGAGTTCGACGTTGGCCGCCTTCACCATCGCGTCCGCCGCCTCGATCATCGCGACGAGTCCCATACATTCCACCATGCCGAGTGCTTCCATATTCGTCTCCCGCTCAAACGTTTGTTGCCGCCGGTTTTCGTCGCCGCGCCGCTCGCTTACGGGGTCGCCGGTTTTCGTTCCACCGCGGGCTGCTTCACCTCGGGCAATTTGATCTTACCTGCGACCTCCGGGAGCAACACCTTGAGTATGTTCTCGTCGAGCGACGAGCCGCTGACAAACCTCCAAAGCTTCCCTTCGTCCGTCGAGACGGCCAACCAGAACGACTTCAGATCAATGTAGTATTCGGGCGATTCCATCTTCAACCGGATGGGCACAATCGCCACCAGCTTGCCCCCGGCGCGCACGCTTTGCTCCGGCTCGCCTATCGCGTGTGAGATGATCTTTATCCCCTTGTTCTGCAACTCTTTCATCTGAGTTTCCACCTCGGCCAGCACCTTCGCCCGCCCGCCGCCCAATTCAAACAGTTTCGGGTAAGTCAAATCAATCACCTTACCAAAATCCCCGTTCATAAACGCACGGCTGCAATTTTCGGCTTCCGCCTTAATCGCCGCCGCTTCCGGCGTGCTCGCAGTAGTAGTAGTAGTAGTAGTAGTGGCCGCCCCCGGCTGCTGTGCGAAGCCCGTCGCGACGAGCAGTAACAGGTTCAAGGCAACGCTGATGATCAATCTTTTCATGATTTCCTCTCACACTTCCGACCGATCCGCACGCGATTGATTTACCACACTGCGCCGCCCGTGGCAAAAACTTACGGTGCGGCGGCTGACTCACGCGCGCGTGGCCGCGCGCCGCGACTCATTTGAAATTGAGCGTCACGTCAATGGTCAACTTCTGGCGGTCGGGCTTCACAGACGTTTCGATATTACGGATCGCATCGGGTCTGGAGATGCTCATCAGATTCTTCTTCAAGAATTCGTTGATGTACGACGCATTGTAAACGTCGCCGGGGCGCAGCGCCCACCTTTCTTTGAGCCGGTTGGCGTCCGCCGCCGAGAGGCCGTTGACTGTAAACGTCCCCATGCGGAACTGCGGCCCCTCCTTGATGTCGAACCCGTAGGTGACGCGCCGGGTGTCGTCTGCGAATTGCTGTCTGGGCTTGAGGCTCAGAAAGATGTAGCCCTTCCGCCCGTAAGCCTTGCGCACTTCGTCTATGGCCTTGTTGATTTTCAGCCCGTCGGCGATCTCGCCCGCCTTCATGCCGAGCGCGGCGTCGAGTTCCGCAGGGGTCAGCGCGGCGTTGCCCGCCCACACGGCCTGCTCCCAAGTGTAAGCCAGCCCCTCCTCGACGGGCACGCTCACGCTCGCGCCCTCTTTGCAATCGCCGTCCGCGCCCGCGGCGACGGTCGCGCCGGGGCGTTTGAAGTCCGCGCGCAGGTGGCCGCGCTCCCAGTAGAGCGGCTTCAGCGACCCTTCGGCGAAGCCCTCGACGAACTCCTGCGAGTAGTCGGCTTTGAGCAGCGGCGCCGAGTTCGCGACCAACTCTTTTTCCGCAATCGCCGACGCGCCCGGAAACTGCAACACGCAGATGGGCGTGCGCACGCCCTTCACGCTGAAGATGTGTTTCGGGTTGCCGCCCGCCATGTCCGCAGAGGGCATGTAGTCCACCTGCCCCGCTATTTTTCGCGCGCGAAGCTGTCGCTCCAGTGCGCGCGTGATGCTCGCCACCGCGCCCGTCGATTCGGGCGCTTTCCCGTCGAACGTCGGCAGTTCGTTGCGGACGGCGCGCGTGAGTTCCTCTTCCGTGAACCAGACGAAGTTGTCGAAGACAACCGGGATGTTGCGCTCCGCCTTCGACTCTTCGACCTCGAACGTGACTACCGCCTCGACGCCCTTCGTGCGGTAGCGATAGCTCAACTTCGTGAAGAGTCCCGTGCCGAGCAGGCGTTCGGCGGCGGCGTCGAGCGCGGCCACGTCCACCTCCTGCCCAACCTCCAGACCGCTCGCCTCGATCACCTGCGCCTCGGTCATGCGCGTTAGTCCCGACACCTCGATCTTGCCCAGACGCATCTGCCCCGCCGGCGCAGTCTGCTGCGCATCAACCACGGACACACCCGGCAGCAGCGACGAAGACACGGCGAGCAACAACACGAACCCCTGCACCGCACGCAGAAGACACCTGCGACGAACTTCCGGCGAGAACGACAAAGCCACGAGGTTGAATTCTCCTTAAACTAATTTCTCAGCGAATGGATCGGCGCTGGAGTGTGGCCGCCGCGGCAAAGGGACGCCGATCATAAATCTTCCGGTTTCAGGCCGGTTCTTTTAGCTATCCGCGCCAACATTCGCGGGCCGATTTCTTCTTTGTCATGGAAGGAGAAGACCACATCAGCCCAGCCAGTTCGTGAAAGAATGCGGTGTGAACCGCCCGACTCGCGTTTGATGCGCCAGCCGATACGTAGCAGCGCGGCCAAGACCAATCGCGCCTTTGTCGAAGGCCACTCGCTCATGCCGCAAGAAACGAGACGCTCATCAACTCCGGCTCACTTTCGCCATGCTCAAGCCGATCCGCCAGCACGCGGAAAGCCAACGCCTGCACACGCGCCACAGCCTCTTCGCGGGTCTGCCCGTAGGCCAACACGCCCGGCAGGTCTAACACTTCCGCGATCCAGCGGCCGTCATCTTCCTGGTCAAGTTCGATAGTTAATTTCATTCGACGCTCCTCGTCACGCTGCTCTTCAACATCATACTCCGGCCAGCCGGACGCAGCCCAACTTCGGCATTTAATTTCTCAGCGAATGGATCGGCGCGGGGATGTGGCCGCCGCGGCGGATGAAGTCGGCGCAGTTGAAGCTGTTGACGGCCATGACGGGCGCGGTGCCGAGCAGGCCGCCAAACTCCACCATGTCGCCGACCACTCTGCCGGGCGCGGGGATGATCCGCACGGCGGTCGTCTTCGAGTTGGTCACGCCTATCGCCATCTCGTCGGCGATGATGGCGGCGATGGTCTCGGCGGAGGTCGCACCGGGTACGGCGATCATGTCGAGGCCGACCGAGCAGACGCTCGTCCACGCCTCCAACTTCTCCAACGTCAACGCGCCGACGCGCGCCGCGTCGATCATGGCCGCGTCTTCCGAGACGGGGATGAACGCGCCGCTCATGCCGCCCACCGCGCTCGAAGCCATCACGCCGCCCTTCTTCACCGCATCTGTGAGGAGCGCGAGCGCGGCGGTCGTCCCCGGTGCGCCCGCGCGCTCGAACCCGAACGCTTCGATGATCTCCGCGACCGAATCACCGCGCAGAGGCGTCGGCGCGAGCGAGAGATCAATGATGCCGAAGCGCAAGCCCAGGCGCCGCGCCGCTTCGCGCCCGACGAGTTCGCCGGCGCGCGCGAGTTTGAAGGAGAGTTTTTTGATCAGTTCGGCGAGTTCGTGCAGCGGCATATCGCGCGGCGCGTGGCGAATGGCGTGGTTGACGACGCCCGGCCCCGACACGCCCACATTGATGACGGCCTCGCCCTCGCCCGTGCCGTGAAACGCGCCCGCCATGAACGGGTTATCCTCTACGGCGTTGGCGAAGCAGACGAACTTCGCGCAGGCCAAGCCGCCCTCGTCGCGCGTCAGTTCCGCCGCCTCTTTGATCATACGCCCGACGCGGGCGACGGCATCCATGTTGATCCCGGCGCGCGTCGTCGCAACGTTGACCGACGAGCAGAGCCGCTTCGTCGTCGCCAGCGCTTCGGGGATCGACGCGAGAAACAGGTCTTCGACGTTCGTCCAACCCTTCTGCACGAGCGCGGAATAACCGCCGAGGAAATCCACGCCGACGTTCGTCGCCGCTTCGTCAATGGCGCGCGCGAGTTTCAAACAATCGGCGACGCTCTCTGCGCCCGCGGCGACGTGCGAGGCGGGCGTGATCGAAATTCTTTTGTTGGCGACGCTGATGCCGAGTTCATCGCTGATGCCGTCCACGGTCTGGACGAGCCGCTCGGCCGTGCGCTCGATCTTGGCGCGCACGCGCTCGGCCGTGCGCTCGATTGATTCGCCCGCGCAGTCGCGCAAAGAGAGACCGAGCGTGACGGTGCGCACGTCCAGGTGCTCCATCTCGGTCATCCGCACGGTCTGCAAGATTTCCGCCTGTGAATATTCCATAGAAAAGTGTTTGCCCGGTTAGCCGAGGATGTAGCTGAAGAGGAAGATAAAGAGGAAGAGGAGAAAGAGCACGGCGGCGATGATGACGAAACGCAAGCCCGGATCGTCCGTCGCCTCGTCGAACACGACTGTCGAAGCCTCGCGCAACTTCTCCACGCGCGGCCGCAAATTTTCTCCGACGCTCGCGCCGACCGTCGCCGCGCGCCGCCCGATCCGTCCGCGCGCCTCGGCCTGCGCCGCAGGCGTCTCTCCTGCCGCCGCCGTTCCCGACTCCGCGACGCTTTCTTCGCGCGCCAACGTTTGGGGCGCGGCGGGCGCATCGAAGTCCGCGTCGTCTTCCCGCGCCCCCGGCGGTTCGCGCACGTGTTCGGCTGGCGCGGCCTTGTGATTGCCGGAGCCGGGCGATCCCTCGGACAGCGTCGGCAGTTTATCGTTCAGCGTCGCCGCCACGCGCGCTGCCTCCTCTACGAGCGCGCCGCGCATCGGCGGTCGCGGCTCATCCTTCGCCTGCGTCGCAGCGGCGGTTGCGCGGCTCTCATCGGCCGCGCCGTCCATACGGCTCCCGCACTGCGGACAAAAACTCGCATGCCCGCGCACGGACGCGCCGCAACTCAAACACCGACGTGCGATTTCCGGTTCACTCATAAAAGTGATGAGTGATGAGTGATGAGTGACGAGTGAGAAGAGTTTTTAACTCATCACTCATCACTCATCACTCATCACTTCATATTCTGTGCATCGCGTTGAAGAGGTCTTCGCGTTGGGCGTAGATGCGGACGCCGAGTTTGTCACCGGCGGCGCGGAAGCGTTCCTTGAGCGTCGCGACTGGCGCGTCGGAGTTGGTCGAATCGGCGATGATGACCATCGCGAACTTGCCCTGCACGACCGTCTGGTTGATGTCCGCGATGCTGCACCCCGACTCTGCGAGAATCTGCGCCACGCCCGCGACGATGCCCGGATGATCCACGCCGAAGACCGACACGATGAGCCGATTTGAAGACCCCTCCGCCTCGCCGCCATGCGCCGTCAACCCGCGCCCCGCGCCGCCACGCCCTCTCACGCCGTCGCCGCCGGCCGCGCCGCCCCCATTGCCTTCCACCACCGGCTCAATCGCGCGGTAGATGTCCGTCACCAGATTTTCCACCGTGCGTTCGTCGGCCTGCGCCCCCAAACGCCCGTACACAGCCCGCGTGATCCGGTAGATCAATTCCTCGTTAGCCATTGTTCAGTAAGCCGTGAGCAGTAAGCCGTGAGCCGTGCGACAGTCGGACAGTTTCCCATGCTCGACTGCTTACTGCTCACTGCTTACCGCTCACCTTCTTGCTCCGTTATGGCCGCTTCGCAACTCCCGCGCGGCCTCGTTGAGATCATCCGACGGCGAGCCTTGCACGTCCACGCGATCCACTATGCCGACGACCGCCGCCTCGATGGACATCTCCTGATCGCCGATGGCCGAGCGCGCCGCCTTGCCGAAGGCGCACATCACTATCTCGCCCACGCCCGCGCCCAACCTGTCCGCCACCACGATGATGCTGCGGTTCGGCTCTTTGTCCAACTCAATCGGATGCACGATCAGAAACTTGACGCCCTCCAGATCAGGCGTCTTCTTCGTTGACCAGACCGTGCCGACGACTTTTCCTAAGAACATTTCTTTACGCCCTGATAGAAAATTTCACGCGGCTGTCAAACGTTGCGCAGCGAGTCGCGCGAACGTCTTGCGCAATTGCCGACTGAGCGCAGGATCGTCCGCATGATCCAACACGATTCGCACCAAAACGTCGTCCGGGTATCGTCCCGTATCGCTACGAAGCAATGCTGACAGGTAAGCGCTCGTGTGATGCTGCAACTCGTTGATGTGGCGCACTCGCTTCGGATCGTCCAGACCGTCACCACCCGCCTCGTAGCTCTCCCGCGCAACGAGCGTCAATTCATATATCAGTTGCGCAATAAACTCCGCCTTCTCGTCGGACGAGTAGGACATAAACACGGTAATGGCTTTGTCGTCAGTCATTACTTCACCACTTCAAATCAGAACGATTCACGTTCCAGCCGGTCAACATCAAAGCCCCTCTCTTCCAGAACTTTGACACGGACGTTGCCGTTGATGATGCGTCCATCGGACTTGACCCTCAACGCCTCCTGTTTTCCCGGTCGCAGAGATTCGACGATCTCTTGAGTCTTCCGTTTTCGCCAATAGGTGAGCGAAAACCGGCTCGCGCCTGTCACCAACGTCTCATCCGTATGAATGCGCCTGAGCGGCGGTCGTTGTTCACCACCCACGCAGTTCGCCTTAGACTTTCGCGAAAATTTCCGCCGGGTCGCCGATGTCGCGCGCCGAAGGGGTGATGATCGTCTTGGCGTTGACGTAAATCTTTTCGCCCTTCTGGATGGCACGGCGCACGTCGTCTTCGGAGACGAAGTCCACGGCCTTGTGCCCGTTCGTTTGCGCCGTCGCCGGTTTAGCCTGTGCGTTGCCAGCGGATGGCGCGGCTGCCGGCGCGGGCGGCGGGGTTGAAGCAGCGGGCGCGTTCTGGGCGTTTGCGTTCGTAGTTGCGCCGCCGTTGCCGCCGGCCGGTTGCGCGGTCGGCGCGGCTTCGGCGTGCGGGGCAGCCGCGCTCTTGGATTGCACCCAGTTCGGATCGATCTCGTTCATGGGCTGCACGGGGGCGGAAGATTCGGTCGGGCGCATCGTCGCGTTGAAAGTCGGGGTGGGCTGGCTCGCGTTCCGGTTCGACAGGAAGCGATCCACGATGGCCGCAACATCTTCGCGACTGACTTTGCCGCCCGCCTGCGCGTGCGACGGCGCATTCGTAGTTGAAGGCGCGGGCGCTTGTGCGGGCGTTTGCGCGGCCGTCGTGCGCGCGGGTCGCGCGCTCTTGACGGGGCGCGTCTCGAAGGCGACGCGCTTGATGTCCATCAGGTGCAGCGGCGAGATGTTGTCGGAGGTGACGTTGCCGCCCCACGAACCGCACCCCAACGTCATGGAGGGCGGGAGCGCCGTGGAGAAACCGATTGCGCCGTGCGTCGTCGGCGTGTTGACGACGACGCGCGAGGCGGGCATCTCCATGCCGTAAGCCTTTGCCACGTCACGCGAGCGCGTGTGGATTCCTGCGGTGTGACCCATGCCGCCGTAACTCAAAATCTCGAAGCAGCGCGCCGCCCCGCGCTCCACGCCGTCTTCGACGTAGAAGGCGAGTATGGGCGACAGCTTCTCCATCGAGAGCGGGTGCTCGCGCCCCACGCCGCCCACGTCCGCCATCAAACAGCGCGTGCCCTGCGGCACATTCAAGCCCGCCATGCGCGCGATCACTTCGACCGACTTGCCGACGATACCCGGATTCAAAGTTCGCTGCGGCGTGGCGACGACTTTAGCGAGTTGATCCGCTTCCGCCGCGCTCAAAAAATGGCCGCCCTGTTGTGCAAACTCGGCGCGCACGGCCTTAGCCACGGGCGCGTCAACGACGACGGCCTGCTCCGAGGCGCAGATCGTGCCGTTATCGAAAGTCTTCCCCGTCAAAATATTCTGCACGGCCATCGGCACATCCGCCGTGCGCTCGATGAAGACGGGCACGTTGCCGGGGCCGACGCCGAACGCGGGCTTGCCCGACGAATAAGCCGCGCGGACGAGGCCGATCCCGCCGGTGGCGAGGATGACGGCGGTCAGGCGGTTCTTCATCAGGGCTTCCGTGCCTTCGATGGTGGCGGTCGTCATGCAGCCGATGGCGTCTGCGGGCAAGCCCTCTTTGATCGCCACTTCGCGCATGATGCGCGCCGTCTCGTTGATGCACTTTGCGGCCGACGGGTGGGGCGACAGGACGATGGCGTTGCGGGATTTTGTAGCGATGAGAATTTTGAAGATCGCAGTGGAGGTTGGGTTCGTCGAGGGGATGATGCCGCACACCACGCCGCGCGGGCTGGCGATCTCGACCACGTCTTTCGATTCGGAGACGACGCCGACCGTGCGCAGATTGCGAAACGCATCCCACACGTCTTCGGCCGCGAAGCGATTCTTCTCGCGCTTGTCGTCAGGGATGCCGAAGCCCGTCTCCTCGACGGCCATTGCGCCGAGCCGAGCCGCATCGCGCAAAGCGGCCTTCGCCATCGCCTCGCAGATGCGATCAATGCGTGCCTGATCGAATCGCGCCAGTTCGGTTTGCGCCCGGTGAGCCGCCTCGACCAGATCGCGCGCCTGCTGCACCGAGACAAGGTCTTTGTCAACTGACATGACAAACCTCCAAAGGCAGAGGTTAGAGGTCAGAGGTCAGAGGTTAGTTAAAACAGTTTTCACTGACCTCTAACCTCTAACCTCTGACCTCTATTTGCTTCTTTCCTTGTTGTTCTCGCGCGCGCCTGCCGGGAGCGAGCGTCCCTGATCGCCTTCGCCGAGTTCGCCGCGCCCGCCGCCGCCGCCCTGAATGGCGCGCTCGTCGGGGCTGTAGCCGGTGCGCCCGTTCTTGGGCAGCACGCGCTCGACTTCGCCGTGCGGGCGCGGGATGACGTGGACGCTGATGAGTTCGCCGACGCGACGCGCGGCTGCTGCGCCCGCGTCCGTCGCGGCCTTGACCGCGCCCACGTCGCCGCGCACGAAGATCGTCACGTAGCCCGCGCCGATATACTCTTTCCCTAACAATTGAACGTTGGCGGCCTTGACCATCGCGTCCGCCGCTTCGACGGCGCCGACAAAACCTTTCGTCTCGACCATTCCCAGTGCTTCGAGAGGCATGAGTCGTCTCCTCGCTTTGCTGTGATTGTAGAAATTAAAAACGATTCCAGTCTGGTTGTCTGAACGCATCAACCTAGCACCCTGCGCGGCAAGAATCAAGGCACGCGCATCTTCGTTTGACGGGTCGGTTTGAAATTCGAATCAGAAAATAGATGGATGCGTCCGCGCTAGACATATATTAATCCTCAGTGTATGTTCTCTCCCTGAATTCTGCGCTTTCGGGGTTCCCCCGAAGTGTCCAACCATCAACCCCGACTCTCACACCCCAATGAAAGGCCGTTCATGTTCAAAACACTTTCGCTGATACTTGTCTTCTCTCTGGCTTTTGGGACGACGAGCGCCTTCGCCAAATCCAACAGCGCCTCTTATTACGGCGGCACGGCGGTCGCCTTTAAAGACGCCAAAAAGGAAGTCAAGGGTCATCTCATAGCGACGGATGACACCGCGCTGATATTCAATTACGGGAAAAGCCAGACGTTCTCCATCCCCTACGCAGATTTCATAGACATGGAGTACGGGCAGAAATCCGGGAGGCGCGTCGGCGCCGCCGTGGCGACCACCATTTTGCTCGGGCCTCTCGGCTTGCTGACCCTGTTCTCGAAAAAGCAGGATCACTTCCTGACCCTTGGGTACAAAGACAGCGAGGGGAAAGAACAGGTGGCTATCTTCAAACTCAACAAGGATATGGTGAGGAGCACGCTGCCCATCCTCGAAGCTCGCTCCGGGAAGAAAGTGGAGTATCAGAGCAAAGGGGCGGAGAAGAAGGCAACCGGCAAATCAACAAAGTAGACGATATTATCTGGTGATAGGGGCGTAGTTCATCGCGCCCCTATCACCCGAGGTCGGCTTTCAATAGCCGGGCTGACTGCCCGCCTGTCTTCCGAACTTTGTCCCGCCTCAGACCTCCGGCTTTTCTTTCCGGCCTTCAAACTGACCCGCCACTTCGCCTTTCCCCAAAAAACTTGAGTTTGACACGCTCGCGCGGCGCAAGTTATATTGCGCCAAAAGTTGCGGCACGCCGAGAGGTGCCGCACGAGGACAGGCGAAAACAAACGAATGGCCTTTAACTCAAGCGGCCGTTGCGCTCCTACAGAACCAGCAGAACAAGCGACCCAGTGAACTCTAAAATCCCTGACCAGAACTCTGAAGAACTCGCGAGAGCTGGCGGGGGCGAGTCGTCTCTCGGTGCGCGTTTGCGACAGGCGCGCGAGGCGCGCGGCGTCTCCCTGCGCGAACTCTCAGACCAGACGCGCATCGCGCGCCGCTACCTCGAAGCCATCGAAACGGACGACTACAAGGAACTCCCCGGCGGCATCTTCAACCGCTCCTTTATCAAAGCCTACGCACGCGCCGTCGGCTTCAACGAGGCGGAGGCCGTCAGCGCCTACACGGAGGTGGCGCGCGCGCACGGCGAAGCGCCCGACGAACTGCCGACCTCGCGCCAGTCGTCGCGCATCTACATGGACGGCGACACGGCGCGCTCTCCGCTCGTCACCGGTCTCCTCAGCCTCGTCATCCTCGCCATCATCTCTCTCGGCATCTACGCCGGGCTGCACTATTACCAGCGGCGCAACGCCGATGCATCCGCCACCCCGCCGACGAACACGGGCGCGCCCGCCGCCGCCCCGGCGACCAACCCCGGTACGAATGACCAAACGCTGCCCGCGCAAACGCAGCCCGCCGCGCCCGCCTCTCCCGACCCGGCCGCGACGACGGGCGAGTTGAACGTGAAGATCAAGGCGAAGGGCGAAGAGGTCTGGGTGCGTACGCGCGTGGACGACAAGCCGAAGTCTGAGGGCAACATCGCGGCGGATCAGACGAGAGATGTACCGCTCGCGCCGGGCGAACGCCTGGTCGTCGAATATTCAAAGAGCAAGGCGGCGGCGCTTGAAGTCACCATCAACGGCCGCCCGGCCAACGTGCCCACGGAGGCGCGCAAAGGTAAGACGCTCGTCGAGTTGGTGATTACGAAGGACGGTTACGAACAACTGCTGCAACAACCCTAAAGCCTCGCTCCGGCGCGGCGCGCGCATGTCAACGCCGCCTGCCGAGACGCTCGCCTTGCGCCCGCCCACGCGCTTTGCTACGCTCGCCTTTAGTCCAAACTTCATACGTTCAATTTTTCATCCCCGCCGGCGCGCCGCCGCGCTCCGTTCGAGTTTTTGGAAGGGAGTCTTTTAATCCGACATGATTACCAATGATCTCATAGAAGGTTTGACCTTCGACGACGTGCTACTTATCCCCGGCCGCTCCGACGTGCTGCCGAACGAGACCGATACCTCCACACAGTTCACGCGCAACATCTCCCTGCGCATCCCGCTCTGCTCGGCGGCGATGGACACCGTCACCGAAGCCTCGCTCGCCATCGCCATCGCGCAACAGGGCGGCATCGGTGTCGTCCACAAGAACCTCTCCATCGAGCGGCAGGCAGAAGAAGTTGACAAGGTGAAACGCTCCGAGTCGGGCATGATCGTAGACCCCGTGACCATTCGCTACGACCGCCCCGTCTCGGAGGCGCTCGCCGTGATGGAACGCTTCAAGATTTCCGGCGTGCCCGTAGTGGACGACGACGGACACCTCGTCGGCATCATCACCAACCGCGACCTGCGCTTCGAGACGCGCTTCGACATCCCCGTCTCCGAAGTGATGACGAAGCAGCCGAACCTCGTCACCGTCCCCGTCGGCACGACGCTCGAACAGGCCAAGGCGGTGCTGCAAAAGCACCGCATCGAAAAACTCCTCGTCATCGACGACGACAAACATCTCAAGGGACTGATCACCGTCAAAGACATTCAGAAGGCGATCCGCTACCCTTCGGCCGCGAAGGACGACCTCGGCCGCCTGCGCGTGGCCGCCGCCATCGGCGCGACCGGAGACTTCAAAGAACGCGCCGACGCGCTCGTCGCGGCGCGCGTCGATTGCCTCATCATAGACACCGCGCACGGCCACTCGTCGCGGGTACTGGAGGGCGTGCGCGAGATGAAGCGGCGACACCCCGCGACGGAACTCATCGCCGGGAACGTCGCCACGGGCGAGGCGACGCGCGAACTGATCGAGGCGGGCGTCGACGCCGTGAAAGTCGGCATCGGCCCCGGTTCGATCTGCACGACGCGCGTGGTGACGGGCGCGGGCGTGCCGCAGATCACTGCGATTGTGAACTGCGTCGAGGCGGCGCGCGGGTCGGGCGTCCCGGTCATCGCCGACGGCGGCGTGAAATTCTCCGGCGACGTGGCGAAGGCCATCGCGGCGGGTGCGGACGTGGTGATGATCGGCTCACTCTTTGCGGGCACGGAAGAGTCGCCGGGCGAGTTGATTTTGTTTCAGGGGCGCTCGTTCAAAGCCTATCGCGGCATGGGTTCAATCGGCGCGATGCGCGAAGGCTCGCGCGACCGCTATGCGCAGGAATCAATCGCGATGGAATCGAAACTCGTCCCCGAAGGCATCGAAGGCCGCGTCCCCTACAAGGGCACGCTCTCCGACATGGTGACGCAACTCGTCGGCGGCCTGCGCGCCGGCATGGGCTACACGGGCTGCCGCACCATCCGCGAATTTCAGGAGAACACGCGCTTCGTCCGCATCAGCGCGGCGGGCCTGCGCGAGTCGCACGTCCACGACGTGGTGATCACGAAGGAAGCGCCGAACTATCGCTTGGAATAAGGCGAAGAAGGAAGTCGCAAGAAAACTAATAACGGGCGGCATGCGATTAAGCACGCCGCCCGTCGTTCGTTTATCGAAGTCGTTTACTTTTTGCCGTCTTTCGACAGTCTATGCGGCACAATTTAGATGTTCAGCCTTTGCCACCGTTCCGCTCGGCCAGCCTGCGCAGTTCGGCCACTGATTCTTCTATCCGCGCCGCGCGCCGGTCGCTCTGATCGAGCCGCTCCTCGTGCCGACTCGCTAACTCGGTTAAAACGACAAATGACTCTTCCAGACGCACGAGGCGGGCGCGATCACGTGTGCTGCGTTGCTGTTCCGAGGTTTGTGACTCGGCCAGTTGGCTGGTCGTAACGGTTAGTCGTGCCAGCGAATCGAGGATGAAATCCATCTGCCGCTGCCGTTCTTCTTCTGTCATCATGCCTCCCGCTTCACGGTAAATGACTATCCAGCCTCCGCCGTCCATCCAGCCGGCTACTTTTTATTCATGTTGGCTGACGAGCTGTTGAAGATCGTCTCGATCCAGGAGCCGGTGTTGATGAAGCCCACGCCCCACGACTTCCATTCGTCGGGCAGGCCGGCCGCCTTGAGTTGTTCGAGGGTCTTGCCCTCGGCCATTCCTTTGCGCACGTGGGCGGTGGTTTCGGTCAACATGCGCCGGTAGAGTTTGAGGTCGTCGAGCGTGGAGAGCGCGCCGTGGCCGGGGATGATCTTCACGTCCGCCGGGAGGCGCGCGATGATGTCTGTGATGTTGCGCGTCAAGCCTTCGACGCTGCCGCCGTGTTCGAGGTCAACGAACGGGAAGCGACCGGCGAAAAAATCATCGCCCATGTGGACGACGTTCGAGGTGGTGAAGAAGATCACGCTGTCGCCGTCCGTGTGGCCTGCGGGGAAATGTATGACGCGAATCTCTTCCCCGTTGAAATGAATGGAGACCGACTGGTTGAAGGTGATGATGGGCAGAGCCTCTCTGGGCGAGGCCGGGACTTTCCGGCCGCGCACCGTCTGCTCGACGGCGAGCCGTCCACGCACGTTGTCGTGCGCGATGATGGTCGCCTCTTTGCCGAAGATGGGGTTGCCGCCCGTGTGGTCGCTGTGATAGTGCGTGTTCAGTACGAAGCGCAACGCGCCGGGGTTGATCTCTTTGAGCGCGGCGCGAATCTTATCTGCGAGCGGCGCGAATTGATCATCGACGATGAGGAGACCGTCTGCGCCCGCCGAGACGCCGATGTTCCCGCCCGCGCCTTCGAGCATGTAGATGTTGCCCGCGACTTTCGTCGCCTTCATCTGCACTTTGGAATAGTCCTGTTGCGCGCGTGCGTGGGCGACGGTGAAGCAAACGATGAGCAGGGCGTAAACGTACAAACGACGACGCATAAAATTTCCCTCCGCGAATTTTCTAACGGGTGATGAGAGCACGCCGGACAAACTTCACACCCCGCGACACTGACGGCCGGAGCATTTGTCACACGACAAAGCCGCACAGTAACCTTTTCCGCAGTGGAGCGTCAACCGGGCGACGCGCGCTCGCGGCCACGTCGCGCGAAGGGTCGGATGCGACGGAAAGAAGTCGTCTCGGCCGCCCGAAAGTCCGGGCGCAGCGTCGCGTTTTTCGTGCATGGATCATCCGACACGTGTCCGCAGGGACATGCGCCGCACGTCGCACGGACGGCGCATTTGCCGCGCGTTCGCACGCAGGTTCGGAGTTGACGCCGGACGGCACTGTGATTGCAAAGACGGAGACTCGATGACTGATAAGAAACGGACGATCAAGTTGATCTCTAATCCGAACGCGGGGCGCGGCGGCGCGAAGCGCGCGGCCGAGGTCGCGCGCTTTTGCGAGTTGCTCGGTGTGCGCGGAGTCGAAGTCGAAACGTTAACGACGAGTGCGCCGGGCGACGCGACGAGGCTCGCGGCCGAGGCGGTGCGCGACGGCGCGCGCGAGGTGATCGTCTCCGGCGGCGACGGCACGATCAACGAGGCGTTGCAGGGCTTGGTGGGCACGCGCGTGCGGCTCGGCATCTGG
>DASVPS010000362.1:0-15327 GCA_036389555.1 Pyrinomonadaceae bacterium
CGACAGATTCTCGCCTCGCTCGACCACACCAACATCGCGCGCCTCCTCGACGGCGGCACGACCGAGACGGGCTTGCCCTACTTCGTCATGGAGTACATCGAGGGGCAGCCGCTCTATCGCTACTGCGACGGCGAGAAACTGACCATCCACGAGCGCCTACGTCTCTTCGTACAAATCTGCAACGCCGTCGCCTACGCGCACCAGAACCTCGTCGTCCACCGCGACATCAAGCCCTCGAACATCCTCATCTGCGCCGACGGCACGCCGAAGCTTCTGGACTTCGGCATCGCCAAACTCTTAAACCCCGAACTCTCGCCCGACACCCTCACGCCGACGGCGACCGCCATGCGCCTGATGACGCCCGAATACGCCTCGCCCGAACAGGTGCGCGGCGAAGCGGCCACGCCCGCCAGCGACATCTACAGCATGGGCGTCCTGCTCTACGAACTTCTGACCGGCCACCGCCCTTACCATTTTCCGAACCGTTCGCCGCACGAGATCGCGCGCGTCATCTGCGAGGAAGAACCGCAGCATCCTTCGCGCGTCGTCACCCGCCCCGAAGACCTGATCCCGCTCGACGGCGGAGGCGGCGAGATGACCACGACGCTTGAGTTCCTCTGCAAGATGCGCGGCACGACGCTGGAGAATCTGCGCCGCGAGTTGGCGGGCGACCTCGACAACATCACCTTGAAGGCGCTGCGCAAAGAGCCGGGGCGTCGTTACGCATCGGTCGAACGCCTGCGCGACGACATCGCGCGCCACCTCGAAGGCCGCCCCGTCTCCGCGCCCTTCGTCTTCCCCACGCTGGCGAAGACCGTGCGACCGGCGACGGGCGACGCCGTGACGGGCGAGAAGACGCTCGCCGTGCTGCCCTTCAAATTGCTCAACATCCAGCGCACGGAAGAGACCGGCGAAAATTACCTCGGCATCGGTCTGGCCGACGCGCTCATCACGCGCCTCTCAAACGTGCGCCGCTTCAGCGTGCGCCCGACGAGTTCCGTCATACGCTACAGCGGCGCAGACATCGGCGACCCGTTCGCCGCCGGCCATGAACTCGGCGTCAGTTACGTGGTGGACGGGCGCATCCAGCGCGCCGGCGACCGCATCCGCATCACCGTCCAGCTGCTCAACGTCTACGACGGCGCGACGATGTGGGCGGGTCAGTTCGACGAGAACTACACGGACGTGCTCAGTCTAGAAGACGCGATCTCGACGCAGGTCGCCGGTGCGCTCGTGCCGCAACTGACGGGCGACGAGCGCGAGCAGTTGGCGAAGCGCGGCACGGACAACGCCGAGGCGTTCGAGGTCTACCTGCGCGGCCGCTACCACTGGAACACCTTTAACGAAGATGGCTTCGCCAAAGCCATCACCTGTTACTACCGCGCCATCGCCCTCGACCCCGACTACGCCGCAGCCTACACAGGCATCGCCGACTATTACAACTGGATCGGCATCTACGGCGTGATGCCGCCCGCAGAGTGTTCGGCCGCCGCCAAAGAGGCGGGCGCACGCGCGCTCGAACTGGACGAGACGCTGCCCGACGCGCACACCGCCTACGGCTTCGCCGTCCACACGCACGACCTCGATTGGGACACACCCATCGCGCATTTTCAGCGCGCGCTCGAACTCAATCCACATCACGCCGCCGCGCACCTCTGGCACGGCACGCAACTCGTCATGGAGGGCAACTTCGATTCGGGGCTGCCGCTCGTGCGCCGCGCGCTCGAACTCGACCCGCTGACGCTCTTCAACCAGCACATGCTCGGCTTCTGCCTGTTCTACGCGCGCCGCTACGACGAGAGCTTCGCCCTCTACCGCGAGATGGTCGAAACGGCCTCGATGCACGGCCTCGGCTACTTCGGCTATAGCTGGGTGCTCGGACAACTGGGGCGGCATGAAGAGGCGATTAACGCGGCGGTCAAGGCCATCGAATTTTCCGGCCCCAGCCCGTTCATCACGGCCACGCTCGGCTCTGCCTACGCCGCGGCCGGGCGGATGGAGGAAGCGCGCCACGTCCTCGGCGAGTTGGAGGAGCTGGCCGCGAAGCGTTACGTCTCGCCCTATTACCTCGCCATCGTCTATGCACAACTCGGCGATCCGGAGCGCGCCTTCGCCCTGCTCGAACAGAGTTTCGCAGACCGCGAGGCGTGGATCGTGTGGCTCGGCGTCCAGCCGCAGTTCGACTCTCTGCGCCCCGACCCGCGCTTCGCCGAACTCGTGCGCCGCACGAAGAATCCAGGTCTCGCGCGCCTCGGCGGCAACTCGACGCGCTCGGCGCAGGGTGCGCTCTTCGGCCAGAGCAACAGCGCCGAGATCGCGCGCGGGGCGGAACTTCATCTCAGCGAAAACGAGGAGGCGCGACAACTCTACGTCGCCGGCCATTACTTCTCCACGCGGCGCACCGCCGACGGTCTGCGCCAGGCCATCGGGCGATTCGAGCGCGCCGTCGAGATCGACCCCTCGTTCGCCATCGCCTATGCCGAACTGGCCGACTGCTATGCGCTCCTCAACTGGTATGTCGAGCCGCCGCCCCCCGACGCCTTCGAGCGGGCGCGCGCGGCCGCGATCAGAGCCGTCGCAGCCGACCCGAATCTGGCCGAGGCACATGCCTCGCTCGGCTACATCAAGCTGCATTACGAACGCGACTGGACGGGCGCGGAAGCAGAGTTTCGCCGCGCCATCGAACTGCGTCCCGGCAACGCCCTCGCGCATCGCTGGTACGCCTTCAATTTGTCGGCCGTCGGCCGCCACGACGAGGCCATCGTCGAAATCAAACGCGCGCAACAGATTTCGCCGGAGTCGCCCGTCATCGCCACGGCCGTCGCCAACGTCTTCTTCCTCGCGCGCCGCTTCGACGAAGCCATCGCACAGTGCGGTCGCGCGCTCGAACTCGACCCCGGCTCCGTCGCCGCGCACGTCATCCTGCGCTGGGCTTACGAGCATCAGGGCTTGCGCGAAGCGGCGCTCGCCGCCTACGAGCAGGAGAGCGTCTTCGCGGGCGACACGCCGACCACGCGCCTCAAAGAGGCTCACGTCCTCGCGGCCTGCGGGCGCAATGAAGAGGCCGCCGCGATGCTCCACGAGTTGCTCGCGCGCCGCGAAGAGCAGTGGGTGACGGCCTACGAGATCGCCGTCATCTATTCGCTCCTCAATGAACGCGACAGCGCGTTTCAATGGCTCGCAGAGGCCGAACGCGAACACGCCGTCGGGTTCACCTTCGCGGCCGTCGATCCGCACCTCGACAATTTGCACGCCGACCCGCGCTTCGCCGAGATGCTTGCCCGCACGAAGAACCCGCTCGCCGCGCGCTACGAGAGCGAAGCCATCACCAGAATCGCGCGGGACACCGACCCGCACCTCTCAACTCTACCGACACTGGAATTGCCGTTCGGCGGCAACAACGGGAAGCACGCCGCGCTGCAAGCGGCCGGGGCGACGGCGACGACGCTCGCGCCGCAGCAGCGTCGCCTGTCGTGGCGCGTCGTGGCCGCCGTGCTGTTCGTCTTGCTCGCGGCCGCAGGCGTCGGCGCATTCTTCTACGCGAAGCGTTCGGCCAAGACGGGCGCGACCGCCGCCGCCCCCGCTGCCGTCGCGGCGAACCCCCTGCGGCTGACCACCGAGATCGCTCACGACTGGCATCCAGATTACTCGCCCGATGGCTCGCGCATCGCCTTCGCCAGCAACCGCGACGGCGCGACCGAAATCTACGTCATGCAAGCCGACGGCACGGGCGTGCGCCGACTGACTTTCAACACGACCGAAGACGACTGCCCCGCCTGGTCGCACGACGGCCAGAAGATCGCCTTCCAGAGCCGCCGCGACGGGCAGATGGAAGTCTACGTGATGGACGCCGACGGCTCGAACCAGCGCAACCTGACGAACGCTCCCGGCGAAGACACGCGCCCCGCATGGTCGCCCGACGACCGGCGCATCGCCTACGGCGGCAACACGCTCGACGCGCCCACGAACTATGACATCTTCACGATGCGCGCCGACGGCTCGGACAAAATTAAACTGACCGACCACCCTAGCTTCGACAGCGACGCCACATGGTCGCCCGACGGCCGGAAGATAGCCTTCACCAGCGCCCGCGACGGCAAGTCTTACGAGATTTTCGTGATGAACGCCGACGGCTCGGACGTGCGCAACCTGACCAATCACCCCGGCGACGACGCGAAACCCGCGTGGTCGCCCGACGGCAAGCACATCACCTTCGCGGGCAACCGCCCGAACAAGACCGACTTTCCGGCCGTCTACGTGATGACCGCCGACGGCCAGGATCAGCGGCTCATCACCGCCGCGCGCACCTTCGACGACGAACCGGCGTGGTCTGCCGACGGCCTCCGCATCGCCTTCCAGACGCAGCGCGCCGGCAACTTTGACATCTACCTCGCCGACGCCTTCCCCGAATCTCCTGCGGCCGCCTCCGGCGAGAAGAAGATGCGCTCGCTCGCCGTGCTGCCCTTCTCGACCGTCGGCGCGCAGGGCGACGAACAATATCTAGGCGTCGGCATCGCCGACGAGTTGACGAACAAGCTCGGCGAGTTGGACGAGATCACGCTGCGCACGTCGGGCGCGGTGCGCCGCTATCTGGGCGCGAACAAGAGCGCGATTGACGCCGGGCGCGAACTGAAAGTCGATTACGTGCTCGGCGGGTGGGTTGAGCGCGTCGGCGACCGCGTGCAGACCGTGCTCGAACTGACGGAAGTCGCGGGCGGGCGCGTGCTGTGGGCGGAGCGTTTCAACGAGCGTTTCACCGACATCTCCACTTTGCAAACTTCGATCTCGGAACGGGTCGTGCGCGCGCTCAGTCTCGAACTGACGGGCGATGAGCGTCGCCGCCTCGCCAAGCACTACACCGAGAACAGCGAGGCGCAGCAACTCTATCTCGCCGGCCGTTACCACTGGGGCAAACGCACGCCCGAAGGTTTGCGTCAGGCCATCGCCAACTTCGAGCAGGCCATCGCCAAAGACTCCGGCTTCGCCCTTGCCTACGCCGGTCTGGCCGATTGCTATGCGCTGCAAAACTGGTATCTCGAACCGCCGCCGCCCGACGCCTTCGAGCGCGCCAAGCGTGCGGCCGAGCGCGCCGTCGCCCTCGACGATTCGCTGGCCGAGGCTCACGTCTCGCTCGCCAACGCGAAGTTTCATTACGACCGTGACTGGCAGGGCGCGGCCGCAGAGTTTCGCCGCGCCATCAACCTGAATCCCAACTACCCGACCGCGCATCACTGGTACGCCTTCAACCTCTCCGCCATGGAGCGGCACGACGACGCGCTCGCCGAGATCAAACGCGCAGAGGAACTCGACCCGCGCTCCGCCGTCATCGCCACGGCGGTCGCTAACGTCCTCTTCCACGCGCGCCGCTTTGACGAGGCCATCGAACAATGCCGCAAGGCTCTCACGATGGATCCCGGCTCGCTCCCGGCGCACATCGTCCTGCGTTGGAATTATGAGAAGAAAGGAATGACCGAAGAGGCTTTCCGCATCTACGAAAAAGAGCGCGCCTTCGCCGGCGACACTCCGACGACGCGCGCGAAACTGGCGCACGTCTTAGCCGTCAGCGGCCGCACCGACGAGTCGCGCCGCATACTTCAGGAACTCGTCGCGCGCCGCAAGCAACAGTGGGTCACGGCCTACGAGATCGCCGTCGTCTATTCGCTCCTCGGCGACAACGACAATGCCTTCAACTGGCTCGACCGGGCTGAGAAAGAACATGCCGTCGGTTACACATACCTGCGCGTAGACCCGCGCCTCGACAACCTACGCGGCGACCCGCGCTACGCCGAGTTGCTGCGTTGAACGCTTGTTCATGGGCAGCACCACCTCGCCCGCGCGAAACGGCGTCACCACGTTTGCGACCTGCGCCCTCGGCTGCCGCCGCATCTCCCGCCGCTCGCGCGCCCTCAAGGCCAGACGATACTCCACCGAGTCGAACCCGGCTTCCACCATGCGCGACATCGCATACGCGAAGCCGTTCGACACGAAAGTCAACGCGCAGCCGGCCGCTATCACAATGCCGAAACAGATTAAATAAGTCATCGCTCCACTCTCCCTCGCCAACACTTTTTCAAATAAACTTTTTAGCTGCCCGCCCCTTCCGTCAACTCTCCGCCGACACGCCCCTTTTCAACCCACCGCTTCCGAGCTAATCAACCCGCTCGCCAGCGACTTGATCCCCTTCAACCATCTCTCGCGCCGCGCCCTGCGTCGCTCCGCCTTGATGTCTTCGAGACGGCTGTTGCGCTCTGCACGGCTCGCGTGTTTCGTCACCAGTTCCCGGTAATAAGCGCGGTAATACTCGCCCGCGCCGCCCGTCTCCCCGGCGCACATGCCCGCCGTCGCCACTATGATGTTCGTCGTCTCGATCATCGCCGTTCGTCTCCTCTGCCCCGGAATCCTGCCGCTTTCAACCGCCCGTTAATCCGCGAGTTTTCCTGTCTCTATTAACTAACGCGCAAGCGGGGCGTAAACGGGATCACTTTTTTCGGCTTCTCGCGCGCGTTTTTTTCGCCCGGCGATTTGCGTCATTCGCCGCCGATTCACATTCGCCAACAAAAACGTTCGCCAACAAAAACGGACGGCCTTCGGCGATTAACCGAAGGCCGTCCGTTTTCGCGGCGCGCCCTGCCCATTCAGGCGCGCCTTCGGGGGAGATAGAGCCTAGAGTCTCCCTACCGAGCCTTGATTTTTACTCCTTCGATCACGCTCATCGGCGAGGCGGTCGGGATGATGCGCGTCAACTCGAAACCTGCGGCCGTGAACAATTCGCGGTATTCGCCTTCGGTGCGCTCCAGTCCGCCCGGCGAGAGCATCATTTCGAGGTCTTGAATCTTCGCGAAGTGCGGTTCGTTCCCCGCGGGGACGACCATTTCGACGAGCAGCAGTTTCCCGTCCGCGGGCATCGCGCGGTGGCAGTTGCGTAGAATCGAGAGGGCGCGCCGGTCGTCCCAATCGTGAATGATGTGCTTCATCATGTAGGCGTCCGCGCCCGCCGGCACGCTCTCGAAGAAGTCGCCCGACGCAAGTTCGACCGCCTGCCCCACGCCCTCTGCTTCGACGTACGCTTGCGCGCCCTCGATCACCTGCGGCACGTCGAAGAGCAAGCCTTTGAGGTGCGGATTGGCGCGCAGGATGGCGGCGAGGAGACTGCCGTGGCCGCCCGCGATGTCGGCCAGTTTCCTGATTGACGAAAAATCGTAGGCTTCGACGACGGCCTTCGAGACCATCTTCGACAGACTCGTCATCGCGTTATCGAACACGCGCGCCGCCCCCGTGTTCTCCGCGAAATACGGAAACACCTCTTTCCCGTGGACGTGCTCCCACGCCGCCCGTCCCGTGCGCGCGGTGTAGGGCGCATCGCCCCACACCTGCCAGTGCCAGTCGGCCCCCATGAAGATGGCGATGTCGCGCATAGAGCCTTCGACGCCCGTGCGCAAAAGTTCGGCCGCCGGAGTCAACTCGAAAATTCCTCCTTCCGTCTCGGCGAAGACGCCGCAACCCGCGAGCGCACGCATGAAGCGGTAGAGCGAAGGGGCGTGCGTGTTCGTCTCGGCCGCCAGTTCGTCAACGCCGCGCGCCCCGTTCGCCAGCAAATCGGCGATGCCGAGTTCGGCCACCACACGAAGCGCCTGCGTCACGAGCGGCGCAGAGAGCATCTGCATCAGCACGGCGTCCGGCGGCGCGGGTGCGCCCTGCGCCGTGACGTGTGCATCATTATGTGGTGTGACCATTTCTAACGCTGCGCTCATTCTTTCGTTTCCTCCCGGCTATTAACAGACGTATAAAATTCGCCTCTAAACATTAACGCGCATTTCGCGCCCGCGCGGGATCAACGCGCCCGAAAATTTTTATCCGTCGGGTTCGGATTTTTTTCTGCGCGCCTGCCTGATCCCTTTTTCGTTCGTCGTCCGCGTTAACTATGTGAGAGGGCGTTTCGCATTCTCAAGTGCGCCGCTCGGCGTCGCCTCCGGCACGCGCGAGAGTTAGCCTGCAACCTCGCATCATCCGGCGGCGGGTGTCGGTTCATCATCCATACATCATTCATCCCCCCGACCCCCGCCGCGACCGGCGCGCCACTCACCGAAACCAAGACCGACCGCGGCAAGCAGAGCCGCGGCAACTAATCAAACAGACAACTACGCGGCGCAGGCGGCGCGGTCGTAAACGTTAAGTCGTTCACGACCGCGCCGCCTGCGCCGTCTTGAGTTCACATCGCGTTCGCGTACGCGCCCGCACACATCTGGCGACTTGCATTTACTTTCGCGGCAGGCATCTAATAAACGAACTCGGATAATCATGCGAAAGGTTGGAGGAGACTACCAGATGAAATACCGGATGATGACCGCGTGCGTGGTGGTGCTGCTGCTGTCGGCCGTGTGCTTCGAGATGTGGGGCACCGCCCCGGCTGGTGCTACGGCTGCCCAGAGGCGACGCGCGCCGAAGGCCGCCACGGCCGCACGCACGTCGCTCGAAGCCAAAATTCGCCGCTTCGCTCCGACGACGCTTACGGCCGACACCTCGCGCCTCTCCGCCGGCGACCGCCGCGCGCTCACAAAGATTATCGAGGCCGCGAAGTTAATGGATACGATCTACCTCAGACAGGTGTGGAGCGGCAACCCGGCGCTCAAGCGGCGGCTCGAAGCGGACAAGAGCGCGTCCGGGTGGGCGCGCCTGCACTACTTCCGCATCAACGTCGGCCCGTGGTCGCGTCTCGACGGCAACGAACCGTTCATCGCGGGCGTCCCGCGCCAGAAGCCGCACCACGCCAACTACTACCCGGACAACATGACGAAGGAAGAGTTCAACGCCTGGGTCGAGACCCTGCCCGCCGAAGAGCGTGCGCGCGCCACAGGCTTCTTCCACCTCATCCGCCGCGGCGCGGACGGCAAACTCAAGACCGTCCCCTACAGCACGGAGTATCGCGAGTTTCTCGAACCCGCCGCGCGTCTCCTGCGCGAAGCAGCCACGCTGACGACGAACGACACGCTCAAAAGTTTTCTCAACAAACGCGCCGACGCTTTTCTCTCCGACGATTATTACGAGAGCGACGTGGCGTGGATGGATTTGGACGCGCCGATTGACGTGACCATCGGCCCCTACGAAACCTACGAGGATGAGTTGTTCAACTACAAGGCAGCCTTCGAGGCATACGTCACCCTGCGCGACGAGGCCGAGTCTGCGAAGCTCGTGAAGTTCAGCGGCTACTTGCAGGAGTTGGAAGACAACTTGCCGATTGAGGCGCGCTATCGCAACCCGCAACTCGGTGCGGCCTCGCCCATCCGCGTCGTCAACGAAGTCTTCTCTTCGGGCGAGGGCAATCGCGGCGTGCAGACGGCGGCGTTCAATTTGCCGAACGACGAGCGCGTCGTCAAAGAGAAGGGGTCGAAGCGCGTGATGCTCAAGAACGTGCAGGAGGCGAAGTTCCAGAAGACACTGATTCCCATCTCGCGGGTCGTGCTCGCGCCCGCCGAGCGCCGCGTGCTCTCTTTCGATTCCTTCTTCACGCACATCCTCGCACACGAGTTGATGCACGGGCTGGGGCCGCACAACATCAACGTCGGCGGGCAGGCGATGACCGTTCGCATGCAGCTCAAGGAACTCTACTCGGCCATCGAAGAAGCGAAGGCCGACATCACGGGCTTGTGGGCGTTGCAGTATTTGATGGACAAGGGGCTGGTGGAAAAAAGCATGGAGCGTTCGATGTACACGACCTTCCTCGCCAGTTGCTTCCGCTCGGTGCGCTTCGGCATCACGGAGGCGCACGGCAAAGGCATCGCCGTGCAGTTCAACTACCTGACCGACGAGGGCGCGATCAAGTTCGATGAGCGCACAGGAACTTTTCGCATTGACGAGTCGCGGATCAAACCGGCCGTCGCCAAGCTGACGCGCGAGATACTCACGCTTCAGGCCGAAGGCTCACACGCGAAGGCCAAAGCATTGCTCGACCGCTACGGAGTGATTCGCCCGCCGATGCAACGCGCCCTCGCCCGCCTCAACGATGTCCCCGTTGACATCGAGCCACACTTCCCACTGGCGCAAACATTAAGGTGACTCAGCCGAGAAAAGGGATGAGGGATGAGGGCGGAGGGATGAAAGAAAGCATTCAAGCATGTGAGTGCTTCTCTTAATTCATCCCTCATCCCTCATCCCTCTGCCCTCCGCCCTCCGCCCCCATCCCTTCGGTGATGAGTTGCTTGAGTTCGTCGAGCGTCCGGCACGAGTTGATCGCGGCGGCGGGGGCAAACTCTTCGAGCGCCGCGCCGCGTCTCAGCAAAATCGCCGGCAGTGCCAATTCCTTCATGCCGTATTGACTGCGCAACTCGTCGGCGTGCAAAAACTCCGTGCGCGCGTCGAGGCGTTCGAGAAACTCCCTCCACTCGCGGCGCATCCGGAACGTCGTATGCGTCAGCGCGCACAAATTGCAGGCGTAGGTTTCGGGCGAGAGGAGTTTATGCGCGACATCGCTCATGGTGTTGAAGAGGCCGCCGTCCGCGTTGTAGACGAAGACGAGCACAGGCTTCGACTCGCTCTCTCGTTGCGCCATATTGTTCACCGCCCAACTTTGCTGCGCCCGTCGCGCCCGTAGACGTTTCCGAGGTCTTCGTAATCAATCTCCCACTCCTGCGGGAGCCGTTCGGCCATGCGCAGCATGAGGGCGCGCGACTTGGAATCCACGCCGGGGCAGTTGTATTGGCGTCGATCCGAGCCGGAGATGATCAGTGCGCGCAAAGGTCGCTCGGCGGTGGGAAGTTTTCCGTTTTCGTCGTTAGGTTTCATCGAATTGTCTCCGGCCACATGATAAGTTATCTTCGCCGGAATATACTTGAAACGTGTCGCAAAAAGTTATCCGTCTAAAATCGGAAGTTGAATCACTCCGGCGTGCCGGAAACCGGATCATCTACGCCCGGCGGCGCGGCCGGGCGTTGAGTCTCTAAGATGCGAAAACTTCCCGTATGGATCAGCGCATCGCTCGCCGTGGGGGCGTTCGGCGCTCTGGTGTGGTTGGAGCGGCGTCGCCCTCTGCGACGTTCGGTCGAATCGAAGTTGGAGCGTGATGCGCGCAACCTCGCCGTGGCGTGTGTGGCCGCCGTCGCGCTCCAACTCGCCGAGCGACCCGTCGTCGCACGGCTCACCGCGCTCGTCGAGCGGCGCAAGGTAGGGTTGCTCAAACGGGTCGCGCTGCCGCGCGCGTTGGAAGTCGCGCTCGCCGTCGTCCTGCTGGATTACACGCTCTACGTGTGGCACGTCCTCACGCATCGCGTACCCATACTGTGGCGTTTTCATCTCGTGCATCACGCCGACCTCGATCTGGATGCTTCGACGGCTCTGCGTTTTCACTTCGGCGAACTCCTCATCTCGGTGGTGTGGCGCGCGGCGCAGGTGCTCTTGATCGGCGTGTCGCCGCAATCGCTCGCGGCGTGGCAGCGTTTGCTGTTCGTCTCGATCCTGTTTCACCACTCGAACGTGCGCCTGCCCGTCGAAGCGGAGCGTCGGCTGAACAAGTTCGTCGTGACGCCGCGCATGCACGGCATACATCATTCGACGGTGCGCGGGGAACGCGACGCGAACTGGTCGAGCGGCCTCACGCTCTGGGACAAATTGCACGGGACGCTCCGGCTGAACGTCGCGCAGGAAGAGATCGAGATCGGCGTGCCCGCTTATCGCGAACCGCGAGACCTCGGCCTGTTTGAGATTCTCAAGTTGCCGTTTGGCGCGGAGCGTCCCGCGCGGCAGTCGCCTTTGGAAGTGCGAACGGCAAGCGATGCGCTGCCCGTCCCGGCGAATCATTTACTGGCTTGAGTCGGCGGCGAAAGCGGCTCGCCCGCAGTTTGACGCGAACCATGCACGAAGCGAACGTCAGATGTCTTCATTACCAACGGCCGCGCGCCCGGCCATCTCCGTCATCATCCCGACGCTCGACGAAGCGCATTCGCTCGGCGCGACGCTGCAAGCCCTGACGCGCCTCAACCACGGCGCGCCCGTCGAGATTATCGTCGTTGACGGCGGAAGCGCGGACGCGACGCGCGAGATCGCGCGCGAGCACGGCGCACACGTCATCCTCTCCGCACGCGGGCGCGGCGCGCAGATGCACGCGGGCGCGACCGCCGCGCGCGGCGACGTGCTGTGGTTTCTCCACGCCGACACGCTCCCGCCGCCAGATGCGCCCGCGCAGATACTCGACGCGCTCCGGCGCGACGCGAAAATCGTCGGCGGTAACTTCGCCATCAATTTCGACGGCACACGCTTCGCGGCGCGCTTCCTGACGTGGCTCTACCCGCAACTGCGAAAGCTCGGTTTGTACTATGGCGACTCGGCCATCTTCGTGCGCGCCGGCGTCTACCGTGAAGTCGGAGGCTTCCGGCCGTTCCCCATCTTCGAGGATTTGGATTTGGTGCGACGCATCCGGCGGCGCGGCGCGCTGGTTCATCTAGACGTGCCGGTCATCACGTCTTCGCGTCGCTTCGAGGGGCGCAGTTTCGCGTTCACCTTCGCGCGCTGGTCGTTTCTACAAATGCTCTACTGGCTCGGCGTCAGTCCGCACACGCTCGGCAGGCTTTATGCGCCCGTCCGGCGGCAAGCGCGTTGACGGCGCGCGGGCGAGATAAGGGGTACAATGTGCGGCACACACACACGGCCGCGAGGGAGAATGTGACGGATGTCCTACTACGAAGAAGACGATCTCAGCCGCTTTCCAGACATGGGCAAGCACCGCCCAGACCTCTATGAGAAATTCATGGCGTGGTATCAGGCGTGCCAGGAAGACGGCGCGCTTTCGCGGCGCGAGAAAGCGCTCATCGGCCTCGCCGTCGCACACGCGCTGCAATGCCCCTACTGCATAGACGCCTACGCGCAATCGTGTCTGGAATCCGGCTCGAACATGGAACAGATGACCGAAGCGATCCACATGGCCTCTGCCCTGCGCGGCGGCGCGACGCTCATCCACGGCTTGCAGGCGCACAACTCGGTTGACAAGGTTTCGATGTGATGCAGTTTAAAGTTCCACACGGAGTTTCGCCGTGAGCGAAGCGAAAGTTCTACCCGTCGTCAACGCGGAGACTTCCGCCGCACGCGCGCCCGTCAGCTTCGACGAACGCATCGCAGGCGCGGGGCTAACTCTGCGTGCGGGCGCGGTCGAGACCTTGCAGGTCAACGTCGGCAAGCTGTGCAATCAGGCGTGCAAGCATTGCCACGTGGACGCCAGCCCGAAGCGCACAGAGATCATGTCTGAGGAGACCGCCGGGCAGATCATCGAGGCCGTCGGCCGCCACCGATTTAAGACCGTGGACATCACGGGCGGCGCGCCGGAACTCAACCCTTCGTTTCGTCGCCTCGTCGCCGCCGCGCGCGCCCTCGGCACACACGTCATCGTGCGCCACAACCTGACCGTGATGTTCGAGCCGGGACAGGAAGACCTGCCGGAGTTCTTTCGCGCGCACGGTGTCGAAGTCGTCTCGTCGCTACCATATTTTCTCGAACAACAGACGGACGCGCAGCGCGGTCAGGGCGTCTTCAACAAGTCGCTTGAGGCGTTGCGGCGTTTGAATGAGGTCGGGTATGGAATCGCAGGCGGCGGCCTCGTCCTGAATCTCGTCTACAATCCGGTGGGCGCGTTTCTGCCGCCGGCGCAAGAGGCAATCGAGGCGGACTTCAGACGCGAGTTGCGTGCGCGCTACGGCGTCTCGTTCAATCATCTCTACACGATCACCAACATGCCCATCAAGCGTTTTCTGGATTACCTGCGGCGCACGGGCAACGAGGAACGCTACATGCGAAAACTCGTCGAGGCGTTCAACCCGCAGGCCGTCGCGGGACTCATGTGCCGCACGCTCATCAGCGTCGATTGGACAGGGCGACTCTACGATTGCGACTTCAACCAGATGCTCGACCTCGGCGTCGATGTGCGCCTGCCGCAAACAATCGCGGAGTTCGATCCGCAGGAGTTTGCCGGGCGTGAGATCGTCACGGCCGCGCACTGCTTCGGCTGCACGGCCGGGGCGGGTTCGAGTTGCGGCGGGTCGGTGGTGGTGGTGGCGAGCTAAGACGGTTCGCAGTTGAGAGCGCTATTCGACGCGCGCGTGGTCTTCGGTCACGTGATAGTTTTCCAGGACGTATTGAACGACCGGCCGCTCTTCGGCCGATTGGCAGGTGATGTAGTTCTGAAAGGCGGAGGCGCGGGCGGCGATGTGCGCCTCGTGAATCTTGCCGCCCGCGCCCGTCTCGCTGCCCGTCTCGATAAACGTGACGCGCCAGCTACGGTCGCCGGTGCGCACGTGTCGCCGGTAGCGCAGCCCGTCGAGCGCGCTCACCTTCGTCTCCGTGCGGACGAAGAACTCGGCGGCCTGCACGGAGTAGGAATAACAGGCGCGCCCGCGATAGCCTTCGAGGACGAGGTGCCGCCGTTCATAGTGCTCTATGATCCTGCGCCCCGCATCCTCGGTCACGTGCGCGTAAAAGAGTCCGTGCGGGAAGCAGACGAGATTGGCCGCGAACCTGTCGCCGCCGACGTGTGAAGATTGCCAGATGCTCCCGCCGCCGCCCCTCTGCCCCACCGCCGCGCCCTCCCGCAAAGATTTATACAGCGCATAGCCGAACTTCGCGCAACACTTATCGCGCTTGCCGTGCGTGCAGACGAGATACAGCGGCGCGTCGAGCCGCACGCCGCCGTCGGGCGATCCGCCCGCCGCGAGCGCGGCGAGATCGAACTTCATCAACTCGTCGTAGGCCGACAACTCGAATTGCTCGATTGACGGCGCGCTTTCGCGGCAACGCACGACGAAGCACGCGGGCGGTTCGGGGCGCACACGCTCCTGCTTGATGAACAGCAGGCGCGCGCGCGGCACGGTCTGGCAGAATTTGTTCAAATGACGCTTGACCTCTGCGGGGAGGGCGCTGTCTTCGAGCGCGTGCGTGCCCCATGCGCCGCGATATTCGACGAGCAGCCACACTTCGCCGACCGAGGCCGTGCCGAAACTGCGTTCGTCGGAGGCGCGCGACAGGTCGGAACAATAGAAGAAGGGTCGGCTCATTATTTGACCAGAGGTTTCAACGTCAGGCCGGAGTCCGCGACGACACTGATGAGACCGTGCCGGAGCAACTCGCCGAGGAATGCCCGCACGGTCTCTTCATCGAGTTGTTCACCCGCCGCCGCGCACAGTTCGGCGACGGAACACGCGCGCCCGTCCGACAGGCGAGTGAGAATTGCCAGCGCGTCGGCCGCGAATCGCCAACGCTTTTTGTGACAGGAGAATTCAATCACGCCGTCTTCGGCTTTCAAATCGAGCGGGCGCGGCGCAAGCAGACGCACGCGCGCGCCTTCGACACGCG
>DASVPS010000363.1:0-19260 GCA_036389555.1 Pyrinomonadaceae bacterium
TCCTCTGGCCTTGAGCAAATCATCAATGATGCAATAAATTATGGTCGTGTGATCGATCACCGCTCCCCTCCTGCTTTCGTTTGGCGACGAACTGGAGGGGATTTTCTTTTGCTTTCAAAGAACTGGCAAATCGCTAACTAGGTTCTGTTGACATTGTTAACGGAGCCAGATGAGTGCAGCGACGAAACTCAAGAAGCTCATATATCTGTTAGCCAGTTTGTCGAACCGTGAGAAGATGCGCCGGTAATGCTTGACCTTCCCGATGAAGCACTCAACCAAGTGGCGTTCTTTGTAGATGTGCCGATCAATCTCACGCTGTTCTGTGCGGTTGCGACGCGCTGGAATGACTGCTTCCGCGCCTTGTTCTTTGATACGTTTAATGAAGTCCGCTGAGTCATAACTGGTGTCGGCAATCAGCATCTCGAACTGGCAAGCCTCGACAAGTGCTGCGGCCTGCGTGATGTCGTGACGCTCGCCACCCGTCAAGCGAAATCTGAGCGGTAGACCGAGCGCATCCACGCTCAAGTGAACCTTAGTGGAGAAGCCGCCACGACTTCGCCCTAAGGCTTGCGCCTCCTGCCCGCCGCTTTTTTTTGCGCTCCAGCCGCAGCCGCGTGAGCGCGCACGATGGTCGAGTCGAGAATCAGGTGTTGCATGTCCGGTTCATCAATTAAATGCTCATGCAGTTGCGTAAAGATGCCGCGTTCACTCCATCTGGCGAAGCGCTTGTAGATAGTGTTCCAGTGGCCGTAAGCATCGGGCAACAGTCGCCACTGTGCGCCGGAGCGTGCGACCCACAGCACGGCTTCGAGAAAACGGCGACACTCGGCTTCGTCGCCGACATAGACCTGTGCAGATGAACGTAGAAACGGCACTATCTTTTCCCATTGCTCGTTCGTTAGTTTTACTGTTCTCATGTGAACAGCTTAATCGAAATGTCAACAGAGCCTAGCAACTTGGATTAAATAGAAGAAGACGGGTTTTCTCTATTCACGATTTACGATTCACGATTCACGGCTTTTCTTCATCCCTCATCCCTCATCCCTCATCCCTTAGTTTATCCGCCGCACGCTGCCGTCGCGGCTGACCTGCCCGCCGGAGGCGCGCGCCGCAACGCGCTCGGCCTCTGCGAAGGCGCGCAGGAAATTCTCGCCGAGCACTTTGCGCACGTCGCCTTCGCTGTAGCCGCGCCGCAGCAGTTCGTAGGTGAGATTCGGCAGTTGCGCAACGTCCTTCACGTCTTCAGGCAAATAGGGCACGCCGTCGAAGTCAGAGCCGATGCCGACGTGATCGATGCCGGCGACCTTTGCCACATGGTCGAAATGATCCACGAGGACGGAGAGCGGCGTCGGCGGCAGCGGGTTCGCCTCGTTGAGTTTCGTCAACTCTTCTTCGAGCCGCTTCGGATCATTTTTGTATCTCTCGTTCAGGGCGTCGCGTTGCGGCTTGAGACGCACGTTGCGCGCCTCGCTCGCCGCAATCGCTTTCTGATCGATGAAGACGGGGTAGAAGTTGATCATGACGACGCCGCCGTTCTTCGCGATGCGGCGGAGCAGGTCATCGGGGATGTTGCGCGGGCGGGCGGCGAGTGCGCGCGCCGAAGAGTGTGAGGCGATGACGGGCGCGGTCGAGATGTCGAGCACGTCCGACATGGTTTTGTCGGAGACGTGCGAGATGTCCACGAGCATGCCGATGCGGTTCATCTCGCGCACGACTTCTTTGCCGAAATCCGACAGGCCGTTGTGACGCGAGGCGTCGCAGCAGGCGTCAGCCCAATCGTTCGTGTTGTTGTGCGTGAGGGTCATGTAGCGGATGCCGAGGCGATAGAAATCGCGCAAGGCCATCAGCGAATTTTCAATCGCGTGGCCGCCCTCGATGCCCATCAGCGCGGCGATCTTTTTCGTCTTCTTCGCGCGCCGGATGTCCGCGACGCTGTAGGCCATCATGAGATCGTTCGGGTATTTTTCCGCCGCGCGATAAACCATGTCGATCAAATCCAGCGCGCGCCGCGCCGCGCCGCCTTTGGCCGCATAGCTGCGATCCACGTAGACGGAGAAGAACTCCGCCGAGAGTCCGCCCTGCTTCATGCGCGCGATGTCCGTGTGATACTTACCGACGGAAGACTGGCCGAGGTCGTAATTCTCGTCGAACATGATCGAGAGGATGTCGTTGTGCGTGTCCACGACGATTGCGGAGCGTTGCAGCTTGAGCGTCTTTTGCCACAGGCGCGCGTCGCGCACACCGGGCGCAGTCGTCGCCGCTGCGCGCAGGGTGTCCGTGACGGGCGCGGCCTTCGTCGTCTCTTTGCTCTGCGCGGGCGCGGGCGCGGCGCAGGCGGCGAGTAAAAGTAAGGTCAAAGCGGCGCGGAGAAAAGATTTTGTCTGGTTCATGGTGTGTGACTTCGGGTTCTCTTCGGTGCTGTACTTGAATGGAGCGTACTTTAACGGAGAGACTTGCGGCAGACAAGCCCCATTTAACGGAAGCCGCAAGCCCCGCCCTCACGCTTGCGGCTGGCACGTCGCGTCGCACAGTCATTGTCGCGTCGAGCGATTTTGTGATACACAGGACGTTCCCCAGCAACGCAAATTTAATTTTGCGGCGCGCGTCGCTCACGCCGCCAACTTTCCGAGAGGAGATTCGAGCCAGAGTTTATGTCTTCCTCGACAACGAACATCGAATCGGTGCTGCACGAGGAGCGCGTCTTTCCGCCAGCAGAGAGTTTTTCTGAGGCTGCGCACATCAAAACTCCGGCGGACTACGAACGCCTGCGTGCGGAGGCCACGGATGCGCCCGAAGAGTTTTGGGCGCGCATGGCCGAGGAAATTCACTGGTTCAAAAAATGGGACACGGTGTTGAAGTGGGACGCGCCGCACGCCGAGTGGTTCGTCGGGGGACGGACGAACATCTCCTACAACTGTCTTGACCGTCATCTCCAAACATGGCGACGCAACAAGGCCGCGATCATCTGGGAGGGCGAACCCGGCGAGCAGCGCACGCTCACCTACCTGCAACTGCATCGCGAAGTGTGCCGCTTTGCGAACGCCCTCAAACGCATGGGCGTCCGTGAGGGCGACCGCGTCGCGCTCTACCTGCCGCTCGTGCCCGAACTCGCCATCGCCATGCTCGCCTGCGCGCGTATCGGCGCGACGCACTCGATTATCTTCGGCGGCTTCTCTTCCACGGCCATCGTTGACCGCGTCAACGATGCGGGCTGCCGCGTCATCGTAACGGCCGACGGCGGGTGGCGGCGCGGCGCGGAAGTGAAACTGAAGGAGACGGTGGACGAGGCTTTGAAGGCGACGCCGACGGTCGAGCATTGCATCGTCGTCAGGCGCACGGGGTCGAAAGTGAACATGCGCGCGGGGCGCGACCACTGGTGGCACGAGTTGGTGGAGGCGGTGTCGGCCGATTGCCCTGCGGCGGAACTCGACAGCGAGCACCCGCTCTTTATCCTCTACACATCGGGGACGACGGGGAAGCCGAAGGGCATCCTGCACACGACGGCCGGTTATCTGCTCTGGGCGCACCTGACGACGAAGTGGGTCTTCGATCTCAAAGACGAAGACACTTACTGGTGTACGGCCGACATCGGCTGGGTGACGGGTCACTCCTACGTCGTCTACGGCCCGCTCTCGAACGGCGCGACGACTTTGATGTATGAAGGCGCGCCGAACTGGCCTGAGCCGGATCGCTTCTGGGGCATCATCGAACGCCACCGCGTCAACATTTTCTACACCGCGCCGACGGCCATCCGCGCCTTCATCAAATGGGGCGAGCAGTGGGTTTTGAAACACGACCTGTCATCCCTGCGCCTGCTCGGCACGGTCGGCGAGCCGATCAACCCGGAGGCGTGGATGTGGTATCGCGAAATCGTCGGCGGCGGGCGTTGTCCGATTGTAGATACCTGGTGGCAGACGGAGACGGGCGGCATCATGATCTCGCCCTTGCCCGGCGCGACGCCGACCAAACCCGGCTCGGCGACGAAGCCCCTGCCCGGCATCGAAGTTGACATCATGACGAAGACGGGCGAAGCGGTCGGCGAGGGCGGGGGCGGCTATCTCGTCATCAAACGTCCCTGGCCTTCGATGCTGCGCACGCTGTGGAACGACGACGAGCGCTATCGCGCGGCCTACTGGTCGGAAATCGAGGGCGTCTATTTCGCGGGCGACGGCGCGCGGCGCGACCGCGACGGTTATTACTGGATAATGGGGCGCGTTGATGATGTTATTAATGTAAGCGGACATCGTCTGGGCACAATGGAGATCGAAAGCGCGCTCGTTTCGCACGAGGCGGTGGCCGAGGCGGCGGTCGTCGCGCGCCCGGACGAACTGAAGGGTTCCGGCATCGTGGCTTTCGTGACGCTCGAAGGCTCGCGGGAAACGTCCGATGCATTGAAAGAGGAGTTGCGCCGCCACGTCGCGCGCGAGATCGGCGCGCTGGCGCGGCCGGACGAGATCAGGTTCACGGACACACTGCCGAAGACCCGCTCCGGCAAGATCATGCGCCGCCTGCTGCGAGAGATCGCTTCGAGCGGCGTGGTCTCCGGCGACACGACGACCCTCGAAGATTTCTCCGTACTCGAAAAACTGCGGGCGCAGGAAGAAGATTAATCAGAAAGGAAGTAATGAGTGATGAGTGATGAGTGATGAGTGAAGACCGGTGAATCGTGAATCGTGAATCGTGAATAGAGAAAAACTGTTCTTTCTATTTACGATTTACGATTCACGATTCACGGCTTTTACTCATCACGCATCACTCATCACTCATCACTGGTTTAGCTTATGTCTCAACCCTACACGACCGAGCAGCGAACGGGGCCGCGTTACGTGATTAGTTTGCCGGTGCGCGCCGAATGGGATGACGGCGCATCGGGCGAGCACGTCGTCGTCGAAGGCCAGACGGAGAACGTCGGGCCGACGGGCGCGCTGGTGCATCTGGAACAGTTGCCGGATGTGGGCAGCCGCGTCCAGCTCGCGGTGATGCGCGAGGGCGCGCCGAAGGTGTCGGCCGTGGTCGAGGTCTTGCGCATCGAGCGCAACCCGGCGCAACCGCTCGCCGCGCTCCAACTCATGAACGCCAACGACGAATGGCGCGGCCTCGTCTATGAGCCTTCCGCCCCGCACCTCCAGCATTACGAATACGACATCGAAGACGACTAGAAGGGCAGGGATGAGGGATGAGGGATGAGGGATGAAAATAAAGCTATTCAAGATTGCGTGCTTTGCTTCATCCCTCATCCCTCATCCCTCATCCCTTAATCGCTATGGCTGAGCAGAAGAGCGAACACAGAAAAGAGGTTGAGGAAGTTGCGGAGACGGCGGCGGTGGCGGCCGCAGAGGCTTCGTGGCCGCAGACGCGCGTGGTGCTGCGCCTGATTTTGATCGTGCTCGGCGTGGCGATGGTCATCTGGGCGCTGTACATGCTCGAAGGCGTCATCCTCCTGCTGGTGCTCTCGATCTTTTTCGCCTACCTGATCGCGCCGCTCGTCGAACTCGTACATCGCCCCGTCAAATTGCGCAAGGGCAAACAACAGCACATCATCCCGCGCACGCTCGCCGTCGGCATCGTCTATCTCGTCATCTTCGGCGGTCTCGGCCTCACCGTCTACGTGCTCTTGCCGCAGGTTGGCGAGCAGTTGACGGGACTCGGCCAGCAAGCTCCTACTTATTACAAAGGCTTGTCGGATCGCGCGCAGAAGTTGGAGCGGTTCTATCAACGCATCCCGCCGGGAGCGCGCGAAACCGTCCGGCAAACCGTGTCGGAGACGATTCACACGGTCGGCGAGTACATCCAGAACACCGCCGTCACGACGGCGACCTTCGCGCTCGCCTATGCGCCGTGGCTCGTCCTCATTCCCATCCTCGCCTTTTTCTTACTGAAAGACGCCGACAGCTTTCGCCGCTCCGCGCTGCAAATGCTCCCGCGCGGGCGCATCCGCTGGCGCGGCGACGAACTGTTTCAGGATGTCAACAGCACGCTCGCCGCCTACATCCGCGCCCAACTCATCGCGTGCCTCTTGATCGGCGTGATCTGCACGCTCGGCTTCATCCTGATCGGCGTGCCCTACGCGCTCGTGCTCGGCATACTTGCAGGCTTTCTGGAATTCATCCCGCTCGCAGGGCCGCTCGTGGTGGGCGTCCTCGCCGTGGCGGTCTCAAGTTTCCACTCGCCGGGGCAGGCGCTCGGCGTCTTCGTCTTCCTCGGCGTCCTGCGCATCATTCACGACTACGTGACCTATCCGCGCATCATCGGCCAGGGCATACATCTACACCCGCTCGCCGTCATCCTCGCCATTCTCTCCGGCGCGGAACTGGCGGGCGTCGCCGGCATCTTCCTAGCCATCCCCGTCATCGCCATCATCTCCGTCGGCTATCGCCACTGGCTCGAACACCGCGGCAAGGATGAAGGCATCGTCGCCAGCCTCCTCAAGCCGGAGGAAGCCGCCGCGGCCCCTCCGCCGCCCACTGCTGCTGCGGCCACGCCCACCGCACCGATTCCGGCTGCACCGACAACTCAGCCGGGAGAATTGCAGAGCGAAAGTTGAAGACTCGTCGCCGCCGCCTCTCATCCCACACACATGCAGAGCCGTTTCGTCCGCGTCAGTAAGTTTTTAAGCCGCGTGCTCAGACACCAGCCCGCGCGGATCGGGCTTGAGTTAGACGATGCGGGATGGGTTGCCGTCTCCGATCTGCTCGCGGCGTGTCGGGCGCACAATTTTCCGATCACGCCTGAAGAGTTGGCGGCCGTGGTGAGGGAGAACGATAAACGGCGTTTCGCCTTGAGTGAGGACGGCACACGGATCAGGGCGAGTCAGGGTCATTCCGTCCGCGTCGAACTCGGCTACGCGCCGCTCGCCCCGCCGCCCGTGCTCTATCACGGCACTACCTCGCACCTGCTCGCTTCGATCAGAGAGCGCGGATTGTTGAAAGGGCGACGCCATCACGTTCATCTCTCGACCGATGCCGCGACCGCCGCGAAGGTCGGCGCGCGGCGCGGCCGGCCGCACGTCATCGAAGTTGAGAGCGGACGGATGCACGCGGACGGCTACGAATTCTACCGTTCCGACAACGGGGTGTGGCTCACAGAGCACGTGCCCGCGAAATATCTCGTTCTCTAAACCGGGTGCTTGCGTCGCGCCGTCTCTTCCATCAATTCGATGAAGCGTTGGAAGTGGTGCGCGGCGTCGTGGGGGCCGGGAGCGGATTCGGGGTGATACTGGACGGAGAAGACGGGCAGTTCTTTGTGGCGCATGCCTTCGACGCAGTTGTCATTGAGGTTGATGTGCGTGACTTCCACGTTCGCGGGAAGCGTGTCGGCCTGGACGGCGAAGCCGTGGTTGTGCGCGGTGATCTCGATTGTGCCGGTGGCCTGTTCGCGCACGGGCTGGTTGCCGCCGCGATGGCCGAAACGGAGTTTGTAGGTGGAACCGCCGAAGGCTCTGCCGAGCAGTTGATGGCCGAAACAGATGCCGAAGGTCGGAACGCCCGAACCTGCCACGCGCGCGATCTCTGCGACCACCCCGGTCATAGAGGCCGGGTCGCCCGGTCCGTTCGAGAGGAAGATGCCGTCGGGCTTGAGCGCCAAAACGTCTGCCGCCGGCGTCGCGGCGGGCACGACCGTCATGCGACAGCCGCGCCGCGCAAACTCGCGCAGGGAATTCAACTTCACGCCGAAGTCGTAGCAGACGACGTGGAAACGCTCCGCGCCTTCGGCCGGAATCGTGTAGGTCTCCTTCGTCGTGACGACGCTCGCCAGTTCCCTGTTCTCCATCGCCTCGGACGAGCGCGCGCGCGCGACCAGACGCTCCGCGTCAAGTTCGACCGTGGACAGGCAGGCGCGCATCGCGCCGCGGTCGCGTATGTGGCGGACGAGCGCGCGCGTGTCTATGTGGTCAATGGCGACGATCCGCCAGCGCTTGAGATAGGCATCGAGCGTTTCTTCCGCGCGCCAGTTAGACATCGTGCGGCTCGCCTCGCGCACGACGAAGCCCTCGACCCACGGGCGGCTCGATTCGGCGTCCGCCGAGTTCACGCCGTAGTTGCCGATGAGCGGGTAGGTCATGCACACGATCTGCCCGGCGTAGGACGGGTCGGTCAAAACTTCCTGATAACCCGACATCGAAGTGTTGAAAACCATCTCGCCGCACACCTCGCCCTCCGCTCCCCACGAGCGACCGCGAAACGTGCGTCCATCTTCAAGCGCGAGCAGCGCCGGAGCTTTAGCTTCACTCATAATTGATTCGTCGCCTGCGTGCGCAGGAACTGCTGAGCCTCGTTGAGCCAGCGTTTCTCGGCGCGATACTTGTAAGCGGGTGCGGTTTTGACGGCTTCGATGCAGGCGTGCATCGAAGCGGCGGCCTCGCGCGCGCGTCCCATGCCTGAGAGGGCGCGCCCCATCAGATAGAGCGCTTCGGGGTCGGCCTGGCGGCGGTCGAGAAAGCGTTCGAGCGCGTCGTGCGCGTCCGCGTACTGCTCGGCGGACAGATAGGTCGCGCCGATCTCGCGCCAGATTTCGTGCTGCGCGTGGCTCTGGTCGCGCGCCACGACCTGCTCGAAGCGCGCAATCGCGCCCGCCGGGTCGTTCTGCATACGGCTGATGCGGCCGAGTTGATAGTGCGCGTCAATCTCGTCCGGGTCGATCTCGATGGCGCGCGCGAAACGCGCTTTGGCCTCTTCGAGTTCTTTGCGCTGGAGGTGTACGAGGCCGAGGTTGTAATGCGCGGAAGCGTCGGCCGGGTTGAGCGTGGCCGCTTCGAGGTTCTGCCGGAACGAGGCGCGCGCGCGTTGCGTGCGCATCACCTCGCCGAAGTAACCGCGCAGCAGGAAGAACAGTATGAACAACAGAAACGGCGAGGCGAGAAAACGACCGAGCATCGCTACCATCGGCGACAGCAGCGTCATGATGACGCCGCCTCCGACAATGGCGGCGGCCGCGCGCGGCCACGAGAGGCGAAACACTTCGCGCACGCCGATGAGCGTCCACAACAGGAAGAAGGGCAAAACGAGCGTGACCGAAAAACTCTGCGAGAGTTGCTGCGGGTCTGTGAGTTGCGCCATCACGTCGGGCGTCACGTTCTGTTGTCTGCCGAAGTTCTGCCAGAACTGCTGAAGCTCCGCGATGCGGTCGGCTTCAAAACCGCTCAGGCGTGAGAGCAGAGCGATGGGCAGAGCGGCGATGTGCGCCGCCGTCCAGGCGTAGAGGACGGCGGAGGCGGCGGGCGCGAACTCCTGTTGCAACACCAGACTGAAACTGCCGCGTCGCTCAAACAGGTTGGCGAAGAAGATCAAGCCCGGCACGAAGATGACGACGATGAGGAGCAGGCTGGCGACCGTCCCGCCCAAGACGGCGAACCCGACGAACAGCCCGCCGCTGCCGATGCGCGCGGCCACATAAGGCCACTGCGTATAGATCACGTAGGCCACTTTCGCGCCGAGCGCGAGCGCGGCGGCGAAACCGAGCGGCGCGCGGTCGCGCACCAAGCCCATCCCGCGCATCGGCGCGTAGAACATCAACAGGAGCGGCTTCAACCAGTCAGGCATTGCGATTCAGTAAGCAGTCAGCGTTAAGCAGCGAGCAGACGGGAAACAGTTTTCACTGCTCACTGCTTAGTGCTCACGGCTCACTTTCTTCATCCTCTTCCGGCTCGACGAAGGGCGTCGGCTGTGCGTCGGGCGCGGTGAGCGCGTAATCGGTCTCGTGGCGGATGATGGTCGCGTCGGAGAGCGGCCAGTAGCGCAGCAGCGCCTTGCCGTAGATGTATTTTTCCGGCACTTGCCCCCAGATGCGCGAGTCGCTGGAATTGTCGCGGTTGTCGCCCATCACGAAATAATAGTGCGGTTTGACGAGCGCGGGCGGCAGCGTCATGCGCCCGACGTTGAGTTGCGGGTCGAGATACGGCTCGTTCAAGTCCTGCCCGTTGATCTGGATTCGCCCGCCGCGCACCTCCACGATCTCGCCCGGCAGGCCGATGACACGTTTGATGTAACTCTTATCGGGATCGTCCGGGAACCAGAAGACGACGATGTCGCCGCGGTCGAGTTTCGGCCAGTGGTAGTAGACAAGTTTATTGACGAAGATGCGCTCGCCGTCGTGGAGACGGGGCAGCATCGAGGTGCCTTCGACTTTGACGGGCTGCACGACGAAGACGACGAACAAAGCGGCGACCAGCAGCGCGAATACCAGATCGCGCAACAGCAGGCGCGCCTCCGACCAGAAGTGCTTGCGCGATTCGCGGTCGAGCCGCTGCACTTCGATGTCGCGGTCGTCCTCTATTCGGATGTCGCCGAACTGCGGGCTACGGCGCGCTCCCTGACGCTTGAACATAGGCTTTTTCGTTACTCGTCCGTCCGTCTCTGGCTACTCGAAGATCACGGCTTTCGAGGTTAGCCGCGCGCCGCGCGCTTTGTCAACGCGGGGCGTGCCGGCGCGCTTTGCCAACACGGGGGCGTTTGCTTGACAGTGTTCGCGGCGCGTCTCTATTATCGTTTATCAAGCAGCGTCCATACTTTACAGACCAATTTCCGTCCGTCCGACGGACGCCAACGGAGGCTCATCAAGCGTGATTAAACTCGACATCGTCAACCGCGTGGCGGATCGCACGGGCGTGCCGAAGATGAAGGCCGAGCAGGCCGTCGACGCGCTCTTTCACTCGATGAAGGAGGCGCTCGCGCGCGGCGAACGCATCGAACTGCGCGGCTTCGGCGTCTTCGTCGTCAAACCGCGCAAGCGCGGCGTCGGGCGCAACCCGCGCACCGGCGAAGAGGTCGCCATCCCCACGGGGAAGACCATCCGCTTCAAGCCCGGCAAGGAACTTCAGGCGCACGGCTTCGACACCGAAGACGGCGCCGGACACGACACGGACGTGCCCGCTGCGACGAGCGACGAGTGACAAGATAAGAAAGTAAATCGTGAATCGTAAATCGTGAATAGAGAAAACCAGTTCTTATCTATTCACGATTTACGATTCACGATTCACGGCTTTTCTGCCTTGTCACTGGTCACTTGAATTATGTCCGAGACACTTCATCCGCTCCCGCCTCTCCTAGATCGCCAAGCATCCTGGGTTCGGCAAGCAGCGCGCCCGACCGCGCGCGAGTGGGCGCGCCACATCGCGCTCTTTTTGCTCACCGCCCTGACGGCCACGCTCGCCGGGACGATGCAGGCGGCGATGGCGGCGGGCGTCCCAGAATATGAACCGAACCTCACCGCGCCTGCCGGCTGGCTCGGCTACCTCTTTTACGTCCCGGCCTACTATTTTCTTTCCGTCCGCGAACTCCTCAGGCAAGCTTTCACGCACACGGAACTGATCGCAGAGGGCGCGACGTTCGCCGCCGCGCTGCTCTCCATCCTGCTCGCGCACGAGGCCGGGCACTACGTCGCCTGCCGGCGCTACGGCGTCCGCGCCACGCTGCCGTTCTTCATTCCCGCGCCGCCGCTCTTTCTCGCGGGCACGTTCGGCGCGTTCATCAAGATCAAATCGCCTATCCCGACACGCCGCGCGCTCTTCGACATCGGCGTCGCCGGGCCGCTCGCGGGTTTCATCGTCATCATCCCCGTCGCCGTCCTCGCGCTCCTGACCGCCGAACCCGCGCCGCCCCTCGCAGAGTCTGCCGCAGCGGGCACGCTCATCACCTTCAACGACCCGCCGCTCCTGCGTCTGTTCGCGCACGCGCTCGGCGTCCAACTCAACAACATCGCGCCCAACCCTTTTTACTTCGCGGCATGGATCGGCCTGCTCGTGACGAGCCTGAACCTGCTGCCCGTGGGACAACTCGACGGCGGGCATGCCGTCTTCGCCGTCTTCGGCAAACGCACGCACGCATGGGTCAGCCGCGCGGGTTTCATCTCGATGGCGCTTCTGGCCTTGCTCGGCTGGCGCTGGCACAACTCGCCCGGCGGCTTTCTCTACGCGCTACTTTTGCTCGTCATGCTCCGCGTCCCGCATCCGCAGGCCGTTGACGAACTCAGCCCTCTCGGCCGCGCCCGCGCGCTCGTCGCGCTCCTCACGCTCATGGTCTTCCTGCTCTGCTTCGTGCCCTTCCCCGTCACGATCTCTTGAGTCGTGCCCGCGCCACGCGCGCACATGCGCCCGGCGTTTCTTTAGCACCCGAATTCACTTTTACTGAAAACAGATCGCGCTTGCGTCCGTTTGTGCGCGCGGCGAAGTAACTTGTTAACGGAACTGGATTGCGCGCGTTAGTTAATTACTCGAACCGAAGGCTTGGTCTGGCAGTTGAAAACAGAATGAAGTTAGTTGAACGCTGAGAGATTCTTTAATGAAAAGAGAAGGCCACCAATGAAAAGAGAAGGCCGCCGCGTATTAACCACGCGGCGGCCTTCTGAAGATTTAGAAGTTAAAAGTTCGTCTGCTTCGACTGATTCTTCCGCGCCTCATACCAGCGTCTGAAGCGATCATTCACGACGCTCAGGCTGTCGCCATCGCGGGCAGTAAGCCCTTGATCTCACGCACGATTCGATGAACGTCCTGCTGGTCTTTGAGAGCGATCATGAAAAACTTGTAGCCCTGCTGGAAGCAGATGACGCCGTTCGAGAAGAGCCAGATGCCTTCGAGGACGGGGTTGCCGCCGAGGAGCCAACTGATGGGCGCGCCGACGATGTTGCCCGGCTGAAAAATCTGCGCGCAGATGGCGAGACCCGCCGCGCAACTGAATGCGCCGAGCAGCGGCGCGCCCACATAGCGCACGATTGAACGTTCGAACTCGGCGCGCTTGCGTTCGGCCTCCGTCAGTTCGCCCGCGGCGACGAGCCGTTCGCGCTCGCTCAGGTAACTGTCAAACTTCGCGCCCGCGCGCCGGAGCGCCCAGACGGGCAGCGCGGAATGTGTGAACCAGTGCGGGTGTGCGCCGATGAGCACGCCGTCGAGACGTGGGAAGACCGCGCCCGCGCCGAGGCCGCCGGCAATCGAGAGCGACACCAGCACGGCCTGCTTCGGATTCTCGCGCGCCCAGTCGAAGGCTTTGAACAGCCCCACGCTCGCGGCGGAAGTGGCGCGCGTCACGCCCGACCCGACGCTGTAAGCCCGCGCCGCGCGTTCGTAATGCTTCTTCGCTCCGCCGAACACCTCGTTCGCACGCTCTCCGGCCGTGCGCCCCGCGCCGCGCAACTTCTCGCCCGCTTCACGCGCCGCACGCCCGGCCTCCTGAGCCGCGCGGACGGCCTGCTCGCGCACCTCGCCCACACCCTCGCGCACGTCGTAGTCTTCGCCCAAACGCTCGGCCTCGGCGCGCGCACGCTCCGCTTCGCTCACCACGCGCGTCGCCCCGCGCTTGGCCGCGTCCTGCGCCGCGCGCGCGCCCTCTTCGACGCGATCCTTGATCTTATACTTATCATCCAACTCGCGCGCCTTGCGCCGCGCCGCCTCGCGCCACTCGTCCAACTTGTCTCGATAATCAGCCATTTCAATCCTCCAATTGCGGAATGCGGATTGCGGAATGCGGATTAGAAAACAGGCAACTGCTTCTCGCTGCGCTTTGCTTTTCAATCCGCATTCCGCAATCCGCATTCCGCATTCTTTATGATACGCCGATAGCGGGCGTGGAGTTCGCGTCGAGGGTGGCGGAGACGACGCGGTTGCGTCCCCGTCGCTTCGCTTCGTAGAGCGCGGCGTCGGCCGAGGCGTAGAGTTCGCGCCCGTCGCGCAACGGCTCGGCGAACTCGGCCAGCCCGATGCTCACCGTGATGCGCCCTGCTTCCGGGATGTCCGTCTCGGCGATGGTCTTGCGCAGGCGTTCGGCCACTTCAAGGCCGTGCTCGAAATCCGTCTCCGTCAGGATGATGCCAAACTCTTCGCCGCCGATGCGCGCCGCCGTGTCAACGCCGCGCGTGCCCGTCTGCAAGACGTGGCCGAGCCGGCGCAGCGTCTCGTCGCCGCCCTCGTGCCCGTAGGTGTCGTTGACGAGTTTGAAATGATCTATGTCGAGCACGAGCAGGCAGAACGGATGGCCGTAGCGGCGCGTGCGCGCCACCTCGCGTTCCAGTTGCCGCTCGAAGCGGCGACGGTTCGCCAGCCCCGTCAGGTGGTCTGTGAAAGCGGCCTCCTCGCAGGAGTCGAGATAGTTTTTGAAATCGAGCAGCGTGCGCGCGCGCGCGAGCAGCAGATCGAGATCGGTGGGGTCTGTGATGTAGCCCATCGCGCCCACTTGCGAACCGCGCCGCGCGTCCTGCGCCTCGCCCTTGGCCGCCGTCTGGATGATGACGGGGATGAAGCGCGTCTGTGGATTGGCGCGGATGCGTTTGACCATCTCGTAGCCGTCTACGTGTGGCATCATCACATCCGTCACGATCAGGTCGAACGAGTGCGCTTCGACCGCCGCCAGTCCCTGCGCGCCGTCGTTCGCCGTGTGGACGATATAGCCCGCCATCTCCAGCGCGACTTTGAGCAACTGCCGTTTATCCGGCTCGTCATCCACCACGAGCACCGTGAATTTGCTTAACATATATAACGCTAATTCTTCCCGACCAAAGTTGAAAAGAGGTCTTGCATGCGCCCGCCCTTCATGTTAGAGTGCGCTTTAACAAGGACGGTTGCCGTTGTTGCCCACGTTCGGTCGAACCACTTACCTGAATCCTTTCGATCATGTACGAATAAATCTCAACAGACCGAATGCCCGCTCGTAGATTTGCGTCAACTCCATACTGCCTTGCCGGTTTGCGCTGATCAAATTTCATCAGCTTCACAGACTCGCACCCTTGCCCCGTGCCAAACAAGCTGAGATTGATTTCCTTTAACCACTAACAATTTCGAGGTTCCCCCCATTATGCCGCACCGAAGAGCCTGCGACCTGAGCGTCGCGGATCGCGCAGACATTATACGCCAGTCCGAAATCGCCGCCGGTCTCGACGAGGCAATGGTCGCGAAACTCGCCGCTGCCTCCACGGCCGTTGATTTCCGCCGCCGCCGTTTCGTCTACCGCGACGGCGACACGGCCGACGCGCTCTACCTGATCGCGCGCGGGCGCGTGAAACTGTGCCGGAGCGAACCGGAGACGGGGCGCGAAGCCGTCATCGACATTCTTCCCACGGGCACGCTCTTCGGCGAATTCGCACTCTTCGGGCTGGGGGATAGACAGATGTGCGCCATCGCCTTCGAGCAGGCGCGGCTGCTACGGATTCCGGTGGGGGACTTTCAAGAGGCCATGGCTCAAAGCCGCACGCTTTATGATTACACTTTCCGTCTGGTCGGTCAACGACTAGCGCGTTCCGAGCAGCGCGTCGCCGACTTTGCGCTCGACGCCATCCCCGCGCGCCTCGAAAAACTGCTCCACGAACTCTCCACGCGCTACGGCCAGCCCGGCACGGACGGCGTGCTCATCGATCTCAACCTCCCCCACCGCGAAATCGCCTCGCTCGTCGGCTCGACGCGCGAGAGCGTCACCGTCCGCTTGAACGACATGCGGCGCGCAGGTATGATCGACTTCGTTGACCGCAAAATTTTAATCAAGCCGCCGCCCTCCGAACGCGCGACGGCGTGAAAAGGAAATCAAGGCCAGGGGAACATGTTCAAAGGTTAAAGGAAAGGCAAAAGCAGATGAGCTTGAACGCTGCTTTTGCCTTTCCCCTTTCCCGTCTCCCCTCGCCCCGCAGTTAATGCTTTATGAAGAAGTGTCCGACCTGTAACAAAGCCGTCGAATGGCAAGACAACCCGCATCGCCCTTTCTGTTCCGAACGCTGCAAACTGCTCGACTTCGGCCACTGGGCTGATGAAGACTACCGCGTGCCCGCGCACGACCAGCGCCCTTCGCTCGAAGAGACGGAGCAAACGAGGGATGAGGGATGAAGAATTGACCCATTGATTCATCGGTTCATTGATTCAATGAACCGATGAATCAATGAGTCAATTCTTGTTCGTCCTTCATCATTTTCTTCGCCGTCGTGTAGAATACGCCGCATCTCCCACAAGACAGGAGTTTGGAGTTAGCATGTTGTCGTCACGTTTATTTCTGAAGAGGCGTCGGCTCGCAGTTGTTGGTTGCGTGCTCGTCTTCTCGCTCGCGCTGGCGGCGTGCGGCACGACCGATTACACCGCCTCGCAATCGTCGAACCGCGCGGCGACCGACACGCCGCAGGGCGCGAAATTGCCGCGCACCTCGCTCCCGATGCCGCCGGTGGCGACGGCTCATGACCCCGGGGCGACCTCCGGGAACGGCGGCGTCTCCGTCGTCAACGCTTCGACGTGGACGATGCTCGACGGGCGGCGCGCGCGCGGGTCGGATTTTCAGGGCAAGGTGCTCGTCCTCGATTTCTGGGCGACGTATTGCCCGCCCTGCCGCGACGAGGTTCCGCACCTCATCGCCCTACAGCGTCGCTACGGCGCGCAGGGGTTGCACATCGTCGGCCTGAATGTGGGCGGCGATGAAGACCGCCCCAAAGTGCCCGGCTTCATCGAGGAGTTCGGCATCCAGTACGCGCTCGGCTACCCGGACGCGCAAATGTCGGAACTCTTTTTCGCCGACAACACAGCGATCCCGCAGACCTACGTCTACGACCGCCAGGGACGACTCCTGAAAAAATTCGTCGGCTTCGACGCCGCCATGGGTGCCGAACTCGAACGCACCGTGCAGGCCGCACTCGCAGATAAACCGGCGACGGAGTAAGAATGAAGAGACGTAAATGGTGAATGGTAAATCGTGAATAGATAAAACCTGTCTTTTTCTATTCACGATTTACCATTCACCATTTACGTCTCTTCATTTTATTGATGATTCACTAAAAAAATGAGAAGAGCCAAAATCCTTGCCACTCTGGGGCCTGCGTCGCGCGAACCGGCGACGCTCGAAGCGCTGCTCGCGGCGGGCGCGAACGCCTTTCGCATCAACATGTCGCACGGTACGCAGGAGGAGCACGTCGAGACGATCCGCCGCGCCCGCGCCGCCGCCGAACGCATGCGCCGCCCGCTCGCCATCCTCGTAGACCTCTCCGGCCCGAAGATCAGAACCGGCGTGCTGCAAGGCGGCCAGCCCGTCATGCTCGAAGAGAATGCGCTCTTTACCTTGACCACGCGCTCCGTCAACGGCGACGCGCGCGAAGTCTCAACCAATTATCCGGGCATCGCGCGCGACGTGCATCCGGGCGCGCGCATTCTTTTAGACGACGGCGCGATTGCCCTCAGCGTCGAACGCACGACCGAGACCGATGTCATTTGCCGCGTCATCAACGGCGGACTTTTGAACGAGCGCAAGGGCATCAATCTGCCGGGCATCGTTCTGCCCATCCCTTCACTGACGGACAAGGATCGACGCGACTTGCAGTTTGCCGTGCGCGAGGGCGCGGACTACATCGCACTCTCCTTCGTCCGCCGCGCCGAAGACTGTCTGGAAGCGAAGTCGTTGATTAAGGCCGCCGGGGGCAAAGCCCCGCTCGTCGCCAAGATCGAGAAGTCGGAGGCAATAGATCATCTGGACGAGATCATCGCCGCGTCCGACGGCGTGATGGTCGCGCGCGGCGACCTCGGCGTCGAGACGAGCGTCGAACTCGTCCCCGTCTATCAAAAACGGATCATCGAAGAGGCAAACAATGCGGGCAAGTTCGTCATCACGGCGACGCAGATGTTGCAGTCCATGATCACAGAGCCGCGGCCGACGCGCGCCGAAGCCTCGGACGTGGCGAACGCCGTGTGGGACGGTTCGGACGCCTTGATGCTGTCGGCGGAGACGGCGACGGGCGAGTATCCGGTGGCGACGGTGGCGACGATGGCGCGCATCATCGAGGCGGCCGAGACGGGGCGCAGCACGGGGTCGAGTCTGGTGACGAAGTGGGCGGGCAAACAGTCGGGGCGCGTCAGCCGCGCCATCTGCGAGGCGGCGGCCTTCGCGGCCGAGGAGATGAGCGCGAAGGTGATCGCCGTCTTCACGGAGTCGGGACTGATGGCGCGGCGGCTCTCGGCCTTGCGCCCCGCGCAGCGCATCGCCGCGCTCACGCACTCGCGCGAGGTCATGAACGAACTGGCGATCATCTGGGCGGTCGAGCCTCATATCTACCCGCCGCCGTCTTCGACCGAGGGCATGATTCAGGCGGGCGACCGCACGCTTCTGGAGGCGGGCATCGTGCAGCAGGGACAGGTCATCGTGCTGATGGCAGGCCGCCTCTCCGGTCTGGGGCTGTCGAGTTCGATGACGCTGCACGCGGTGGGCGAAGACATTAGCAAGCAGCCGTGATTCAGAGTTGACCCCGCGCTGGCAAATCTCCGCCGGACAAATAACCGAGTGGCTCCCGCCGCTGCTCTATGCCTTCGCGGTGCTCGCCTCCGCCTGGGTGCTACACGACGCGCGCCGCCGTTTCCCGGCCTATGCCGTCGCCGCATGGACGCTCGCCACACTCATCTACGCGCCCATCGTCCTCCCCCTCTATCTCATCGCCCGCATATTCAAGCCGTCTCCCGCCGCACACGACGCCGCCCCGGAAACAACTGCCTCGACAGAAACGCGCGAGGCCGATCCTGAGGAAACCTGCACGGCCGACCGCGTGGAAACCGGCGCGGCCGGACTTAATGAAATGAGCGGAACGGATGTCGTCGCGGCGGGCGTAGAAATCGACGCGGATACCGGCGAAGACGTTGCAGCCGACCACGTCGAACCAGTCGCCGCCGCCGATGCGCCGCAAATGGCTCGCATGCCCTTTCGGTTCAAACGCTACGCGCCGTCTCTCCTCTACACGTTCGCGCTCCTCTGTGCGGGGGCGGTCTATTTCTACCGCGACTATTACAGCTTCGACGCGCACCTCACGCGCGCCGCCAATGCGCGATTGGTCAACCGCCGCGATGACGCCATACGCGAATACCGCGCCGCGCTGCGCATCATTGACGACGCGCACACGCACAAACTCCTCGCCGTCCAACTCGCCGAAGGCGGGCAGACGGAATCCGCACTCGCCGAATTCCGAGCGGCCGAACGCGGCGGCGAACCGGACGAACTGCTCGCCCTTCGCATCGCCTCTGCGCTCGATGCGCTCGGCCGCGCGAAGGAGGCCGCAGGCGAATACCAAAAGTTTTTGCAGGGGAGTTTGTGCGTGCGCCCCGCGCCGGACGCGCGTTGCGCGGAAGCGGCGGCGCGCCTCGGGCAGATGCAGGGCGGCGCGGTCGCCCCCTGAAGGCGCGGAGCATTTCGCCGTGTGATGTTCGGAGCGAAGCGGTGCGGGCAGAGGAGTTTTACGGCGCGGGCGTCGGCGTCGGCGAGAAATATCCCTCCTGGCTGCGCACGAATATGTGCTTGATGAATTTCTGGGGCGGAGCGACTTTAATTTTGA
>DASVPS010000364.1:0-10052 GCA_036389555.1 Pyrinomonadaceae bacterium
CCTTCTCCTTGACGAGTTCCGTGCGGTTCGCGATGGTGAAGGAGATCGGGAACTGGATGCCCAAACTCCGGATCGGGATTTTCAGGCCGAACTGCCCGACGGCAATGTCACCCTTCGTGTTCGGGACGAGCGCGCCCCCGAGGGTTGATGCGTTCTCCACCAGCCGCTCATACCGGCCGCCGAACCAGAAGACGAACTGCCCGGCCTCGCCCAGATTGAAGGGCACGTCGGCCTGCCCGGCGAACTGGAAGTCGCGCACGCGGCTCGGCCGCGGATCGGTGAGAGACGCCGGGAGCGGCAGCTTGTTGAATATAGTGAGCGTGCCGTTGGCGGTCAGCGAGATGCGCCGCGCCATGCCCGTCGAGGCGATGAAGGTGAAGTTCGAAGTGTCGGGCGCGCTGACCTCGCGGTTGTTCGTGTACTCGAAGGTCAGGATGCGCCCTTTGGCGATGCGGTCGAGCAGCTCGTTCTTCTTCTTCGAGTAGGCCTGAAACTGCCGCGCGAAGCCCGTCACCGCCGCCACCGTCTCGTCTGAGACGAGGCCGACCGGCAGCAGGTTCGCCTGACTCCTGATGATCCGCTCCAGCTCGTTGATGTCCGTGCCGGAGGTGGCGGCGATCAGGTCGTTAGTCTGATCCAACCACGACTGGAGCGCCGGGTCTTTAAACGAGATGTTCGAGGTTCGAGTCCCAAAATTGTTGAGGGCGAGCGTAGTCGCCCAAATCTGCGCCGCGAGTTTGACGCCCTCGTCCGCCACGAACTGCTCCCAGTCCGCCTCGTAAATTTTGTGGCGCGGGTCGCGCTCGTTCAGGAACTCGTAACGGAACGAGAACGCCGAGAGCTGCTGCTTGTCGCCCGTGAAGACGCCGGGGTCGCCGCCGCGATCGGTGTCGAAGGTAAAGCCGAAGGAGGTCTTGCGGAAGAAGTTCAGCACCGGGTCTTTTTCGCTCTGCCGAAAGCCGGTGATGAAGCCCTTGTTGGCGAGCGCGTTGATCGCGCCGACAGGGTTGATGCGGAAGGTGACGGTGGTGTCGCTGCGCGTCTGCACAGCCGCGCCGTTCTCGACGGCGAAGCCGAAGGCGTAGGGCACGCCGCCGCGCGACACCAGCGAGGTTGTTCCCGCGCTGCTCGGCCCGGCTCCGAGCTGCTGGTCGGTGCGGGCTTCCTGCGCATCCGCGATGAAGGAGGCGAAGGATTCCGTTCCCGTCGTCTTCAACAGCTTCGCGATCATGATGGAGAACAGGGGCGCCTGATCCTGCGACAACAGGATGCGCTTCGTCCTGCGTTTGCTCACGTCGCTCGCCAGCCGGCAGACGAACTCGTCGAGGCGGGAGAAGGTGGTGGAGGCGGGTCGCCCTCGTTCGTTACAGCCCGGCTCGGGGATTTTACTCTCCGTGATCTCGGCCGGCGCGGCCGCCGCCTTCAAGTCGGCGGCGGAGAAGTTGCTGACGGCCGTCTCGAAAGACTTGACCACCTCGGCAGACGCCGGGCTGGGGGCTGGCTGCGGGACGACGGCGGCGGCGGGGGTCGCCGGCGCGGAAGTGTCGGCGAGGGCGAGCGGCGACGCGGCAGGCTCGGCCGCAGCAAACGTCGCGCCGGAACCGAGGTCGCGATCCAACCTTTGAATCTCGCCGTCGAGGTTTTGCAGATCGAGTTGGAGTTGCTGCGCGACCGCCTGCACCTCGGCCACCGCCTTCATCGCCTCCATGTTCCGGAGGCTCTGCTTGGTCGCGCCGCGCCTCTCCAGAAGCAGGTCGCGCAGTTTGCGGCGCAGACTCTGCAAGCTGGTACGGTGTGTCGCTTCCGCCGCCGACCCGGCGGGCGGCGCGTTGTCCACCAGCACCTGGATGGCGCTTTGGTACTGTTTGATCTTCGCCTCGTCCGTCAAGGCCGCCTCCTGCCCCCGCGCGGCCGGGGCGGGCAGCAGCAGGGCGAGCACGGCGGTGAGGAGCAAGCCTGCCATTTTGCTTTTCATCTCAGTCGTTCCTTTGCGGGTGTGCGGTTTCAGTTGACAAAGAACCGGAAAATTTTGATGGCGAGCGGCGGCCCGTCCACGACGTGGACGCACTCGTTGTTCGGCTCGTTCGTGACGCTGGTGACCCCGACCGTATAATTGCCCTCGCCGTTGAAGTCGAAGTTCATTTGCAGGACGATGGCCTGATCGTTCGGCTGCTTCGCCAAGGTAAACCTGATGAAGCTGCTCGGCGTCAAATGGCTCGACACTCCGCTCAGGGTGTAGGTCACGAGTTGGGTCGTGCCCTCAGGCTTGACCGTGACGGTGACCACTTCACCGGCCAGCCCTTCATACCTCATGTCGTCGTGATCTAATTCTTTCATCTCTTGTGCTTCTCCTTAGCGGGCGGATTTCGTCGATCCGGAAAGTAGACGGGCAGGGGTTCGCGTGCGGGGCGCGCTGGCGCAAGAGTCTCGGCCGATACCCTCTACACATGTAATGACTGCGGCAATGAATTCATTTCACGGTTTGTGTTAATTTCTTGCGCGCCGGCACGCCGCGCGGGGCGGCCGACGTGCCGATAAACCGAACTGCCGCGGGGAGATTACTTCATCTGCGGAACGGCGATTTTCCAGGGGCGATAGACCCTGAGAAGGTGCGCTCACTGGATTGGGAAAACGCCGCTGACTCTGCCCTTATTAGGATAGCGAGAAAGTGCCGAGCAGGATGAGATCAGCCGGGGCGAAAGAACAATCACAAAGCAGGCGCACGATAGTGTATCTCCGTCTGGCGTGTCAAGATTTATTTGCGGGTTCGGCGCGGCGCAGCCCGCGTCCCGGCCGCCTTCCAGACGGCGGGCGGTTGCCGTCACCTCGATCCGCGTGCGAGGATATGACATAAGCTTATGCCGACAACAGATGAGCGCGAACTCGACCTACTGATCATCGGCGCAGGCCCCGCCGGGCTATCTGCCGCCGACGCCGCGGCGCGCGCCGGACTCAACTATCTCGTCATCGAAAAAGGCTTGATCGCCGACACCATCTATCGTTACCCCGTCGGCCGCACGGTCTTCTCCACGCCCGACGAATTGGAGCTGCGCGAAAGTTCCCTGCGCCCCTGCCGCGAAAAACCTACGCGCGAGGAATTGCTCTCGCACTACGTCCGCTTTGCGCTCGAAGAAGGGTTGCGCATCCACACCGAAGAAGGCGCGGAGATGATTGAGCGCGACACGGAGACGGGCGCGTTCACGGTGCGCACGACGCGCGCCGCCTACACGGCCGCATGCGTCCTCGTGGCGACCGGCGCGATGGCCTACCCGCGCCGCCTGAACGTGGCGGGCGAAGACCTCCCGAAAGTTCAGCACCGCTTCGTCGAGCCTTACCCCTACGTGCGCAAGAACGTGATGGTCGTCGGCGGCGGCAACTCGGCGGCAGAGGCCGCGCTCTTCCTCTCCGAAGAGGGCGCTGAGACCACGCTCGTCATCTGGCGTGCCGACTGGGAACAGCGCGACCCCAAGATGAACGCCATCAAACACTGGGTGCGCGCCCCGCTCGAACGCGAACTCGAAGAGGGGCGACTCCGCCTCTGTTTCTTCACCCAACTCGAAGAGATCACCGAACGCGAAGTGCGCCTTCAAATGGAAGACGGCGTGATTCGCACCATCGCGAACGACGCCGTTTTCATCCTCATCGGCGCGGACGCCGACCACACGCTGCTGCGCCGCGCCGGGGTAGAATTCGTCAAAGCGGGGCTGGCCGAAGTGCCCGTCTACAACCCAGACACCTACGAAACCAACGTCCCCGGCCTCTACGTCGCCGGCCACTTCACCCACGCACGCCACATCAAACAGGCCATCGCCGTCCCACGCCACATCGTTCCGCTCATCGCCCAAACCTTGCGCGCTACGGTTTAAGGGCGTTTGTGCATAGCCGCGACGCGGCGGCTGTCGGCGGTCGAACGCATGATGCGTCCCCGGCCGACTATCTCTCTTCCACGTTCATGGCTAAAAGGCCGCCGCCGTCCACCGTAATGTCGAACTTGACCTTGATCGAATCCTGCAACGGCTCAGGATTACAGCGTCTTGCCAGGTTGAAACTATTCGACTTCCTCAGTTTGGCCTTCAGCGTTTTGTCGCTGCAAGTGCTCAGGGAGAACACGGCCTCCTCGTCATCACCGAGTACGCCCCCGCTGTCGCAGACGCGGATCATCCCTGCAAACGTGTCTTCGTCCCAAACGCGAATGTATCCAGTACCCATCTCCTCTGACTCCTTATCTTACTGTGCTGTGCCGGGGGGAACGGTGAGCAGGTCTACAATGTCCCCTATCGTCGGGTACATCGTAGTCTGACCGAAAATCAAACTCTCCTGCGTCACGGCGTTGCTCCCGCCCCTCCTGACAAACCACCCGAAGAGCGGCACGCGCCGCAGGTAGGGGATGTCTTTGATGATGGGCAATCCGCCGGAGTACTGAGTCGCAAGGCCGAGGCGCGCATTAGAGTTGAAGCGCGAAACCTCACGCAGTTCCATGTTGGTGAGTTGGACTTCGGTGTTGACGGTATGCCGCTCGATGCGCGGCAGTTGCGGGTTGACCGTTCCATCCGGCTCGCGTATCTGCGACGTGCCGACGTGATCGAACTTGAACCGGAGCGCCTGACCCGACGGATCGAAGATCGGTGTGACCTGGAAGACGTTGCCGGTCGTCAGTCCGTAAAGTTCCCCTTCGGGCTTGCGCGGCAGCGCGTTCAGAGAGCCGAGCGCGCCCAGCACGCCGGCCGTCTGCGAGGCCAGATAGATTTGCGCGATCTGCTGCGTGGCTTCGAGGATGTCCACCTCGCTGCCGAGCGGCAACTGGCCGGAGGCGCGCGGGTCAACGCGCGCTACCAGACGGTTCGTAGCCAGCACGGAGGTGCGCTGTATGATCCCGACCCCGACCCCGGAGTTAGTCAGACGCACACGCAAATCCCTCAGCATCGGCTGGATGAAATGACGATCCAGATCGTCCTCCATCGCGATGATGATCTCCTTGAGCATCTGATCCGCCGCCGCCACGCGCGCGTTGGCGGTGCGCAGCGGGTTCGTCTGGCTGAGTTGCGCCAGAGTGTTGCGGAAATTGTTAACCACCGTCGCGGTATTGATCTTCTGCTCCCGATCCTGCGCGATTTTCTCCAACTCCACTTGCTTCTTGTTGGCGTCCGTCATCGCGAGCGCCCTGTCCTCCTCATCAACGGTTTCGAGAAGTTCGTCGAAGCTCAGCCCCAGCCTGTCTTTCAGACGCCTCGCGGCCAGCAGCAGTTCGAGGGCGACCAGCTCCCTCTCAGCCCGGAGTCGCAGCCTCGTTCGTCCGAGCCGCTGGAGCGCCTCGGAACTATCGTCATCGCTCTGCGGCCTCGGCGTGTTGCTAATCTGGGTGTCGAGTAGATTGAGTCGGGCGTTGACGTCGCCGAGCCTCGCGCTGCGCTCGCGCACGTATCGGGTCAATCGCTGTGACGAAAGCTGCACGAGGGCGTGCGTGATCTCCAGTTGCGCGGCGGTCAGCCCGCCGCTGCGCGCATTCCTCGCCACGCCGGCCGAGCCGCCGGTGGACAGCGCGTTGAGGAGACTCTCCACCTGCTCCGGCTTCAGAGAGCCGGCGACGAGGCTGCGCACCGTTTCAAGTTGCTTGCTGTTGAGTCCGTCACTGCCGTTGTTCAGCCGGGCGATCTGCGCGTCCGTCAACCCGGCTCTCCTGAGCTGCGCCCGCTGGTCACTGTCCTGACCCGCGGCGATTTGCGGCTCGTCCACACCGAGGGCGCGTTTCAGCGACGAGAACCAGATGGAGGTGTTCTGAATGGCGGGGGCGTCCGTCAGGCCGAGTCCGTTCAGGTAGATCGGCAACTGGTTGGTGAAGCGCCGCATGATCCGCACGCGGTGTTCCTGCTTGCCGAGACTCAACACCATCAGCGCCTCGCCCAGCGTCGTCGTGCCGGCCGGATCGGGGATCATCCACTGGGCGATGTGAATGTCAATTTCGGCTGCCTTTAGGGTCGTTTCGGTGCCGAGCCGCTGGCTCACTTTCACCGGATCGAACTTGAGCCGGTGCAACACCTCCGGGTGATAGAAGTGGACGCGCGCGAGATAGTAGTCGTTCGCATTTTGCGGCGTGCGGTTCGGCAGTTGCGCATACTGAGCTTCGGCGACCGCGCCCACCTCGTCGTTGATGCAATCGCGCAGGAGCGAGTGGGCGGCGGCGATGTAGGCGCGCGAGCCGGAGAGGTGGTTGTTGACCATCTCCAAGCCCTTATTGAAACGCTTGACGCCGCTCTCGCTGGCCTTGCTGCTCAGTTCCAGAGTCCACAGCGTCATGCGCGCCTGCGGGGCGGGGCGGTCGAACTCGGCGATGATCTCCTTGACCTCGTCGAGGTCTGCTTTTTTGCCGCGCAGGAAGATGGTCTTGCTGTCGTTGAAAGCCCACATCAACACGCGCTTGGCGGGGTCGGTGCTGGAGCCGATGGCGGGCGAGTACCAGTACGGGCGATTGTCTCTGGAGCGGACGAAGGCTTCCGACTCGGCCTGCGCCGAAAGGATGGCGCTCTTACGCAGTCGGTTGACGGCGGCCTGCGCCGCCTCCAGCCGAATCTCCGCCTGCTGGATGTCGTTTGGCAACCCACGCTGATCGGCCTGAAGTTTCGCGCGCTCCGCCTCGACGGCCTTACGCTCTTCGTCAATCTCTTCGTTACGCTCCCGCGCTTCGCGCAGCCGCGCCTCGTCCTGATCGCGAGCCTGTGCGAGACGTTCGTAGGCCGCGCGTTTGGCGGGATCGTCCGGCGCGGCGTCGGCGGCGGTCTTAGCCTTGTTGAATTGCTCGGTCGTCCGGTTAAAGTCGCGATCCGCCTCCTGCACTCCGAGGGTGCTGCTGCGGAAGATTTTCTTCGCGGCGTCGGAGGCCGCCTGCGTCTGCCGGAGCCGTTCGCGCAGGGCGACGACGCGCGTCTGCGCCGTGTTCACATCGCCTTGTGCGTCCACCAGCGCCAGTTCCGCCTCCGAGAGTTTGCGCCGTTCGTTCGCGGCCTGCTCGCTCGCCCCTTTGAGGCCGCCCACCTCGTAAGTCGAGGGGTTCAGAATTTGCATCAGGCGCGGCACGTCCGTGAAGTAGAAGAGCGACACCTGAGTGCCTTCAAAATCGCTGAAGTCGCCGGCCACGGCATCCTGTAAATCGGTGGTGGCGAAGTTGAGGCTGCGCGTGGCCGTGTCCAGGTCGCGCGCGCTCTGCGTTGTGGCTTCCAGATCGAAAGCCGAGGCGTCGCCCGGCAGGTCTGACGGGTCGGGCAGTTGCGCCGAGAGCACGAGCCATGCGTTGGAGATTTGTTTCAACTTGCCGACCAGTTCCGTGCTGCTTTGCGCCGCGCCATAGGCTTCGCTGCTTTTCGCGACCGGGTTGACGCGCACCCCCGGCTCCCTGACCTTTAAGTCCCTCGCTTCCCTCTCCGCCCTCGCTTTGAGCGTGTTGAACCACCCGCCGAGTTTAGCCAAGACCCCGTTGATTTTCCCATCCAACTCGCCGAGGGCGGTAAAAGTCTTCCCGGCCGCGACACCCTCTTCCGGCTCCTTGTGCGTGTTGCCCGGCACGGCGGCGAGGGCTTCGGCGAGCGGCGTCCATTCAACACGGAAACTGCGCCGCAGGCGTTCGATTTCGGTGAAGACCGGCAGTTGCCGCGGCAGATGCCGGATGAGCCGTTCTTCCGTTTCGTTCGCTTTCTCGCTCGCGCCTTCCGTGCCGCCCACGGGAGTGATGCGCTTCAGGCGCTCCTCCATCAAGCTCACGAAGCGTTTACCGCTGTCGTAAGTCTTCTTGAGGGCTTTGACCAACTCCGTCCGGGTGTCTTCCACAGCCTTAAGCCCGGACGTGGCGCGCGTGGACACGCTGTCGCAATCGACGCGCGTCTTGCCGATTTGGGCGGGGAGGTTATCGCCCGTGGGAAGCGCGCCGCACGCCGAGGTGAGTCCCTCCTTAGCCTTATTCAAGTCGGTCAGGTACGGATTCTTGGCACCCTCATGTAGAAACTCGTTTTCGCCGACCCGCGTGACCACCTCCGTGAGTTCCGCGATCTTCGCAAGCGCGGCCTCGTCGGCCGACTCGAACGCGGTCAATCTGGTCAACTGGCTAGTCCGTCCAGCGGCCACGCGCCGGGCTAGTTCAGCCCGCTCGAAGGCGACGTTCACGGCTCGGATAGCCTCTTCCGCTTTGGCAATTTTGGCCTTCTGCTCCTCGGTCAGGGCAGGGGTCGGGGTGGGGGTGGCGGCGGCGGGGGTCGGTGCCGGGGCAGTTTGTGCCTGAGCGCGCGCGGCGGCCGCGCATAACATCAGGACACAAACTACGAGGACGCTCAGCAAAGATTTCAACTCGTGACGGAAATACACTATTAGGCTTCTCCTGAAATTAGGGATGGGGTTCAGTCGGCACCGCACAGGGATCGATAGCGTTACGCACACTGCACTATTTCAGGCGCGGCGACACTAGCCGGTGGCAGTAGTCCGCGCGCCGCGTTCACCGAACTCCCCGTGCTGGCGGTGACAAGGGATTTAACATATTGCTGTTTAAGCTTAATTAGGGATTGGTATATGGAGCTGACCACAGGTCAGACTTTGCCGGGAGCGTGACAGTGTGTGTAATGAAGCCGAGACGGTTGCACGTTCAGCAGAACGCGCAGAGAATAAACCGTATAAATCACACTGTCAATAATATTGTCGGCGCAGTCGCCCGTCAGCTTCCATGCGATATAGCGTCCTCTCCCTTTGGTGTAATTACGGCTGTAATCCCACTCCCCCTATACCTGTATATGTGATACAGAGGCAAAACATTTCGCGGGCGGGAGGTAGGAAAAAGAGGCGGAAGTAGTTTGCTGCGAACTGACACACCAACGTCATCTTTGTGCGTGTCCTATCAGTCATATGAGGAAATTTGTGAATCGCCCCCGACTCCGCTCCGGGGAGGAGCGGAACACTGCCGCTTATAGCTCATTAACGCTTGCGCCTGCGGCAGCGCGTTCGCGCCGCGCGACGCCGGACTGGTAAGCGGCTTCTTCGACTTCGCGGGAGACGGCTTCGGCAATGCGTTTGTCGAAGACGGAGGGGACGATGTATTCGGGGTGGAGTTCTTCTTCGGAGATGAGTCCTGCGATGGCGTGGGCGGCGGCGAGTTTCATCTCCTCGTTGATGCGCGTGGCGCGGCAGGCGAGCGCGCCCTTGAAGATGCCGGGGAAGCAGAGGACGTTGTTGATCTGGTTCGGGTAGTCGGAACGGCCGGTCGCCATCACGGCGACGATGTCGGCGACTTCTTCGGGCATGATCTCGGGCGTCGGGTTCGCCATCGCGAAGATGACGGGTTTGGCGGCCATCCGCTTGACGTCTTCGCGGCTGATGACTCCGGGCACGCTCAGCCCCATGAAGACGTCCGCGCCGACCATCGCTTCATGAACCGTGCCGCGCAAGCCTTCGGGGTTGGTGTTCTCGGCGTACCATTCTTTGACCCAGTTCATGTGCTCGCGGCGGCCGCGGTAAAGGATGCCGTGCTGGTCGCAGCCGATGATCTTCGAGACGCCCGCCGCCATGATGATCTTCGTGCAGGCGACGCCCGCCGCGCCCGTGCCGTTGACCACCACTTTCAACTCACCCATCTCTTTGCCGATCAGCTTCGCCGCGTTGATCAGCGCCGCGAGGACGACGACCGCCGTGCCGTGCTGGTCGTCGTGAAAGACCGGGATGTCGAGTTCCTCTTTGAGCCGCTCTTCGATCTCGAAGCAGCGCGGCGCGGAGATGTCTTCGAGGTTGATGCCGCCGAAGGCGACCGAGATGCGCTTGACGGTGTTGACGATCTCGTTCGGGTCTTTCGTCGAGAGGCAGATGGGAAAGGCGTCCACGCCGGCGAACTCTTTGAAGAGCATCGCCTTCCCCTCCATGACCGGCATCGCCGCGGCCGGGCCGATGTCGCCGAGGCCGAGGACGGCGGAGCCGTCGGAGACGACCGCCACCGTGTTGCGCTTGATCGTGTACTGGAAGGCCTTGTCGCGGTCGTGGTGGATCGCCATGCAGACGCGGGCGACCCCGGGCGTGTAGGCCATGCT
>DASVPS010000365.1:0-5246 GCA_036389555.1 Pyrinomonadaceae bacterium
TCGCCGCGACGCTATTGTTGAAGACCACGATGTACTGGTTGGGGATCGCGCCCGCGCTCTTACGCAGTTTCGCGGCTGTGGCTGCGGGGGCAGCCGGGGCGACTGCGCCGCGAAGCTGCCCGTAGGCGGCGACGGGGGCGAGGCTGAGCACGCACAAATTGATGATCACAAACAGCGAGGTCAGTTTCTTCATAGTCTTGTTTTTCATAGTCTTGTCCACGGTTCACACTCCTAGCGCGCCAGCCCGCCCTCGTTTCTTTCGATCCGAAGGTTGTCGAAGATGGTGGTTCCGGGCGTCGATGTAGCGGCGTACTGCCTCACCATAAGCACGGTCTGCAGGTTGGTCAGGGCGAACCCGCGGGGCGCGGAGTGCAGCGTCGTCCATGTCACGCCGTCCGGGCTGGCCTCAAAGTTGACCGTGTCCGAGGCGCGGTTGTGGCGGATGCGCCAGAAGCGGTGCTGCGCCGGGTTGTAGTTGACGACGGCCTGCGTCAAGACGCCGCCCACCGATTGTTGCATCACGAAGTTGTCGAACATGCCGCCCACGCCGAACAACAGGTAGTTGACCCCGTCGCTCAGAATTAGATAGCTCCCGTAGTTGGGGAGGATCGGGACGCTCGCGCCTTCGACCGAGATGCGCGCGTCGATCAGATCAAAATTGGAGGCCGCCCAATAGCCGTCGTAGTTGGTCGAGGTTGCGGCGGGCGATATCTCAAGGCGGCCGTTCTGCTCGGCGACGGTGAAGTCGGGCATCGCGAGCGTGTTCCACTTCTTCAGGTCGCGCGCGTTGTCGTTGAAGTTGTCGCTCTGCGGGAAGAGCGGGCGATAGCGTTCGAAGCGGAAGTTGTCGAAGATGGCCGTGCCGGGAGCGGTATTGGTCGTATCCCCTGTGCCCACGCCGAAAAACGCCCACAACGAATGGATGGGGAAGCGGACAGGCACAGTTTTCCGCGTCGTCCACGTCACGCCGTCAGTGCTCGTGTCGAAGTTGATGGTGTTGGTGTCCGAGTTGTGGCGGAAACGCCAGTAGCGTATGCCGGCGTCCCGAGGTGCATAGGTTCGGTCGAGGACTCCGTCGGCCGTAGCGTCGTAGAAATCATATCCAGCGCCGGTTACGAACATGAGGTAATTCTTGCTCTCGGCGTCGAGATAAATTTTGAAGCAGGTGTAAACCGAGCCCGCCTGAGTTGCCGGCTGCACCTCGACTTGCATTGTCTTGTCCCTGAAGTCGAATGTCGCCGGCAGGTACACACCGGGCCAGGCCACGGTATTCGGTGCAGGCGACACCTCGATGCGCCCGTTCTGTTCTATGACCGTGGCCGGCGGGGCAGTGTCGAAAACTGACCACATCTGCGGGTCGAGCACGTTGTCGTTGAAGTCGTCGGCCAGGACGACGGCCGGCGTCGGGTTCGCCTCGTGCCAGAGGTTATCGAAGACGGTCGTGCCGGGCGTCGAGGTGGCGGCGTACTGTCTCACCATGAGCCAAGCTTGCAAGTTACTAAGCGGGAACTTGCGGGGCACGGTGTGCAGCGCCGCCCACGTCACGCCGTCCGGGCTGGCCTCGAAGACGACGGTGTCCGAGGCGCGGTTGTGGCGGATGCGCCAGAAGCGGTGCTGCGTCGGGTTGTAGTTGAAGACGGCCTGCGTCAGGACGCCGCCGGCACTCTGTTGCAGCACGAGGTTGTCGTACACGCCGCCCACGCCGAACAGCAGGTAGTTGACCCCATCGCTCAGGAATAGATAGCTCCCGTAGTTGGGGAGGGTTGGGACGCTCGCGCCTTCGACCGAGATGCGCGCGTCCGTCATGTCAACAGTGGTGGCCGAGTAGTAGCCGTCGTAGTTGGTCGAGGTTGCGGCGGGCGTGATTTCCAGGCGGCCATTCTGCTCGGCGACGGTGAAGTCGGGCGCCGTGGGCGCAAGCCACTTCTGCGCGTCGCGCGCGTTGTCGTTGAAGTCGTCGCTGAGGGTGACAGCCGCGAAAGCCAACAGGTTGGGCGAGCCGTCGCCGGGGTTCGTGACCTTGCCGGGCGTCGCGGCGTTCGTGATGGCCTGAGCGACGGCATCAGGCTGGTCGCCCGGACGCCCCGCGAGATAACGCGCCACGAGACCGGCGACGAAGGGCGCGGCGGTTGACGTGCCGGAACGCGAGTTGGTGAAAGTGTCGTCCGTGCTCCACGCCGACATGATGTCCACACCGGGCGCGAACACGTCCACGACCGAACCGAAGTTGGAGGATGACGCGCGATAGTCGGCCGGGTCAGTGGCGGCCACCGTGATGGCTTCCGCGACGCGCGCGGGCGAGCGCTGGCTGGCGTCGATGTTGTTGTTACCCGCCGAGACAACCGTCGTCACGCCAGCGGCCACCAGATTGCGCACCGCCAGATCAATCGTGTCGTTGGCAGTTGCGGCGATGAAGCTGAGGTTCACCACGGCCGGGCTGACACGATTAGCCGCCACCCAGTCAATGCCCCCGATGATGCGCGCTGCGCTCCCCGTGTTCGTGCAGGTGAGCACGCGCACGGCATGCAGCTTGACGCCCTTCGCCACGCCGTAAGTCTTGCCGCCGATGATGCCTGCGACGTGCGTGCCGTGTCCGTTGCAGTCCACGCCGTTTCTGCCGTCACCCACGTTGTCGTAGGCGAACACGGCGCGGCCTTCGAATTCCTGATGCGAGAGGCGGATGCCGCTATCGATGACGTAAGCATTCACGCCCGCGCCATTGCTCGCGTAGGTGTAAGAGTTGTTCAAGGCGAGGTCGCGCTGGTCTATGCGGTCAAGCCCCCAGGGCGCGCTCGGTTGAGTTGATGCGCCTTCGACCATGACATCCTGCTCGACGTATTCGACGTGTGGGTTGCGGCTGAGAGCGACGGCCTGTGCTTCGTTCAACTGGGCGGAGAAGCCGCGCAGCGCATGTTTATAGGTGAAGCCGAGCGTGCCGCCGTGGGCGCGCGTCAGGGCTTCGGCCAGCGCTTCGACGTTGCTCGCCGCGACGCTATTGTTGAAGACCACGATGTACTGGTTGGGGATCGCGCCCGCGCTCTTACGCAGTTTCGCGGCCGTGGCTGCGGGGGCAGCCGGAGCGACTGCGCCGCGAAGCTGCCCGTAGGCATCGACGGGGGCGAAGCCTAGCGCAAGTTGGGGAACAAGCATCAGTAAGCAGAGAAACAGGGGAAGGACTTTAATCAGCTTCATTAACATCACCTATAAATTGTGAGCGAAAAATTAATGTGGAAAAATTACCGCTCGACACACACGCGACGTTGTCGCACCTGTATCGCCTCGCACACTAAGACACCTAAAACCCTTGTGGAATCCAAAACCGTCTATCCGAAGATGTGGTCGTGAAATGTTTGAGACGATGCGAGCCGGAAGCGACAATGTCGGGCCTTCAACTTCGACAGTGCCGCAGTGAGTTCTCTACGCGGGGGTGGTTCATCCGACTTGCAACATCCACTAGTGCAAGGGGCGTTCCACACCGCCTCACACCTTAAAGCCGTGAAAGGCAACACTTAGGAGAGGCGCGCAGGAGCGGGCAGGGAAGCGGGGTGTTTCAGTATGAAACTCGGTGGGCGCAGGGTGGTTCAGAGTAAAACAAAACGCTATTAGAAGGATTACGCAACAAACCGGATTTAGCGGGCTATAACTGTTGCAATGAGGTTTTAAGAAAGCAACCGGGCGTGCAAACTTCGCTCGAATAATGTCACTCAAACGCAACTAAAGCCGTGTGTGTTCTATTTTTGCGCCGGACGGCGCGGGGCGTAGTTTTCGACTGACGAGCTTAGATGTTGATTGGTTTGAAGTGCTTTAACTTGCGGTAGAGGGTGGGGCGGTGGAGGTCTGGAATCCGGGCGGTTTTTTTGGCGTTGCCGCCGGAGCGACCGCGCCGCCGTCGCAGCCCGTAAGCTGCGACGTCGGCGAAGCCGAGCGCGCATAAATTGATGATCAAAAATAATGCGCCAGTCTTTTCACTGTCTTGTCCTTAGAGTGCTCCCTTACTGTGCGGGTGCTACTGGTAGGCTTCGACCTCCGTGATCCGGCTATGGTTGGTCAGCGCTCCCGTCACCCAGACCCTGATGCGGTCGGTCGTGATGGGCGCGAAGGTCAGTTTCCTCCACACCTTGTTGTTTGCTGCGACGCTCGCGCCGGGGATAGCTCTCCACGCCGCGCCGTCCCAGTACTGAACCTCAAAGTCCGTCACGCCATACTGGCTGAAGGTCATCTCCGCTGTCGGTTCGGACGGATTCGCGTAGTTGTCCTGCAAGGTGAAGACGTCAACCGCGCCCAGCGTGCGCGCTGCGTTGAAGTTCACCTCGACCCAATCGGGATATGATTGGAATGTGGCATCGTTCCAACCGCCGCCCGCTTCCCAGTTTGTGCCGCGCCGGTCGCCGTTGTTGATGGCGGTGACCGGATAGGCCGCGCTGAAGGTGGACGAGGCCGAGACCGTCGCCCCGTTCGACGCCAGCGCGTAGTTATTGGGATTATTGGCGTGCGCGGGCGTCGCCGCCGGTTGGTAGGCTTCGACCTCCGTGATCCGGCTGTGGTTGGCTAGCGCGCCCTCCACCCAGACCCTGATGCGGTCGGTCGTGATGGGCGCGAAGGTCAGTTTCCTCCACACCTTGTCGTTCCCCGTGACGGTCGTGCCGGGGAGCACTCTCCACACCACGCCGTCCCAGTAATGAAGCTGGAAGGTCGTCATGCCGTACTGGCTGAAAGTCATCTCGGCCGTCGGCTCGGACGGATTCGCGTAGTCGTCTTGCAAGGTGAAGAGATTAACTTCGCCGAGCATGCGCGCTGCGCCGAAGTTGACCTCGACCCAGTCGGGATATGAGTCATACGTGGCGTCGTTCCAACCACCGCCCGCTCCGTTCCAACCGCTGCCGGTTCCCCAGCCTGTGCCGCGCCGGTCGCCGTTGTTGATGGTGCTGACCGGGAAGGCCGTACTGAAGGTGGACGAGGCCGAGACCGTCGCCCCGTTCGACGCCAGCGCGTAATTAGGGCGTTCGGTCGTCACCGGTTGCCACAACTCGGTCTCAGCGTAGAGCAGTAGGTTGGGCGAGCCTGCGCCGGCGTTGGCGATCTTGCCCGCCGTCGCGTTCGTCGTGATGGCCTGGCTGACCTCGGCGGGCGAAGCCTGCGGGTTACTGCTCAAGTAACGCGCCGCCACGCCCGTGACGAAGGCTGCGGCGTACGACGTGCCCGAACGCAGTGAGGAAAAAGAAGTGTCGCCGGCTCTCGATGCTGAG
>DASVPS010000366.1:0-1901 GCA_036389555.1 Pyrinomonadaceae bacterium
TCGCCGCGACGCTATTGTTGAAGACCACGATGTACTGGTTGGGGATCGCGCCCGCGCTCTTACGCAGTTTCGCGGCTGTGGCTGCGGGGGCAGCCGGGGCGACTGCGCCGCGAAGCTGCCCGTAGGCGGCGACGGGGGCGAAGCTGAGCGCGCATAGATTGATGATCAAAAATAACGATGTGAGGTTTTTCATTGTCTTCTCCATGATTGCTTACTTGTTACAGGTTTGGGCGGAGCGCGCCGGGGTGGGTGGGCGCGCTCCCCTCTTGTACAAATCAACCTGCCCGTGCTCGGAGTTGCCGACGGAGGCGCTCTATAACGCCTGCCAGTCGGGGAAGTAGTCGTTCGCGGTTTTGGGGTCGATGCCGTTCCCCAGGTTGTATGTGAGTCTTGTCTGGTTCGTGCCGTCGGCGTTCATCACGTACAACTCGAAGTTGCCGTCGCGGTTACTCATGAAGACGATCTGGCTGCCGTCGGGAGACCACGCGGGGTTGTATTCGTAGGCCGTGTTGTTCGAGAGGTTGACGCGCCCGCTGCCGTCGGCGTTCATCACGTGAATTTGATCGCTGCGCGGCTCGTTTCCGCCGTCGTAGACGAAAGCGATCTTCGTGCCGTCCGGCGACCACTCGGGGTAATAGTCGTTGTTCGCGCCGGCGAGGTGCGTGTTGTTCGTGATTCTCGTCTGGTTCGTGCCGTCAACGTTCATCACGTAAAGCTCAAAATTGTCATACCCGTTGGGGTTATGCCGGTTGGTCAGGAAGGCGATCTTATCGCCGGCGGGCGACCAGTCGGGCTGGAGGTTCTGGTAGCCGGGAGTGTCTGTCAACTTCACCTGATTGGTGCCGTCGGCGTTCATCACCCATATCTCCTCGCCGTCGCCGTCACGGTTGCTGGTAAAGGCGATCTTCGTGCCGTCGGGCGACCAGGTGGGTTCCCAGTTGTCGGCGGTGCCGAACGTGCTGGTCAGCCGCCGGATGTTCGTCCCGTCGGTGTTCATGACGTAAATCTGCCAGTAGATATCATCGAGGTCGCCGCCGAAAGCGATCTTCGTGCCGTCGGGCGAATAGGCCGCGTTGCCCTCCCATGTCGGGCTGGTCTTGGTGAGATTGATCAGGTCGCTGCCGTCCGGATTCACCGTGTAGACTTCATAATTGCCGTCGCGCTTGGTCTCGAACGCGATCTTGCTGTTGGGTCTGTAGAGCAGTAGGTTGGGCGAGCCTGCGCCGGCGTTGGGGATTTTGCCCGCCGTCGCGTTGCTGGTGATGGCCTGGCTGACCGCGACGGGCGACGCCTGCGGGTTGCCGCTCAGGTAACGCGCCGCCATGCCCGCCACGAAGGGCGCGGCGAAAGAGGTGCCGGAACGCGGGTTGGTGAAAGTGTCGTCCGTGCTCCAAGCCGAGACGATGTCCACGCCCGGCGCATACACATCTACGACGGAACCGAAGTTGGAGAAAGATGCCTGATTATCAGCCTGGTCGGTGGCGGCCACGGTGATGGCTTCCGTGACGCGGGCGGGCGAGCGCAAGCCCGCGTCGCCGGCGTTGTTGCCGGCCGCGACGACGTAGGTGATGCCGGCGGCAATCGAGTTGCGCACGGCGAGGTCGAGCGTGCTGTTGGCGAGGCCGGTGGCGAAGCTGAGGTTAGCGACCGCCGGTTTGACGTGATTGGCCGTCACCCAGTCGATGCCCGCGACGATGCGCGCGGCAGTGCCCTGGTTGGCGCAGTCGAGCACGCGCACCGCCCAGAGTTTCGCGTTCTTCGCGACGCCGTAAGTCGCGCCGCCAATCGTGCCGGCGACGTGCGTGCCGTGGCCGTTACAGTCCATGCCGGTTCCGCCCACAATGTAGTCGTAACCGAGCACGGCGCGGCCGCCGAACTCACGGTGCGTCAGGCGTATGCCG